>JAGVXA010000026.1 GCA_018304025.1 Candidatus Pacearchaeota archaeon | reverse complement strand
GAGCAATGACAAGCTTTCCTAACTTCCATTCGCTAACTAAGAAGAGGAACTATTAATTTTTATCGCAGCAAGCTGCGGGGTATACACCCAAGAGGGAATCAATCCGTAGCAAAGACGAAGAAGGATATGTAAATATCGGACCTATGGATATGTTCACAAGAGACTTCTACGACGGCTCTGAAATAATTCAAGACGGAAAAGAAGGTGCATATTATCTTGGAAATGAACTTGGACCAGAGGAAGCGATGAAACTTAAATTTAAATTAGACGTTCCAGAACAATGTATCGGCAATTTTAGCAGTGGCAATATTTTCTTCTGGGGAGAAGCAATATGAAATTTATATCTTGCATCTTTTTTGCTATATTCTTATCTTTATTTTCCGCAGTCGGAGTTATGTCAGTAAGCGTTGGCGCAGGTTCTGATGTTCAAAATTTGATAATCTTAAATTGCCACGCAAACAGCAATTGCGACGACGGAAACTTATCAACCGAAGACATATGCATAAACCCCGAAACATACGAAAGTTACTGCGAAAACAAACCAATAACCTGTTTCACAAACACTGATTGCGGAACAGACAAATTAATCGGAGATTTATTCTGCCAATCAGAAGGCGTTTATCAAAACTACAAATCATTCAATTGCATCAATCCAGCGACGTCAAAGAGTTACTGTTCATCCGAGGTTAATCCCTTTTTAATTAACGACTGCATTGTTGGATGTTCAGAAGGAAAGTGTGTAACAGACATAACTCCCCCCGAAGCAGTCATAAAATACAACCTGGAAATTAACGACATTGAAATTCTTGGAACAGACAGCCAAGACAGCGGCGTTGAAGTAACTTGCGTTGATTCCTCTTCTTCATTCTATCTTTTAAAAAAATCAAAAACCTGCACATTAGAAGACGATAGCGGCAACATATTAAATATAAATTTAAAATACAAAAAAAGCAAAAATTCTGTATGGACAAAAATCGTCGATTTAACTTACAACGGCGAAAAGATTATCTCTCTTAAACAAAATTCATTTGAGTCTTCAAATAATAAAAAATCAATAAAGCAGAATATTTCTGCAAAAAATAAATTCAATATACTCACAGATTACAATAAAAACAACGATAAAACAACTGTCAAAATTCAAGAGGGCAGAACAACAAAAAAATATACAGAAGAAGGATTAGTTTTATTCAACATCTCAACAGACAACGGAACCCTGAGATACAATACGAATTCAAGATAATTATCTTCTGGATTCCAAAGAGATTTCAGAGGAAAGATTTATAAATAAACTTTAATTAATTTATACATGGAAAAAAAGAGATGGCTCCCGTACGTTCTAAAAGCTCCTTTAGTCTTAATAATAATTGCCGCATTTATTGCTTCAATTTACGCAGCCTCTGTCAATTTGCAGGGAATAACTTGGGGAACACCAATCGTGTTTACAATTATTCTCGGGCTGTTTGTCCTCGGCTGGTGGTTCGAGAACAAGAAATTTTCTCTTCCAGGAAAAGCAAAACTCGCCAGCCCAAGATAAAAAATTAGCAACATATTTATATGGGATTTTATTCTTCTGATTGTTAAAAGAGAAAATGATTCCAGAAAAAAGAAGACTAAACGCCGACATTGCTTCAAGCATATCCCAGCTGCAGGCAATTCTAAAACAATTCGAAAAGAAACAAAAAATATACAAGCTAATCATAAGAGGAAAAGGGCTTGAATTTGAAACTTACAGAAATTTTACAGCCGACGACGACGCGGGGATGATAGACTGGAAAGCAAGCAAGAGAGCAAACAAACTGCTCGCAAAACAATTCAAGGAGGAAAAAGATTTGAAAATAATGTTTCTCATAGACATTGGAGAAAACATGGTGTCAGGTTCAACAGCAAAGCTAAAATGTGAATATTCTGCAGAAGTAACCGGCGCTCTAGCGCACATGGTGTCAAGCGGCGGAGACAAAGCAGGATTTCTTTATTTCAACGAAAAAGTCGTAAAATACGTGCGCCCTTCAAGAGGAGAAAAACATTTCGGCCAGTTCTTAGACGATATTACAAACGCAGAGAATTATTTCGGTTCGTCAAACTTGAAAATTGCATTCGATTTTGCATTCGATTACTTCCCAAGATCAACAGAATCAGTGGTAGTCATATCCGACTTTACGTCTTTTGACGAAGAAGCCAAATCCAGTTTGCTGCCTATCGCAAAAAAATTTGAAACTCTTCTTTTGTCAATAAAAGATCCGATAGATAAAACTCTTCCGGACTTTTCAGAAGAAATGGTAATCGAAGACCCGAAAACCGGACAGCAAATGTTAGTCAATCCGGCAATTGCAAAAAAAATTTACGAACAGCAAATGCTGCAAAAAGAAAAATTTCTTCACGAAGCTTGTTCAAAAAATAATATGGACCTTCTCGAATTGACGACAGACAAGCCGTTTATTTCAAGTCTTGCAACGTTCTTGAAAGAAAGAACAAAGAGGAGAAAATTAATATGATATCTTTTAGTTTTACAAAGCCAGGATATCTTGTCCTTTTGGTAATCATTCCCCTGATTATCTTGATTCATTTTTTAACTCTAAAAAGAAAAAGAACAAGTGCGTTGAAGTTCGCAAATTTTGATGCGATTGCAAAGATAAGAGGAATAGATTTAATCTCAAAAAATATATCTATTCTTGTTTTGACAGCAATTATCTCGCTGCTTCTTGTTTTGTCTCTTTCAGGATTCGTCCTGCATCGGCAAATGGAAGCAAGTTCTTTTTCATTTGTTATAGCAGTAGATTCTTCCAGCAGCATGGAAGCAAAAGATATTTCTCCAACAAGATTAGACGCAGCAAAAGAAACATCTTCATTATTCGCGGACAAAGTCAACCCAGGTTCAAAAGTCGGAATCGTTTCTTTTTCCGGAAACGCAGTGATAGAAACAGATTTAACCGACGATATAATCTTGATAAAGCAATCAATTGAAAAAATAAGATTAAGCTCTGTTGGCGGAACAGACCTCAGCGAAGCCATTATCACGTCTGCAAATCTTTTGGAAGGAGAAGACGCAAAAGCAGTAATTTTGATTAGCGACGGAAGAATTAATGTCGGAACAGTAGACGAAGTTATCTTATCCGCAAACAAAAAAGATATCGTGGTCCATACAATCGGTATCGGGACAGTGGAAGGAGGGCAGACGCAGTTTGCAATGTCAAAACTCGACGAAGATTCCTTGACAGCAGTCGCTTATAACACTGGAGGCAAATATTTTCAGGCGCAGAACAAGGCGCAGTTAGACGATTCTTTTAACAGCATTCTCGACTTCAAAATAAAAAAAGTTTCTACAGACATGACTCATAGTTTATTATTAATTGTTTTAATTCTTCTCGTATTGGAATACGTTCTTATCAACACAAGGTACAAGGTTTTTCCTTGATCAATCCAATTTTCAAGTATAATAAAGTTTAAATTAAGTTGTGCACAAAAGATATTATGGAATACTGGTGTTCTAATTGTAAAGAAATTATTAGTGAGAAAATATATCAATACTCTAAACAAAACCACGGTAGCCCATTATGTATCAATTGTCAAAAACAGAACAATTCAGACGAGAAAAAAAGAATCTATAAAAAAAGGAAAAAGCAGCCAACTCCAGAAGCACATGCTTTGTATAAAGCATTAAAAGAAAGGGGTGTTCCTGCAGAATATGAAAAATGGGATGGATATAAACATATAGACATTGCAGTTGTCGAATCCAAAGTTAATATTGAAGTAGACGGAAGCCATCATAATTTCAAATCGAAACAAGCATTATCAGATTTAAAGAGAACAATTCATTCTTTCAAAAAAGGATATGTAACGCTAAGAATTCCAAACGCCCTAGTCAAAGAAAATTTAGATGAAACAGCAGACTACATTGTTAAGTTACTAAATGAAAGCAATGAACAATTAGACAGCGAAGAGTACAATGATACGGCGACCACCGAGATCTACACTCTTACCCCCCACAATAATTATTCCCCCGCCGTCTTTCAATTAACTCCCAGACTCTTTTTCTTAACCTCAATCTTTTCTTTTATCCTCGCTAAATCGTCAAGGCTTCCAATTTTAGAATATTCTTTCAAATTTTTAGGCAGCGTAACTCTCCAGGGTTCTGTTTCCTCTTTCTTAAATTGTTTTGGAAGCGGAGGCAGTCTTCTAATTTCTTCTTCCCCGAGAGCAGTTTTCTCCAAAGTTTCCGGAACTTTTCTTTCAATATTCTCCTGCTCTCTCGCAACTTCCCGTCGTAAATCAATAATTTCTTTCTCAGCACTCCCTTTAACCTTTTCAATTTTGCCGTATTCTTCCCTCATGGAATTTGTCCTGTCAAGAAATTTGTCAACGTAAGTTCCAAACCCCGAAGTCTCTTCGCCGGATTTTTTTTCTTTTTCAACTTCCATAAATCCATTAATCAAACTAATCAGCTCACCCAATAAAGAATCTAGCTTCGAATTGTCAATTCTCTCCCCAGAATAAAGAAGCGTTTGAATTTTGTTGGCAAATTTCGCAGCCCGTATATTTCCTCTCTCATTAAATAATCTAATCGCCTCTTCGTAATTTGTATCATTTGGCAATCCCAGCGCCTCCCTGAAAACTTCCATGACAATTTGATTCAAATCAACTAAAAATTGGTCTGGTTTATTTTCCTCGCTCTTCAAATAATCTATTTTCTCTCTAAAAAAATTCTCTTCTTCTTCATTTTTCCGTCGAATTTTCCTGTCGATGATTTTTTCAATAAGAGTCAAAATAATAACTACAGTCACAACTACAATCGAAGTTATTCCAAAGATTACCCACGGCGACAAAAGCACCGCCAAATTCAACCCCATTTTCAATTCTATTAAATAAATTAAATATAAAAACGTTCGTATCCTCCTGTAAAAATGAAAATATCTCTAAATAAAAATAAAATAGATATTAAGGTTAAAACACTTTCAACTGCCGGAAAGTTTGCGGGATTAATGTTCAAGTCAGAAAACTCAGGCAATCTCCTTTTCAAATTTTCCAAGCCCGCAAGACACCCAATACATTCTTTTTTTGTTTTCTTCCCTTTTCTGGCAGTCTGGCTGAATAAAAAAAACAAAGTTCTTGATTTTAAAATAGTTCACCCATGGAAGCTTTCAGTAACGCCCAAAACCCCATTTGCAAATTTAATTGAAATCCCAATCAATCGCAAGAATCAGAAAATAATCAAATTCTTCGTCGATAAAGGAAAAGTTTAAATAGCAGTTAGAATATTCTACTAAGTCTAATAAAAAGGAGGTAAACAATGGGAACAATAATTCATAAGATGGTTGTTAAGCGAAAGCCAGGACACCTTTACTATGTTGATGGAAAAGGAAACGTATGCGAAGCTAAAATGTCCAGAGGCGGCAGAGCGAAAAAGAAGAAAAAGAGATAAATTTTCTTCTTAGTTTTTATTTTTACTTTAGTTCATTTATTTTTTACCAATCTTTAAAAGTCTCTTTATGCTGTTTATTTTATGATACTCGGAATAGAATGCACCGCCCACACTTTCGGCATCGCAGTCGTCAATAACGGAAAAATTCTCTCAAATGTCAAAGACATGTATGTTCCTGAATCCGGCGGAATCATCCCAATGGACTCCGCAGCCCACCACAAAAACGTCGCAGAGCAGTTATACAACCAAGCTTTGGAAAAAGCAAAAATATCTGAATCGAAAATAGAAGCAATCGCGCTTTCAAACGCCCCTGGCTTGGCTCCTTGTCTCCGCGCAGGATTAGAATTCGCAAAATCTCTGGCAAAAAAACTTTCTGTGAAAATAATTCCTGTAAATCACTGCATCGCGCATTTAGAAATCAGCCGTTCTGTCGGCGCAATCGACCCTGTCCTGCTCTACGCGTCAGGCGCAAACACACAGATAATTGCATTTGCAGCAGGAAAATACCGCGTCTTCGGAGAAACTTTAGACGTCGGAATAGGAAATTTCATCGACAAAGTAGCAAGACATTTCGGAATCGGATTTCCCGGCGGCCCAAAAATAGAACAGCACGCATTAAAAGGAAAATACGTCGAATTGCCTTATTCAATAAAAGGTATGGACGTTTCATTTTCAGGAATGCAGACGAAAATTCAGCAGCTCTACGACAAAGGCGAGTCAATTGAAAATCTTTCTTTCTCATTGCAGGAAACAGCTTTCGCAATGCTCGTCGAAGCAGCAGAAAGAGCACTAGCCCACACAGGAAAAAAAGAATTAGTTTTAGGCGGCGGAGTCGCCTGCAATTCAAGACTGCAGGAAATGTGCAAAATAATGTGTTCTGAAAGATTGCAAAAAACAAAATTCTTCTGCCCCGAACGCCCGCTATTAGTCGACAACGCCGCGATGATTGCATATACAGGAGAATTAATGATTGAAAAAGATAAATCTCTTTTAGTAAGCGCAGACAAAATTGATATTTTGCCGAGGGAAAGAACAGACCAAGTCAAGGTTACATGGAGATAAAAAAGAAATGTTTATATATCTATAGTTATAGATATATACATGGAAACCACAATCGCTGTAAAAGAAAGAACCGTGCAAATGCTCTTGCAGCTAAAAAAGAAAATGGGTTCAAAAAATATGGACATGGTAATCGGCAAATTACTGGAAGAATCTGGAAGCTTGTCCAAATCTAGATTTGGTTCGAACCCTAAATTAAAAGAGTTTAAGAGAAAAGACAGGAGTGTTTTCCGTGAATTATGAATATCTAATTGATTCGTATGCATGGATTGAATATTTCAAGGGAACAGAAAAAGGAGAGATAGCAGGAAACTTTATCGAAAATAATTCTTCTATTACACCGTCGATGGTTATAGCAGAACTAACTGAGAAATATAAAAAAGAAAATAAGGATTTTGAAGAAGATTTTAATTTTATCTTGTCTCAAACCAAAATAATAAACTTAGATACAGAAATAGCCCAAAGTGCAGGCAGAATAAATTTTGAGAACAAGAAGAAAATCAAGAATTGGGGAATGGCTGATTCAATAATCTTGGCTGCCGCAGAAAAAGCGAATGTAAAAATCATTACAGGAGACAAACACTTCGAAGGTTTTAATTCTGTTATGCTCTGATGCTGAAAGAACAGATCAGGTAAATGTTACTTGGAGATAAATTATTTTATTGTATAACGTTTCCAATAACCTGAAGTAATTCTTCAAGAGTAAATGGTTTTACTAAAGAATTTCTAACCCCTTTAGGTATTACGTTATATCCGGATAAAGAAATAATTGGAGCTTCAGGATTTACTTTTAACGAAAGATTAATTATATCTCTTCCGCTAATTTGCAAAACTAATTGGTTCGGGCTTTTAAGATTTGGAATTATGCTGTCGCTCCCATCCAAGTTTTCGTCAACCAATAGCAAATCATATCTAATCCCTTCCTTAATGTCGTTTATTGCCGTCGGGCCATCAGAATAGGGCAGGATACTATACCCCTTTCTCTCTAAACATCTTGTAGTATATTCTAATAGTATCTCGTCATCTTCAACAAACATAATTTTTTCATTCATACTCCTTTCTTCCCAATAACAATTTTAAATCTTTCTGTCCAATCAATCTCAGTTAACGTGCAGAATCTTCTAAATTAATTCTTTCAGCAGCTCTTGCTAATAACTCATAGCACGCGATAACTCCTTCTTTATAGCATCTTAAAGCCGTATTTTCGGTGTTGCGCAGTTCACCCGCGTCTCCAAACATTTCTGTCAAAAAAGAATTAATTCCCTTGTTGCCTTCAACCCTTTTTTTATTTCATTAAAAAAATAATTTCTGCTTTTCGGCTCTTTACGAATTCTCCGGCGTATATCTCTCGCAAAAACTATCGCTTCATCTTCGGTAACTACCGGCAGTCCTTCCTTCGTGTATCTTTCTTCCATATTATTCCAGAAATTGTTTAATTATTAAATCTTTCCAAAAATTATTTTATCCCGGCATGCTGAGCGCACCCCGCAATCGCAGCCAAACCAGCAAGTCCAAATCTTAAAGCCCTTGAATTTCTCATAAATTCAAGAATTATTTTTATCTTTTAATAATTATTGTAATCTATGCACAGTTCAATCGCACATGTCGTATCCGATAATTATTTCCTAACGACAAATTAAACTGTTTCTTTATTTTCATTCTTTTCTCCTTTTCCTTTCAAATGCCTGTGCTGGAGTTTC
>JAGVXA010000017.1 GCA_018304025.1 Candidatus Pacearchaeota archaeon | reverse complement strand
TATAAAAAAAGCAGTCTCCCCCCATTATTTAAATCCTTTCCCACTTTCCATGCGAAATCACAGGGTCACACGCAATTTTCCCCTCGCACAGTTCTTCTCATTTACTCGTCTTTCTCCCCCCCTCTTACCATTCCCTTTCTCCGTCTTTCTTATAATCTCAACATAACACTCCTCTAAAGAAAAGTTTATATATGTCACATAACTCAAACTTCCATGGCGATAGATAAAAAACCATTAAGAGACCTTTTGAATAAACTCGTCGTTACAAAAGAAGGTAAAAGACTCGGACTAATAAAAGACATCACTTTTGAAACCAGAACAGGCGAGCTAATACAAATAGTTCTAAAAGACACCACACCATACACTAGAAACCTCAATCTCGAAGTTTCCCAAAACAAAGAAACCCTTATCCCATTTAGCACAATAATTGCTGTAGGCGATTTTGTCGTCGTCTCTGAAGAAGATATGATGTAATCTTTGCCAGCACAACAAAATTTAAAAACAATTTAAACAAATACCAATATGCAAATCGTCGGATTTAATCTAACAAAAATTTCAGTGGAAAGGTCCTCAAATTTCAAAAGAGTTCCAATAAACACTTCAATAGAATTTACAAACATAGAAAAAGAAAAAATAGACGTGTTAAAAGACCAGGAAGCTGTCAAAGTAAATTTTAAATTTGCAATTCTGCACGGCGAAGGAGATCAAAACAGCCCGCCAAAAGAAGAAGATATTCTAGGCAGTGCAAAATTCGAAGGAAGTATAATACTTTCAACAGAAAAAGAAGAAGCGAAAAAAATCCAAAAGTCTTGGAAAAAGAAAGAACTCGAACCAGCTTTCCAGGTTCCCCTTTATAATTTCATTCTAAGAAAATGCTCTCCTAAGGCAGTTCAGTTAGCAGACGACATCGGCCTTCCATCACACTTGCAAATTCCGCAGATTAAACCCAGACAAAACTCAAATTAATTTTCTCAGTTTTCCAAATTCTAAAACCCCCAATCCAGAAACAATCCAAACATCAAAATTTCGCAAATCAAATTTCCACGCCAATCTCAAATCATTTTCCCGAGGGTCGCTTCCCTCGCTATAATCAAAAAAAGAAGGCGCAATAATCACTTTTTTATCTTTAAACTTTCCAATTAGAAAGCATTTATACTTTTCAATTCTAACTCCGCCTTTCTCCTTTATTTTAACAGCAGGATGCCCGTGTCCAATTATCCAATATTTTATTCCATCTCTATAAATTCCAGCAAAATCTCTATCTCCGTGCAAAAAGCAAACCTCCTCGCAGCAGTAAAAATCTTTAACCTCTACATTTTCTCTTTTTCGTGCAATCAGCTCAATAGCTCTGTCGTGGTTTCCTTTGATAATAATTATCTTGTCGCATTTTTCAGAAAAATAATCAATCAATTTCAAAACCTCATTCCATTCTTGCCTAATTACTCTTCCGAATGCGTGCTTAACATCCCCCAGCAAAACAATTTCATCCACTCTTCCAATCTCATCAAACAACCCATCCAATTCTTCAACCATCTCATCAAACATTCTCCTCGAAACAAGTATCCCAGACTCATTCAAACTTTCCTCAAATCCCAAATGCAAATCTCCAATTACCAAAATTCGCTTTCCACTAACTTCAATCAGAAGGCATTTTCCAAGATATTTTATTTGCGCGCCCATAAAAATCAGACAAACTAATCAATTATAATTCTTTGCTTTATTTTCTCTTGTCTAAAAAATCAATCTCTCTCTTTCCTTCGATAATTCTCAAATATCCCACCCTCGCGCTCTCAACTTTTAATTCCTCCTTAATTTTCTGCAAATCTCTGCAAACCTCATCCAAGCCAGAGTACGCCCTAAATCCCTCGTCTTCAATTTTAACTCTTTTTCCTTCCCCATCCTTTCCAAAAATATCTTCCTTTCTCTCCTCTCCTTCTTTCCAGGATGCAACACAAACATATCCCTCTATATTTTCCATATCATTGATTAAACAAAACACTCAAACTTTCTCCTCTGTATGTTCTGTAAATAGCCTCCCCAAACAAACTAACTGCAGAAAGAATTTCTATTCTTTCACTCGGGTTGTTGAATAAGGTGTCGCTGACAATTACCTTGTCAAACAAGTTGAATTTTTCAGTTCCTTTGCTGAAAAGTCCGTGAGTTCCGTAAGCAATAACCTTTCTCGCTCCAGCTTTTTTCAGTTCCTCGCAAGTTTTAATCAACGTGTTTCCAGTATCAATAATGTCGTCCAAAACCAAGCAATTTTTCCCGCTAACTTCTCCCATAATTTTTATCTCATCAACTTGGTTCTCCCGCGATCTCTTTTTATAGCAAACAGCAATTTCAGCATTTACTCCCTTGTTTGCTAAAGATTTCTGTAATTCTTCAACTCTTTTTCCGCCGCCAGCATCAGGGCTCACAATAACCAAATTAGTTAGTATTCCAGAATGCTTTTCTAAAAGGTAATTCACCAAAACAGGCGCACTCTTCAGATTATCAAACGGAATTTCAAAATATTCCTGTATCTGCGGAGCATGCAAATCAAGAGTCATTCCTCTGTCAGCGTACAAAGATACCAAGTCAGCAACTCCCTTTATATTCACACTAACTCTGGACTCATCTTTCCTTTCCTGTCTTGCAAACCGTGTATATGGAAAAACAACATTAACTTCCTCAGGAGAAGAAAAGCTCATCGCTTCCAAAGTAAACAGCAAATCCGTAATCCATCTGCAGCTGTCTTTGTTGGGATCGTGAATAAAAAACACGCTTTTCCTTCGCACATTGTGCGAAATTTTAAGTTTGTATTCCCCGTCGACAAAATCAGTTCTCAAAATGTCAGCCATTATAACAGGAAACTGTCTTCCTTCTTTTTTCATAATATACTCGCAAACACCTTTGGCAAAACCATATCCTTTCCCCTTAGAATCAACAAGAATAACAATTCCTTCCATGCTTTTTCCAGCTTTCTTCAATTTAAAAATAAATATCTACTTCATCGCAATCTTTTACTGGCAATAACTTTCATCTGCAGCTCATGCATCCTCTTCAAAAATTCAACTCTGTCTTCTATTTTAATTAAATCAGTCTTCCCCCGAGCCATCAACTCAAGCCCAAACGGCCCCACCATCGGAACCCTCAAAAATTTAATTTTAACATCCCCAGATTCAACACCCTCCAAAACTCTTTTAGCATTCAAAACATCCATCAAATCTTCCATCACTTCTCTCCGCGCCTCCTGCAAAATCGGGAATTCATTGCTAATTTTCTTTACAGCCCTGTACAAAAACTCAGAATGAACTTGCTGTTTTCCAACAGACTTTTCCCGCCCCTTATAACTTCTTAAAATCATTAGCGAACGTGCAGCGCAATGCCTGAAACGGCGCTTCAAAACATCTGTTTTTTCAATAGCCTCTTTCAAAATTTCATTCAAATCTTTGGACTTAACCCAATTCAAAATTTTATTTTCATCCAATTTCTCGCCGGCAATATAAAACCCATTATCGCTAATTCCAATTTCAATATCTCTATGGCGAAGCCGCGCAGCAGCATAAGCATAAGCCCTCGACAAAGCGTCATTCACCCTCCGCCCGTAAAGACTGTTAAACAAAAGATACTCTTTCTCTTCTTTAAATTTCTCCACAACAATCAGCTTGTCAGTCGGAATCTCAGAATAATCTTCTTGCTCCAAAAAATATTCGTAGATTTCCGAAGCAATCGCCTGCTTGCAGTATAAATATTCCTGGATAAATTTAACACATTTCTCCTTATTTCTAATTTTTTCTTTAACCAGCCCGCGAAACTTTCCAATATCTATCGCCAAATCAAAAGACAAGGGAAGCATTTCAGAGAACCAAGAAGGAATAGTTGGATTTCTCGAGATATCTGATTTAACATACGCTTTCATTCCTCGCGTATACAAAAATTGGTATTTTTGTCCTCCCAAAACAAAAATATCTCCTCTTTTCATTCGCTCTAAAAATCCTTCATCAATCTTCCCAACACTTTGCCCTCTTTTCTCAGATGGAAATTGTACAACTACGTCAATATAACTTTCAGAAGGAATTGTTCCAATATTTGTCATGTACATAACCCGCGCCATCATTCCTTTCTTTCCTATTTCTCCGCTTTTAACATCATACCAAATTTTCGCATAAACATGCCTGTGTTCTAGCGCATAATCTCCAGCCAAATAAGAGACAACAGAAAAAAAATCTTCCTTTGTCAAATCAGCATAGCAATAAGATTTTCTAATTGTATTTAGCATTTCGTCAGCTTTCCAAACTCGCGTAATCGCCATCCCATAAATTTGCTGCGCCAAAACATCAAGTGCGTTTTTAGGAATAACTGTCTTGTCAATTTTCTTTTCAACCATTTCTTTCATCATCACGCCGCATTCAACCATTTCATCTCTGGTTAAAACAATAAATTCCCCTCGAGGATTATCGTGCAATTTATGCCCCGCTCTTCCAAGTCTTTGCAGCGCCCGCGAAACACTTTTCGGCGAATTTAGCATAACCACATAATCAATCGAACCAATGTCCAGTCCCAATTCCAAAGAAGTGCTCGAAACAACAACTTTCAATTCCCCTTTCCTCAGCCTATTTTCAATTTCAAATCTTTTTTCCTTGCTCATAGAACCATGGTGCGCCCCGATAACTCCCAAATATTTCCCAGGAAAATGAACATCAAGAAAATGGACAATTCTTTCTGTTCCAGCCCTCGTGTTGGTAAAAATCAAAACAGTTTTATGGTTTTCAATAATTTCGTCCAGCATTTGGTAGAGTTTTTTTTGGTTCTCTAACGATTCCGCGCTCAAAATTTCCTCGCCAGGATAATCCAACCCAATTTCAATTTTTTTAATAAGTTTGATATCTGCAATTAAACACTCTCTTCCTTGTCCAACCAAAAACTTGGCAATTTCTTCCAGCGGAGAAATCGTTGCGCTCAAGCCAATGCGGACAGGTTCAATAATGCTCAAATCACACAATCTTTCCAGCGTCAAAGATAAATAAACACCCCTCTTGTTTGTTAGCGCATGAATCTCGTCAATAATAATATACTCTAAAGCAGAAAACCTTTCAACAAATTTTTTAGTCGTTAAAACAATCGCCAAGCTTTCAGGCGTTGTGACAAGAATATGCGGACTTTTTTTAGTCATCTTCGTTCTTTCAGCAGCAGTTGTATCTCCAGTCCTCACAGCAACTCTAATCTCTTGCATTTTCAAATCTTTCTTTTTGGCCAGCTGTCTAATTTCAGCCAGAGGTTCAATCAAATTAACATAAATATCATTGCTCAGCGCTTTCAACGGCGAACAATAGACAGCGTAAACCTTTTCTTCCAATTCGTTTTTCAAAGACAGTTCAACAAGATAATTCAAAATGCCAAGAAACGCAGTCAAAGTTTTTGTTCCTCCTGTCGGAGCAGAAATCAAGATATTCTTTCGGTCGTGAATAACTTTAACCCCATATAGCTGCGGCTCGGAAAAATCAGAAAACTTCGAAAAAAACCATTCGCTGACTAGGGGGCACAGCATTTTTCTCAATTCTTCAGCCAAATAAGGTTTGCAAAATTCTATCTTGCTCATTTAAACTCCACAAAAAATAAAGTTTTAAATCTTCTTCTTTTAACTTAAAGAGTTTAGTTGCATAATTTTATAAAACCCAAGAACTCCTTATTAAAATGCCACGAATATCCCAGCCAAAAATAGATAAAATTAAAGAGCAGATTCTTCATCATTTGTTTGTTTCATCTCCCCAGTCGCTCTTTACATCCCAAATAGCGTCTGAAATCGCCCGCGATGAAGAGTTTACAAAAACTCTTCTTCTGAACCTAAAAGAAAAATCTTTAGTCGCAGAAGTCAATAAGAACCCCCAAGGCAGAGAATACCTCAAAAGGCAGCGCTGGCGTCTGTCTAATTCTGCTTTCGAGATATATAACAAACATCAAAATTAATTTATACTCTTCTTTCCAAATATTTCTATGACTGAAGATCCTATCAAACAAGCATTTGTAAAAGTTAAGGAAGATATTCAATTTCTAAAGCAAGAGATTCAAGAGATTAAACGAATTTTAGACAGACAGACAGACAGACAGACAGACCAACAGGTAATACAGACAGATATTCAGACAGATCAGACAGACAGGCAAATCCTTTCTAAAGAACCTGCGTTTAAAGCCCTAAAACCCAAAAATTTGCCAGTTTCCACAGGAAATAGGGGGGTTCAGACAGACAGACAGACAGACAGACCAACAGACAGACAGACAGACCAACACGCAGAAGAAGTTCGTTTAAAACAAGAAAAGCAAGAGGCAGAGGATCCTCTAGCAAAAATAGACAAAATCTCAGAAACTCTTAATTCTTTAGACATTTTAAAAAAAGAAATTAGGAATAAATTCAAAAAACTCACAAATCAGGAAATGCTTGTTTTTTCGACGATATACCAGCTCGAAGAACAGCAGTTTGTTGTCGATTACTCTCTTATTGCTGCAAAAACAAAATTGTCTGAATCTTCTATCCGGGACTATGTCCAAAAACTAGTAAAAAAAGGAATTCCCGTCGATAAAACTAAGGAAAACAACAAAAAAATAACTCTCTCCGTCCATCCTGACCTGAAGAAAATTGCTTCACTAAATACAATTCTTCAGCTCAGAGAGATATAGTTCTGTCTTCTTCGCTATACCGACTAAGTCTTTTCTTCTTTCCCTATTTCAAATTCTCTTTGTTTTTCTTTTCGAAAGTTCGCTTTAAACTGTCTCTTTTTTCCACGAACCTTTAGATCCCTATTAATCTATCACATTTCCATGAAAAACACCCCATTAAACCACTCACTTTTTCATGATTTTTACCATTCACTCCATTTCCTCTCACTTTTGCATCTAAAATCTCAAAATTTTCATCAATTCCTTTCAAACTAACTCTCACTTTTCCCTTTTTTTCATCATTTTCACTTCTTTTTTCATCATTTTCCATTCTATTTACCTCTCACTTTAGCATATTTTGCTAGTTTTTCTTTCAAATGATCTGGTACAAACACTCTTTTTTTCCCATTTTTTTCTATTACTTCTTCTATCAATTCTTCTCTCTTTTGCTTTATTGCATTTATCTGTCCCCTCACAGTGGACTTATCTTTTCCCAAAAGCATGGCCAAATCTTCATAGCTCAGCTTCATGTCGTTGTTCATTAAAGTAAATACAAGCAATCTTTCATTACTTGTTAAACCTTTAAGATTTTCGTAAAAACTGCCTGTTTGGACACCTGTTTGGACAGCTTTTTGAACAGCCTCAACAGTTGTTTGTTTGTCTAAAACAGGCAATTTCTTAAACACCTGTTTGTTTTTTGGCTGTTCAATCGCGATTTCTAGTCCCTCTTGCAGCGATTCAATCTCGTCTTTAAGCGACGACAAATCCTCTTTTAGCGTAGAAATAATGTCAAACAGCTGTTTGTCTCTCGAGTCAAGGTGTTTAATCCACTTTCCAACAGAGTCGATATCTTTCTTTACAGCAGAAAATCCCTTTTCAGTTTTTTCCGCAAGTTCTTCTCCACTTTTTTTAGAAAACCACCACAACATAACAAACTTAAAACCCCATACTATTTAAATTTTGCTGTTGCAGGCCCTTTAAACATTCATGTCAAAAAGAGTAAACCTAAACAGCCCAATTGAATAAATATTAACCTAAACACTACAAACGTAAATTCAAACAGCTGTTTGAACACATTCAAACACCCTTTGTCGTCGGGAAGCAAAAAAATTAGAATATTGATCGTAAACCACAAACGATTAAAACTTTTAAACAAAAAACAGCTGTTTGATTGCTTCAAAAATTTAATTTTAAAAATAATTCTCTAAAACGATTCCATAAAAGACAAACATATATAAATCAAATCTTCCTTAAAATCAGAATAATCAAGAGGTAAAAAGGAGGTTAAGAAAATGAATACAATCGATTGGATCGCAAGAGTTCTAGTAATCATCGGTGCATTAAACTGGGGTCTTGCTATTTTTAGTATAAATTTAGTAGCATACCTTTCAATTAGCTGGCTGATTACATTAGTCTATGCTCTTGTAGGGCTTTCAGGTATTTGGGAATTAATCAAGCTATTTAAGAAATAAAAATTCCAAAAACTCTCCAATTTTTTTATTTTATTTTTTCCTTTTCTTTTTTCGTTTCATAAAATAGTTCAAATATCTCAGCAAAAGCTAAAACTTCCAGCATAACCAATAGTTCGTTTAAAATCTAAACAACCCCCAATTTTCAAGAAAATTAGCCGCAATAAATCGTGAGGCGCGAAGCGCCGAACGCGCCCGGCATCAGTCAAGTACTCCTCCTAAACGCGCGCAGTTGGATTTTATGTCAAAAGACAAACATATATAAACCAAATCTTCTTGTATAAATAATCAAAGGAGGTTGAGAAAATGGCAAAATTAACAGCGTGGCTCGTGACTATCATCGGTATCCTTTTGTTGTTGCCTTTGATCGGAGTTAGCCAATTAGCTACATATAACGACTGGCTTATCGCTATCGGCGTTCTAGTAATCGGCGTAACCAAAATTATACGAAACTATTCAAAAAAAAGATAGTTCGCTAACCAAACCCTTTCTTTTTATTTTTTATAACTTTAACAGCCAAACAGCTGTTTGAACACCCAAATGCATTCGATAAATTATTTTTTATTAGTCCTAAACAGCGCATCTCAAACACCACAATAATTAAAAAACCATCTGTCCAAACAGAGAAATGAACAAACAGCAGCTCCTCATGCATCTTTCTCTTTCAGACACAGATTTTGATATCTTTGAATCCACAATTCTAGAAACGCATGAAAGAGTTCCAGGTTCTAACTATCTAAGACCCAAAGATTCTCAACTTATTCCCCAAGAAAATTATGAGATGTTAATTTTTCAAACTACTTCCAAAGAAGGTGAACCTCCAATCTATCGTATTCGCCCAGTCTCCCAAAAGCCAGTTGACGCAGCTGTCCAAGCATCTAATGGCCGCAGAATTTCAATTTAATCCTAAGCTCAAACTTTCTAGCGTCTCCTAAATCCTCCAGCCCACAATTGAAGTTCGCATTAATTCGAAAATTTCGGCCCCATAGCATCAAAAAACCACATCTTTTTCGCCCAATTTTCAAGAAAGATAGCCGCAATAAACAGTGAGGCGCGAAGCGCCGAACGCGCCCAATAAAGAAAAGTTTAAAAAACTAGTAAGTATCTAATTTTTATGAAACAAATAAATATTATGTATGATATTTGGGAAGGTGAGATACTGCATAGACTTAATCTCCATTTAGAAAGAGAAGGTTTTCAAAAGATTGACCTTGAAAAACTTACTCTTGAACCTCTTCCAATAGTAAGCAGAAAAAATACAAAACCCCAAGGAAACATCAGGGACTCCGGAGTTTTTTTTATGGACAACTATTACCTCTGTGTTTTTTCCGGAACTCACCTTGAGAGAGCTATAAAACGTTATCTGAAGCAAAAATAGTACCTATTTCTGCAGAGTTCGCACAAGATGTATTAAGCGCCCTTTTAGACCAATTAACCAGAACTTTTGCGTGAATTTCAAAAAAGACGCGCTAAACTACCTCTTTTTTTGAAATTTTTGCTTGATTTGCCCTATAATCAACGATCTTTTTTAAGGAATCTAAATCTCTTTTCAATAACAATTTATTTAAACCTATATATTTCTTTGCTCTCATGGATGAAAGAGATTATCAGCAAAAACTAGAATCAAGAATTTCACAGCTTAGTGAGCGAATCTACGAAATCCTTGAAATATATGAATCGGGAGAGTCACAAGCACCTAGAAGACCAACACGCATTTCAAGTAGGATGGTTGTTTCAGGAATAATGAGGGCATCAGAACTTTTAGGTTTGGTTGAGCATTACAATGAATGCTTTCCTGGTGAGGGGGAAAGATACTCAGAGTTCCGGGAATACCTTATAGACCGGCTGTGCAAAGCGAGAAGAGTAGCAATACATTGCATCATATTAACATCCCAATAGTTTTCCTTCACGCTAAATCTTTCAATCATCTCCAGAAAAGTTTAGCAAAGCCTAAAAGTTCGCATTAAACTCACAACAAAATTAAAATAAAAAATAAAATTATTCAACCAATCACTTTACTGCTCCTCTTCTTCTCGTTTCTTCTGAAAACACTCCCTGCAGTAAACTGGTCTGTCCTTTGATGGTTTAAACGGTACCTTGCATTCTTTCTTGCATTTAGCGCAAACAGCGTCATGCATTTCTCTCGTTTCTCTGTTAAATCCGCCGCCGCCAAAATGTCGTCCGCCGCCATCTCGATTTCCAAATCTTCTTTCCATTATGCCCTCCATTTCACTTATTAATTCCTAGAATTTTCTTTTCTAAGTTTGCAATTGAATAAACCAATATTTTCACTTCAATCAGACAAAACACCCATTAATAAATCTACCTGCGCTTAGTCCAAACCCAAACACCAACTGCAGCAATATAAATAAAAAGAATTAATCCTCCGAGCCAAAGGAATATCCGAAACACCGACAAACCCAATCCAAGAAATACAAAAAGAAAACCTATAATCAAAAACCAACCCTCTGCTCTAACTCTGTCAAAATCTCGTCGGATAAACATTCTAAAAATAGGAGCAGCCCCAAAATTTCCTAAATTTTCCATTGTTGGACTATTCAAATTAAAAACAACATTAATAAATCTTGTCTAATTCAAATTACTGAGCCCATATAGCTCAGTTGGTTAGAGCGCTTGTTTCGTAAACAAGAGGCCGGGAGTTCAAGTCTCTCTATGGGCTTTTGTACTCAAAAGCTCGTTGTGAGAACCTCCGGTTCGATCTATGGGCTTTACGAAGTAAAGCACATTTTGAGGATTATCAAATCCGATCTATGGGCTTTCGCAAACCATCTCAATAAATAACTTTATTAATTCCTCTAACGATTCCTCTCTATGAAAGAACAACTGTCCAAACAACTGTCCAAACACCTTCCTCTAAACAAACAGCAAATAGAAAATCTGCTCGAAGCCCCCCCATCCAGCGAACTCGGCGATTACGCATTCCCTTGTTTCTCTCTCTCAAGAGAATTAAAAAAATCTCCTGTAGAAATAGCGCAAGAATTAGCAAAAAAAATTCAAACAGACAAATTTTTTGAAAAAGTAGAGCAAAAAGGCCCATATATTAATATTTTTTTAAATAGAACAGAGATAGTTAAGCAAACACTAAAAAAAATCCAATTTCAAAAAGAAAAATACGGTTTCTCTAACGACGGAAAAAATAAAAAAATAGTCATAGACATGTCTTCTCCAAATATCGCGAAACCCTTCGGAATAGGTCATCTTCGTTCAACAATAATAGGAAATTCGATTGCAAATATCTGCAAATTCCAAGGATACAAGCCAATCAAAATAAATTATCTCGGAGATTGGGGAACACCATTTGGAAAAATAATCGCAGGATATTTAGAGTTTGGAAATCCAAAAAAACTTTCAGCAGAGCCAATAAAGCATCTCTACGAAATCTATGTTAAAACTTCAAAAAATGAAAAATTCGAGGAATTGGGCAGAGAATGGTTCAAAAAATTAGAATTGGGAGATAAGGAAGCAGTCGCCCTCTGGAAAAAATTCAAAGATTTTTCGATTAAAGATTTCAACAAAATCTATTCACTATTAAATGTCCAATTTGATGCAGTATTAGGAGAATCCTATTACAACGACAAAATGGAAAAAACAATAAGAGAACTAAAATCCAAAAATTTATTAGAAGAAAGCCAGGGAGCATTTGTTGTTAACTTAGAAAAATACAATCTAGGGGTAGCGTTAATCAAAAAATCCGACGGCGCAACTCTTTACGCCACCAGAGATATTACTGCCGCAATTGACCGTTACAAAAAATATAAATTTGAGAAAATGTTTTATGAAGTCGGCGCAGAACAAAAATATCATTTCAAACAGCTGTTTAAAATTCTCGAACTCTTAGGATACAAATGGGCAAAGAATTGCGTTCATATCGACCACGGTCTTTACCTCGATAAAGACGGAAAAAAATTTGCGACAAGAAAAGGAAAAACAATTTTCATGGAAGATATTTTAGAAGAAACAAAAGAGTTGGCAAAACAAGAAATTGAAAAAAGAGAGAAAGTTTCAAAGATTGAACTTGAAAAAAGAAGTTTAGTAGTAGCCAGAGCAGCAATTATTTACGGAGACCTCAAAAATTATCGTTCAAACGATTCTGTCTTCGATATACAGCATTTTTTGAGCTTCGAGGGAAACACAGGCCCTTATTTGCTATACTCCTACGCAAGAGCAAGAAGCATTTTAAGAAAATCCAAATCTTCCCGCAAGAATTACCAAATAGACAAAATAGAAGATTTAGAAAAAAATTTAATTATGCAATTGGCGCAGTTTCCTGAAATAGTTTCACAGGCATACAAAAATCTCTCGCCAAATCTGATAGCAAATTATTCTTTCCAGTTAGCACAATCATTTAACGAGTTTTATCACGCCTTTCCTGTCTTGAATTCAGAACAAGAATCTTTTCGTTTGGAATTAGTAAGTTCTTTTTCTCAGGTCTTAAAGAACGCACTGAATCTTTTAGGGATCCAAACAATAGAAAATATGTAATCCCTCGCATAACTCTCTAAACTCTATACCTGATTTAGGTGTTGTTATTTGTTGCAACAATACTTAAATACCGAATTTTTATAACTAATCTATGAATCTTTTATCCGTACTCGTAGGCACAAGCATAATTTTAGCTTTTCTTTTATTGGTATTTTTGATAATTCTCTTGACCCTTCCTCCTGCACCCAAAAATCGGAGAAGAGTTAGAGAAGACATTAAGAAAATAAAAGAGCAGATTAATTCCGAATAAGTAATTTTATAACTTTCCTGACGGATTTGTCGAGTAATTTTTTTGAGAGAAAAGTTTAAATAGACAAAAAGCAATCTTATAAAATGGGAAGGGGTATGGATATTACTGCTCTGGTTTTAAGTTTGTTGTTTATTATACCTCCATTACCTTTTATTGGTTTGATTCTCGGGATTATTTCAGTGGTGAAGTCTAGTAAAAAGAAAAAGAGTCCGAGCAATATTGCTATAGCTGCTATAGTTCTTGGGATTATTACGAGCATCTTAAGCATTTTAGCATTAATTTCAATCTTATGGTCGTTTATTCAACCTGTTTGAATTAATTTCTGACTTAAACTATTTAAATCACCGAATGCAAACGAGATTATGAAAAAAAGAGTTGTTGAGCAGGAGACACAAAAGAAAGATTATTCCCTTTATAATCAGTATAATTCTTCAGAATTTTCACACTTTAAGCCGGAGCATATTTACAAAATAGTTAACTGGCATTGGGAATCTCTTTTTTGGAAACTGATGTTCACCATAGTTTCGGGACTAAATTTCTTTCTTATCATTCGGTTTTTAATGACAGAGATTAGCTTATTAATGGTTTCTATGTTGATTATTGTTACTTTTTGTTTGTTTTTTCCAGCATACTTTTACATTTTTTATAAAACAGAATATTATATAACAAAAAATGGAATAGTTCGAGTATGCAAAGCGTTTAGTTTTTTACCTCACTTTAAGTTTGGACGACTCTGGAAAGATGCCCGCGATGTTAAATACACAGTTCGCAATGGCGTGCTGTACCTCTATTTTCCGTATCTCTCTAACTACAAATCTCCAATGAGCGACAGAGCGTTCTTATATTTTGCTTGGTTAGGCGGTGCAAGAAAGAATATAAAAGAGAATGATATCATGAGAACTCTCTTTAAGATTAAGGCAAAAAAAGAACAAAGAAAATTCATTATCAATAAACTTCAGTCTAAAAATCATTTGAAATTTAAGGAATTCAAAAGATACCTCTAAAAAATTAGTGGACAGTTCTTTCGGATAATTTTATAAACTCTCTTTCCGCAGTTTTATCGCAGACAAGCCAGCGAGCTAGCCCCTCGCAATTCACAAACGGGCTTTATGGTGGGCTTAAAGGAGTGCGTGAGGCAGAAGTTTGTTAGTCTCTAGCTGGACGTTGAAGTTTTGTCCTGCTCGATCGCACTCTTATGAAATGGGTCAGGCCTTGATCGGAGCAGCCCTAAGTAAGAATTGCGGTGCTTGTAGGGTTGCAGAACTGAGAAAAGCAAGAGGGTGCTGGCATTCTGAAACCGAGCAATCTCCCCGTCTGCATTAATCTCAAAAAATCTCCCAACTAATAACATATAAAAACATTCTTCCCGTAATTAATCAATGAAAAAGAGAGGACAATTTTTTCTGATAGCAGCAATAGTCATAGTCGGAATAATATTAGGATTAGCAACAGTATACAACACTGCCAAAAGTTCAAAAGAAGACACAACAGTCTACGACCTCTCCGATGAAATAAATTTTGAAGCAGCCCAAGTTATAGACAACGGCGTTTTCAACGGAGAAGAACTTAGCGGCACAGTGGTCCCAACAAGAATAGAAATCCTAACAGAGTTTTACTCAAATGAAAATCCGGAAAGCGATTTAATTATAATCTACGGAGATAAAATCAAAGCAACCGCACTATTCTACAATTCATTAGAAACAGGAACAGTATCTATAAGCATAGCAGGTAACCCCTCCAAAATTACTTTAACAAAAACAGAAAGGGAAAAAGAGATTCTTGAAATAGAGAAAAACAAAGTAACAATCGATTTAGGAGAAGGAGTAACTTACGATTTCTCCCTTCGCGAAGGCCAAGTTTTTTATCTAGTAATCAAAAAAGAAAATTCCGGCGAAAGATATATTTCTACCCCGGCGTCTAATTAGCATTATTAAAAGCACAACAATTTATATATAACTCCCTGTAACTTTAAATTTATGAAATTTGCTCATCTTGGCGACTGTCATCTCGGAGGGTGGCGCCAGCCCGAATTAAAAGACTTAAACTTACGAAGTTTTCAAGAAGCAATTCGAAGAATTATAGCGCAAAAAATAGATTTTGTTCTAATTTCCGGAGATTTATTTGATTCGTCTTATCCCCCAATAGACACATTGAGAGATACATTTGAACAGTTTAGAAAATTAAAAGAAAATAATATTCCTGTTTTTTTAATAGCCGGTTCTCACGACTATTCTGTCTCCGGAAAAACATTTTTAGACGTTCTAGAAAAAGCAGGCTTTTGCACAAACGTTTCAATTTACGAAGAAAAAAATAACTTCATAATTCTTCAACCAACTCTGTATAAAAATATTGCAATTTATGGCTACCCTGGAAAAAAATCAGGATTAGAAATAGAAGAAATAAAAAGAATAAAGCTCCAAGATTCGCCGCTGTTTAAAATATTGTTGCTTCACACGACAATAAGAGACGCAATAGGCAATATTCCGATAAATGCAGTAGAAGCGCACGAAATACCTCGCGTAGACTATTTGGCTCTGGCTCATCTTCACATAAATTATAACAAAGAAGGAAAAGTTTATTCCGGTCCAACATTTCCCAATAATCTTTCAGAGTTAGAAGAATTGCAAGCCGGCTCTTTTTACATTTTCCACGACGGAAAAATAAGAAAAGAGGAGATAAAATTAAAAGAGATTTTATCAGTTAATTTGGAAATAAATAATGCGCTGACAGCCACAGAAAAAATACTTAATCATCTTTTCCACCAGGAAATCAAAGACAAAATAGTAATCATAAGACTTTCAGGCGTGATAGAAACAGGAAAAATGTCGGATATCGACTTTCAAAAAGTAGAATCATTCCTCAAAGAAAAAAAAGCATATACTTTTTTAAAAAGCACATCAAAATTACATTTGGAAGAACCCGAAATAAAATTAGAATTTATCCAATCAGAAAATATGGAAGAACAGATAATCAAAAACTTCGCAGAAAAAAATCCAAATGTTAATAATTTTTCAATTCCAAATCTCTTTAGAGCGCTAGAGAAAGAAAAGTTAGAAGACGAAACAAATTCTTCTTTTGAAGATCGATTGTTGTCGGAGGTAAATCAGATTTTATCAATATGAAATTCAAAAAAATAAGACTTAAAAACATTCGCTCATATAAAAATCAAGAGATAGAATTCCCAGAAGGTTCGCTGTTATTATCTGGAGAAATCGGCTCAGGCAAAACCTCTGTGTTGTTAGCAATTGAATACGCGCTCTTCGGCTTGCAGCCCGGACAGAAAGGCTCTTCATTATTAAGAGCAACGTCGAATGCTGGAGAGGTAGACTTAGAAATAGATATTGCAGGAAAACCCGTTTTAATCGAGAGAAAACTCAAGCGTTCATCAAAAGGCGTAACCAATGATTATGCGGCAATCACAATCGACGGAGAAAAAATAGAAAGTTCAATAACAGAACTCAAATCAAAAATTGTTTCTTTGCTCGGTTATCCTCAAGAGTTCATTAAAAAAAATAACACCCTCTACAGATATACAGTTTACACTCCCCAAGAGCAAATGAAACAAATAATTCAGGAAGATTCAGAGTCTCGTCTAAATATTTTGAGGCACGTTTTTGGAATAGACAAATACAAGAAAATTAGAGAAAATCTTGCAATTATTTTAGCAAGTTTAAAAAATAATTCAAAAGTACTCCAAGGAGAAATTTCAACTCTCAAAGAAGACAAAGAAAATATCGAATTAAGAAGATTAAATCTTCAGAGCATTAATAAAAAAATCACAATTTCAGAATCAGAAATCCAGATAAAAACAGCGCAAAGAAAAAAAACAGAACTCGAATTGAACGAGCTAATCCAAAAAATAGAGCAGCGTAAAACTTTCGAAAGAGAAGTAGAAAAAACCCAAATACATCTAAGAACAAAAAAAGAAGCTATTTTTTCTTTAGCGAAGGAAATAAACGAATTAAAATTTAATCTTTCAAAAACAGAACCCTTCAATCAAGAAGATTATCTGTCTTTAACAAACCAAATCCAATTAAAAAAACAAGAAATTGAAAGTGCAAATCTTCTTTTAATAAACGTAACCAGCGCAATTAATTCATTGGAAAAAGAAAAATCAGAATTCTTGGAAAAAAAAGAAAGAATTTTCAGAATAGACATTTGTCCTACATGTTTGCAAGATGTTCCCGAAGCGCATAAGCACAACATCTTAAACGAAACAGAATCAAAACTTTTTAAAATTCAAAACAGCCTTCAGCAATTTCAAAATCAAAAAGACGAAGCAAACTTTCGAATTTCTTCGGAAAAGCAAAAACTCTCTGAATTGCAAGACAAGAAGATTGATTTAGAAATATTAAAATCAAAATCAGAATATCTAGAAAAATCAAAAGAAAAAATTCAAGCATTAGAAAAGCAAGCCGGCTATTTAGAAAGCGACATTGAAATGCTGGCTGCGCATCTTTCAAATTTAAAAAACGATGTTCTGAAATACTCTATTTTTGAAAACCAATTCAATCTAAAAAAATCCCAGCTTCAGCAGGCATTTGTCGAGGAGAAAAATGCAGAAATTAATGTAGCCGAACTTAAACGAGAGCTTAAAATTTCCCATCAAGAAATTTATTTTCTTGAGCAGACCATAGCAAAAAAAGAGCAGTCAAAGAAAAAACTTCTTCAGCTTCAGGAGATAATTGACTGGCTTTCAACGCAATTTCTCAGCTTAATTGAATTTATTGAGAGAACTGTCTTAATAAAACTAAGGAAAGAATTTTCAGTTCTTTTTAGAAAATGGTTTTTATTGCTTGTGCCGGAAAACACCCTGGATTCTCAAATAGATGAAAATTTCACGCCGATAATAATGCAGGGAGAAATAGAGATGGATTATGAGTTCCTCTCCGGAGGCGAAAGAACCGCAGTTGCTCTTGCATATCGCTTGGCTTTAAATCAGATAGTAAATTCAATTTTAAGCAGAATAAAAACCCATAACCTAATAATCTTAGACGAGCCCACCGAGGGGTTTTCAGAAATTCAAATAAATAAAATGAGAGAAATTTTCGAAGAATTAAACGCAAAACAACTGATAATCGTAAGCCACGAACAAAAAATCGAGTCTTTCGTAGACTGCGTGTTAAGAATTACAAAGCAGGGAAATATTTCAACAATTAGTCCAGTCATACCATAAAACTTAAATACTCTTTAGTTCTTTACTAGTCATAACGGTTCTTACTTACTATGAACAGCGAAATTTCTAACGTCATAACGAAAACCGGAACACTTACAGTAGGTTTAATTTGTAAAGATGGGATTGTTCTAGGAGCAGATAGGCGCG
Source organism: Candidatus Pacearchaeota archaeon (assembly GCA_018304025.1). Taxonomy (GTDB): domain Archaea; phylum Nanobdellota; class Nanobdellia; order Pacearchaeales; family GW2011-AR1; genus UBA73. Next base: position 4,897 of record JAGVXA010000017.1, on the reverse strand, counting down.
CGTCTTACGGGGGCTCAAGCGGCGTCTCTTATTTAGCTGATAAACTAAAAAAAATAATCAACGTGTCAGACTCAATTATCGCGACAATTGCAGGCACAGCATCAGACGGGATAAGAGTCCTCCAAATTCTAAGAGCAGAAATAAGATTAAGAGAGCTTAGGACAAGGAGCAAAGTTTCAGTAGAAGAAGTAGCAAATCTTTTGTCAAGCATGTCTTACCAAGGCATAAGAACACCTTCAATGATTCCTCAAATCGCGCATTTCCTTCTTGCAGGTTATGACGAAGAAGGCCTCGCGCTCTTTGAAATTTCTCCGGACGGATTTCTCAAAAAAGAAAGAGGATATGTAGCAAGCGGTTCGGGAATAATGCAGGCCCACCCAATTTTAGATTCAGAATATAAGCCGGACATTACAATCGAAGAAGGCGTCAAGTTAATTACAAAATGTATCCGGGCTTCAATGGGAAGAGACCCGGGTGTCGGGGCAGGAATAGATATTTATACAATAAAGAAAGGCGAAATAAAAGAAGTATTCGGAAAAGAAGCAATTACAGAATTCAGATAATTTTTAATAAAACAAAATGGCAGACATCTTAAAAACAATTAAAGAAGAATTACCCGGAATTAGAATAACCGACGCAATATTCGAGGGAGCAAACATAGTTTTGTACACCGCAGACAAAGAATTCTTTAAAGAAGGCGAAAATAAAATAAAAGAAATTGTTTCAAAGCTAAAAAAAAGAATTGAACTGCGGGCAGACCAGTCTATTCTGTTCTCAGAAGCTGAAACAGAAAAAACAATCCGCGCACTAGTTCCGGAAGAAGCAGAAATAGTCAGCATAATTTTCGACATTCAAAGAAGTTATTTAATTATCGAAGCAAAAAAACCAGGGCTGGTAATCGGAAAGCAAGGTTCAATTCTCAACGACATCAAAAAATCAACTTTCTGGATTCCGGCAATCAAGCGAAGCCCTGCAATTCAATCGAAAATTACAGAAAAAATTCGTTCTGTTCTATACGCCAACAACAACTATCGAAGAAAATTCTTGAATGAAATAGGAAAAAAAATTTACAATGAATGGGACCCTGAAAAAAAAGATATGTGGGTCAGGGTAACTGTTCTCGGGAGCGGGAGGCAGGTCGGCCGTTCTTCGCTTCTTCTTCACACCCCCAATTCTAAAATTCTTTTAGACTGCGGAATAAACCCTGCAATTAAAGAAGGCTCAGAAAAGTTTCCGTACTTGGACGTCGCAGAAATCGGAGACATAAATACAATTAACGCAGTAATTCTGACTCACGCTCATCTCGACCACTCTGGTTTAATTCCTTATCTTTACAAAATGGGCTACAAAGGTCCTGTGTATATGACAGAACCAACAAGAGATATTGCAGCGCTTTTGCAGTTAGATTTAATTGGCGTCGCGTATAAAAAAGCAGAATTTCCATTGTACAAAGCAGACGATATTAAGGAAATGGTTCGTCATTCCATCTGTCTAAATTACGGTGAAGTTACAGACATTACGCCAGACATCAGAATAACATTATACAATGCAGGGCACGTTCTCGGCTCGTCCCAGGTTCATCTCAATATAGGAAACGGACTCCACAATTTAGTTTACGGCGGAGACACAAAATATTCAAAGACAAGATTATTAGACGCAGCAACAAATCGTTTCCCAAGAATTGAAACTCTTCAGATAGAATCTACTTACGGCTCAAAGCAGGATGTCCTGCCCCCAAGAAAAGAAACAGAAGCAAAGTTTATAGAATTGGCTAAAGAAATAATCAGCAAAAACGGAAAAATCCTTTTGCCTGAACTTGGATTAGGACACTCTCAGGAAACAATGCTCAGAATAGAAGAAGCAGTGCGTACCGGCGAACTGCCAAAAATTCCAGTTTATGTCGACGGGATGATATGGGATATCAACGCAATTCATACAGCTTATCCTGATTTTTTAAGTACAAATGTCCGCAACCAGGTATTTCAGGACAACAACCCATTCGTTTCCGAAGTTTTCAAAAGAGTCGGTTCTTCAGCAGAAAGAAAAGAAGTGATTGAAGGAGGCCCCTGCATCGTAATTGCAACATCTGGAATGTTAGTCGGAGGTTCGTCAGTGGAATACTTCCGGCATTTTGCAGACAATCCCAACAATTTAATTGTATTCGGTTGTTTCCAAGCCCAGGGCTCTTTAGGAAGACAAATTCAGGAAGGCGCAAAAGAAATTACTTTAGACAACGATTACGATCACCAAAAAGTAATTGTAAAAATGAGAGTAGAAACACTTTACGGACTTTCTCCGCACTCAGGCAGAAACGAGTTAATGCAGTACATAAACAGAATGAATCCCAAGCCAAAAAAAATAATTGTGAATCACGGAGAAATCTCAAAATCTCTTGACTTGGCGTCGTCAATTTACCGCTCCTACAGAATTGAAACCTGCGTCCCAAAAAATCTCGAGACAGTTAGGTTGAAGTAACAATTAAAAACTCCCCTTCCCGAATCATATTATGAAACATTCTGTCAAAATAACAATTATCCTTCTGGCAATGTTTTTCATCACTCAATTAATTGGAATTTTCGTGATAAGCCAATATTCTCCGCAAACAACCCAGACAACAGACGCCGAAGGAAATTTAATCAACGTTACCTCGTACAATCTGCCTTATGGAATGGACCCTCCGCCAGAAATTCAACCTGCAAGTATTCCAAAAATGGCTGCTTACTTTGCAATAATTTTTGCAATAGCGGTTGGAGTAATGTTCATCTTAATGAAATATAATGCAGAACTTCTTCTCCGTCTCTGGTTTTTTGTCGTTGTTGCTTTAGCTATAGGAATTTTTTTAGTTTCGGTTTTTTATTTTCTGAATATCTTCTCTCAAGAAATTAAATTTATTTTTTGGACTGTCCCTCTTTCTTGGCTAATTGCGCTAATTATTTCTTTTCCAGTCTCCTTTACTAAAATATTCAGAAAAAATATCATAATTCATAATTTGACAGAACTAATTATCTACCCTGGAATAGCAGTTATCTTCGTCACGCTTATTTTATCTTGGACAGCCTCGCCAGTTTTAGCTGTTGCAGTAATTTTAATCTTAATCTCTCTGTACGATATGTATGCTGTTTGGCACGCAGGTTTCATGCAAAAGATGGCAAAATATCAAATTCAAAAATTAAAACTCTTCACAGGTTTTTTCGTCCCATATCTAAACAAAAACCAAAAGCAAATAATTGCAAAAACTTCCAAAGCGCAGCTCAAAAATAAAAAAATAAAAGTAAGCGTGGCAATTCTCGGAGGCGGAGACATAGTTTTTCCAATCATCTTGGCAGGAACAGTTTTGGCAACTCTTGGGTTTGTTCAGGCAGTTATAATTTCAATCGGCGCAACTTTAGCATTGGCAGGACTTTTCAAAATTTCGCAGAAAGGAAAATTCTATCCCGCAATGCCCTTTATCACAGCAGGATGTTTCGTAGCTTTGGCAATTGCATATTTAATTTAGTTCTCTGTCACGTATAAGTTACAACAATACCAAAAGGTTTATATATTCTACAAAAATCACTCCTTTATGACAATAACGTTTACAGGAAAGGTTACACGGAAAGGCGGAATGGGGGGAAGAGAAATATTAGATTTCAAAAACCTAGTTGATAGCATCCAGCCAAGACCCTTCTCTGTTTTTTCTATTCCTGATGGTTTAGAAGAAGAATTAGCAGACAGCTCCTTTGAGGACGAAAGGGATTATTTTTCTTTCATATTAAGAGGAATTGTAGATCCTCAAAAGTTTTATCACGAATTATCTAGACACGGATATGCAGTTGTAAAATCAAAATTGGAGCGCGAAAAATGATAATCAAAACAGACCTAGTAAAAAAAATCAAAGAGTACTTTGATTTGAACATCTACGAAACAAAAGTCTGGCTGGCATTGCTTTCAAAAGGAATTGCTTCTGCAGGCGAAATCGCATCTATTTCCGGAGTCCCCCGTTCAAGAACATATGACGTTTTAGAATCTCTTGAAAAGCGAGGATTCGCAATGGTTAAAATCGGAAAACCAGTAAAATACATTGCAATACGCCCGACAGAAGTTCTTGAAAAAATGAAATCAAAAACAATGCAGGACGCGCAGGAAAAAGTAAAATCACTCGCAGGATTAAAAGAAACTCCAGAATACGAAGATTTAGAAAAACTCCACAACACAGGAATCTCCCCGATAAAATCGCACGACATCACAGGTTCTCTGAGAGGCAGAGCAAACATAATCTCAAGATTAAGAGAATTAGTCCAAAGCGCAAAAAAAGAAGTTCTAATCTGCACGTCTGTCGTAGATTTCGAAGACAAATCAAGAGTTTTGCTACCAGCACTAGAGCAAGCTGCAAAAGACAACGTCAAAATAAATCTCATGCTTTCTGGCTCCCCTGAAAAAATAAAAAAAATAAACACAAGATTTAACCTAAAATCAAAGCCCTCAAATTCAAACGCACGACTTTTCGTTGCAGACAAAACAGAAGTTTTGTTCATGATAACGTCGGAAAACTCCGAGGACGAAATAGGAATCTGGTTGAATTCTCCTTTCTTCTCGCAGTCAGTTTGTAACATGATTGATAATTCTTGCAAAGTGGGAAATTAAAATGACAAACGCAAATAAAATCGGAGAAATCGAAGGGCTGGGAGAAATCTACCAAGTAGCTCTGCCTTTAGATGAACAAATAAAAGCATTCGCAGAAGACGGAATCCTTCCACCATACTTAGCGACTCCAGAAGAAATCGCACAAATTAGATTAGCAGGACTTTCAAATGATTTTTGTCGTATCCGATAATTATTTCCTAACGACAAATTAAACTGTTTCTTTATTTTCATTCTTTTCTCCTTTTCCTTTCAAATGCCTGTGCTGGAGTTTCCA
>JAGVXA010000016.1 GCA_018304025.1 Candidatus Pacearchaeota archaeon | reverse complement strand
GTTTTACGTCGGGACTGACAGAATTCGAATAATGAAATAATAAAAACAGTTGAATAGAAGTAGCAATTAGGAACTAATTGCTACTTGGGATGTAGCCTTGTCCGAGGGAAGATTTATATATGATATTCCATAGGTATATTAGAAGGCAATTACTTATGAGATTACATCGAGATAAAATAATTGAGCTGATAAAAAAAGAGGAAATTGTTACGAGTTCTGAAGTTGCAAAATTTCTGAAAGTTTCATGGAATACAGCTGAAAAGGGTCTTTTGGAACTAGCTTTAGACGGAAAAATAAGAAGAAAGAAAAAGGAAGGGACGACGCTATGGATGTTAAAATGAATAAAACAGCGCAAGTCGCTGTCTGGATAATTTTAGCAGTAGTTTTGCTGGCATCTGTAATTTTATTTTTTACATTGACGAGCAAAGAAGATGTTGAGATAATAGAATCAGGGCAGGTTGATTTTGTGAATGCTCCTTCCTTTATGCAAAGATGCACTAGAGAATATGTTTTGGATGCAGTAGATATCATGCTTCCGCAAGGCGGATTTGTTTCGCCGAAAAATAGTATTTGGTTTAATAATACGAACATAGAATATCTTTGTGAGAATACTGGATTTTACGAGCCATGTGTTAACCAACATCCTTTGATTGTTAAAGAGATTGAAGAAGAGATAAGAAATTATATTTATCCGAGAGTTGAAGAGTGTTTTGGCGAGCTAGGAGAAGAGATTAGAAAAAGAAACGGTGAGTTTGTTTTTGGGGATTTGGATATTGAAATTAGCCTGGGAGAAGACAGAATTTTTCTAACTCTTAACAGAGATGTCAAAATAGAAAAAAACGGAGCTGAAAAAAACTACAAGAAGTTTGAGATTGTTGTGCCAAGCCCAGTTTATAATTTGGCTGTGATTGCAGTTGAAATAGCGTCGGAGGAAGCGCAGTTTTGTTATTTTGAACAAGCAGGTTATTCTGTTTATTATCCGAGATATAAAATTGAAAGATACGTGATGTCTGCGCCGACGAAAATTTATGTGATTCGTGACAAAGACACAGGAAAAGAAATGAATATAGCAATAAGGAGCTGCGCGATGCCGGCGGGAATATGACGAGATATTTATTTAAGGTTTGCCTGCAGATTTTTTTAGTCGTGAGCATGAGCTTTAGTTTTTCTTATTTTCTAGGAGAAAGTTTTGACGACAATTTGGTTTCTGCAATTAATTTTGGGGACTATGTTGATGGAGTTTCTTCGGGCGGTGGAATTGATGAATTGATGGATTCGCTGGGAGGGGGAGTTGGAACGTGCAAATTGTCTCTCGACGGAAAAAAATGCCAGGAATATTTTTTGAGCGAATGCGACGACAAATGCACTGAAAATTGTGTCAAGAAAGGAAGAAAAGATTTGGATGCGGGAGATGAATGCAAATTAGGAGTTTGTTTTGACGAGGAGAAAGGAACGTGCGCTTACAATACTGGAAAATGGGAGTGCGAAGGCGGAAAATGGTATTCTGAAGATGATGCGACTGGAGCTGAAAAATGCGAAAAGCATTGCTGCATATTAAGAGACCAGTCGCTGTTTGTCAACGAGAAAACCTGCGAAACAATGGCTGATTCGTTAGGACTTGAACTCGGAAAAGATGACGCTTATTTTGACAGTTCTATAATAACAGAGCCTGCGTGCATCGACGCTGTTTATTTTGTTGACAAGGGCGCTTGTGTTTTAAGCTTGAACGACGGCTCTGAAAAAAATGACTGCGAATTCACGACTTCAACTGCGTGCGAAAATTTAGGAGGAAGATTTTCTGAAGAATATCTTTGTTCAAATCCTGAGTTAGATACGATTTGCGAAAAGCAAAACACAACCGGATGTGTCGAGGGAAGAGATGAAGTTTTCTGGTTTGACAGCTGCGGAAACAGAGAAAATATTTATGATTCTGACAGAGAGCGAAGCTGGAATGGGGGGAAAGTTCTAGACAAAAAAGACAGCTGTGAGTTGAAAAAAGATTTGTCAAACCAGGACGAGTGCGGAAACTGCTACAGATTTTTAGGAAGTATTTGCGGGAATGCAACTGCGAAAGACGACGAGAAAAAAGATTCTCCTGAAAATATTGTATGCAAGGATATGAGCTGCGTCGATGAGAAAGGGGAGAAAAGAGAACATGGAGAAACTTGGTGCGAGTATCAGAGCGCGATTGGAGCTTCGGCTGAAATTCCTTTTTTAGGAGTTGCGTCTTATTACAGAGGATTTCATCTTCCAGGATTGCATTCGATGGCTGCGCCTGGAAGCGAGCATTACAGAAAAAGCTGTGTTGACGGAGAAATAAAAACAGAGCTTTGCGCGAGCTACAGAAACGGAATTTGCGTTGAGAGCAGAATCAAAGATGACGACGGAAAAGAGTTCAGCACTGCGTCGTGCAGGCCGAACAGATGGGCAGAGTGCTTGAATTATAACACTCAAAATGATCCGAGCAATGCTTTGTCGCAGATACTTCCGGGAGTGAGCCAGTTGGCGCAGTATGTTCCTGCTGCTGGAAAAATATTAAGCCTGCCTGCTGAAGCTGAAAAATTTAAAGTTGGAATATCGATGATGCAATGCGAAAAAGATCCTGACTGTTTTGTGAATAATGTTGCGATTGATGATTTTAAATTTCCTTTATGCGAGCCGAAATATCCTGCTGGTTTTTATGAGAAAGACAATGGCGGAGAAGACGAGAAGATTTGCAGTTTTGCGTCGCAGACTTGTTCTTCTGTCTGGGTTTATGAAGCAACTGCTTTTACTTTTTCGACGACGGCGCATTGGGAGTGCAAGGCAAATTGCGGCTGTGTTACTGACGTAGATGATCCTAAAGATGCACAACCTTCTAAAGAGTTTATTACGCAGATGAATGATATTTGTGTCAGCTTGGGAGATTGCGGGGCGAAGACAAATTATAACGGACAGGCTGGAACGGGAGGATATACATTGAAGAGAGCTGATTACGAAGGATTGCCGAAAGAAGGCGGGGCGAAAAATAAAAAAATAGCTTCTGGAAGTCCGAGCATGCCGTACGATGATTCGAAGCCGATTGCTGGAAAATACATAAAGCCAGAGACGATTTCTGAGGGTGCTTCGGGTTCTGGGGAAAGTTCTGTTGGCGCTTCGTCGCCGAAATTTGAAGCGTATGATGCTACGACTGGTTTGATTACTGCGAGTTTGGCGACGGGGGGGACTGCATTAGGAGCTACAGCTATTGCGCAAACAGTAGGTTGGAATGTTATAGTTGGTGGAGAATCTATTGCATCAGGCATGAGTGCGGCAAGTGCTAAAGCTGGTGCTGATATAATTGGCACAGGTGCTGCTGGAGTTAATGAAGTTGGTATGCCTGCAGGTGGAGCTTCTGCTCAAATGGGTCCTGCTATGGCAGGATTTCAAGCAGGAGCAATAGGAGCTGCGATTGCAGTTGCTGTTGTTTCTTTGTTAGTTGGAATTTCTGGAATTGGAGCAGGAGTTGGACAAGGCGGAGTTATTGCTTATATGGGGGTGGCAGCTGTTTCTGGGGCTGGTCTTGGAGTTGCTATTGCTGCTCAAACAGGTGCTTTTGGAGGAGCATTGTCGGGAGTTGCTGCTTCTGCACCTTGGTTGGGACCTGCATCTGGTGTTGTTATAGTAATTCTAATTGCAGACATAATTACAAATTGGATTGCCGGCGTCGGAAAAATAAGAACAGCTGAAGTTACATTTGAATGCGGGGAGTGGCAGCCGCCGATGGGCGGGGCGAACTGCGAGAAATGCGGGAAGAAAGGTTTCCCCTGCAACAAATACGCTTGCGAAACTTTGGGACAAACTTGCCAGTGGATGGCTGAGAGTGAGGGACCTGACGGAGGATTATGCATTAATATTGGAATAAATGATGCTTCTGGACCGAGAATAACAGGGCCGATGAAAAATGTGATAACAGAAGGATTTGAATATACTGATGTTAAAGAGAATGGCTTTAGAATTGAAAATGACGACGGAAAATGCGCGACGCAGTTTAATAAAATCTTGTTCGGGTTTGAGACAGACGAGTATTCAAAATGCAAGATAAGCGGAAAGGCGGACGCGAAGTTTGAAGAGATGGCTCCGTTAGGAAGAGATGCTTGGAGCAAGAACCACACTTATGAATTTAGTTCTTATGAATTGACAATGCTGGGGATTGAAAGTTTGGAGCCTGAAAAAGAGACAGACGTTGAACTTTACATCAAATGCCAAGACGGAGTTGGAAATATAAGAGAAGATGCTTATTCAGTTGGGCTTTGTGTTGTTCCGATTGATTTGACAGCGCCTGTGATTTCTGATTCAGAGCCGAATGAAATATGGACGAGTTACAATGCAAAGACTCGGGAAATTGAAAGATACACTTTGGAACCAGCTGAATGCAGATGGAGTTATGAAGACGAAGATTATTTTGAGATGGAAAACCAGATGAATTGCAATACTGAAGAAATGACTTCGTTAGGATATAAATGCAGATATGAAGTTTCTCTAAATAACGACGACAAAATTTATGTAAGATGCCTTGATCATCCTGAATGGGGAGGAACCGAGAGAGAAGGCGACAGAAACGCAAACCAAGAAAGTTCTGTGATTGTAATAAGAAAATCTGAAAGTCCTCTGGTTATTGATTCGCTCGAGCCAGACAATGAAACAATTAAATGGGGCGCTGCAATTGTGCCGATTAATCTTGCTGCTGAAACTTCCGGAGGTTACGATGGAAATGCGCAATGCTATCTTCGTGTTGATTCGGGAGTGAGAATTGCGTTTGACAAGACAGGGGGAAAAGTGCATGAGCAGTTGTTTACTTCCCTAACTGAAGGAGAGCACAGGATTAATGTTGATTGCATTGACGGCGTCGGCAATGAGGCTGCGAAAGAAGCAACATTTAGAATTGAGAGAGATTTGACTTATGCTGAGATTGCCAGAATTTATTCGGATAGCGGAAGTTTAGTTGTCGTGACGAGTGAAAGCGGAGAGTGCGCTTTTGTAAATGAAGATTCATGTAATTTTGATTTTGAAAAAGGCAAGTTCATGAATGCCGGGGGAAATACTAGACAAGAACATAGAACGGGATTTGACGGCTTGAAAACGTATTATATAAAATGCAAAGATGACTATGAAAATATGAAGTCAGGATGTTCTGCTATTGTCAAACAGGGGTTTATTTAATGGAAAGCAAACAAAACAATTATAAAGAAATTTTGATTGAGAATTGGATGAAAAAAGAGAAGAGGGGAAGAGTACTGAGCAAGAGAGGACAGGTTGCAATTTATGTTATGGTTGCCCTGGTAATTATTGCAGGCGTGATTGTGATTTACTTTTTGTATCCTGATGTTGTGACTGGAATTATCGGCGGAAAAGAAACGCCTCAAACTTTTTTGAAGAGCGAGATCGAGCCGAGTGTTAAAGACAGCATTGAAGTTTTGTCAAAGCAGGGAGGATATGAAAATCCCGAGGGATATATTATGTACAAAGGAAACAGGGTGAAATATTTGTGCTATACTTCTAAATATTACGAGCAATGCCAAGTCCAGCAGCCGATGATTCGGGCGAAGTTTGAAGATGAATTAAAGAATATGATTCAACTTGATGTTGAGACAGCTGTTGATGAATTAATTAGAACTTATGAGAAAAGAGGATACAGTGTTTCTTCTGCTGCAAATCCGACGACAAATGTTGAAATTTCCAGCGGGAAAATTAACGTGAGAATAAAAGCGCCGATGACTTTTTCGAAAGAAACGACAGAGACATTTGATGAATTTAATATTGAAATCAAAAGCAAAATGTATGATTTGTTGATGATTGCGACTTCGATAATTGATTTTGAGTCGACTTACGGAGACAGCGAGACGAGCTTGTATATTCAGTATTATCCTGATTTGAGAATAAGAAAGATTAAATTAGGAGATGGTTCTACTGTTTACACTGTTGAAGATGTTATTACAAAAGAGAGTTTTATGTTCGCTTCGCGAAGCCTTGTGTGGCCGGCAGGATACGGAATTTATGGATAAGAAAATAATAATTTGTTTAATTGCAATGATTTATTTAATTGGATTTGTGAGCGCTGGAGAGACAGTCAGCATGTCAGATGTAACTGTCTGCTGCGAGAAAACAAATTCAGGACTTTATTGCCAGGATGTTAGAGAGGAAGATTGCTCGCCTGATGCGAATGCTTTGCCGACTGCGTGCGCTTCGACTTCGTTCTGCAAGCCTGGTTTTTGCTTTGATTCTGTCGAGGGAACTTGCCTTGATAATGTTCCGCAAATGGTTTGCAATAACGAAGACGGGACATGGAAATCAGAAATGCCTGCGCAGTGCGAGTTAGGATGCTGTGTTCTTGGAGACCAGGCGTCGTTTGTTACATTGACTCGATGCAAGAGATTGTCGTCGATGTTTGGACTTGAGACGAATTATAATAAAAATCTTAAAGATGAGCTGCAGTGCGTGATGAGCGCGCGGGCTGACGAGAAAGGGGCTTGCGTTTATGTTGCTAATCCTGCTGACGCGCAGCCGACTTGCAAATTTGTTACGAGGTCTGAGTGCGAGAGCGAGTCTTCAACAAGCGCTGGTGAAGAAATTAAAGAGAAAGAAAGCAGCGAGAATGAAAGTGTTTTGGAAGAAGCGCTGGGTGGGGAAGAGAAATATGGCGGAACATTGCTGTCGCCGTCGGATGCTGAATTCCACGCCGGGCTACTGTGCTCTGCTGAAGAGCTTGGAACAGACTGCGGAATGACTAAAGAAACAATTTGTCTAGCAGGACATGAAGAAGTTTATTTTGCTGATACGTGCGGGAATCCTGCGAATATTTACGACGCTTCGAAAGTTAATGACAAAAGATATTGGAGCGAGATAATTGACAAAGCTGAATCGTGCAATCCTGACGCGAGCAACGGCGGTTCGCAGACTTGCGGAAATTGCAATTATATTTTAGGAGCTGTCTGCCGAGAGAGTTCTTCTACGACGGGAAGAGCAACTTACGGAGATAATGTCTGCGCTGACTTGGGATGCGAGGATGGAAAAGGCGAGGAGCAAATGCACGGCGAATCGTGGTGCGTGAGCCCTGGAGCTGATAAAGTCGGAAGCAAATATTACAGACATTCGTGCGTGAACAACGAAGTTCTTTCTGAGCCTTGCGCTGAATTCAGAAATGAAATTTGCATTGAGAATACTATTTCAACTTCAGAGGGAGATTTTACGCAGGCTGCCTGCAGAGTTAACAGATGGCAGGACTGCACTGCGCAAAAAACTAGCGAAGACTGCACGAACAATGACAGAAGAGATTGTATTTGGCTCGACGGAATTGAATATGTTTTGATGGGTGCTGCAATGAACGGCTCGACTATTGACAAGAATTCGCTTGGGGCGTTGAGAGAACAGGTTAAAGCTGCTGGCGGGCTGAAAGAAATTCCTCGAGGTGCTTGCGTGCCTGAACATCCGCCGGGATTGGAATTTTACGGAGAAACTGCGACGAGCACAGCTACAACTGAGGGAACTGCAACAACAGCTAAAACTGGCGATGATTCTCTTGGAGTTTGCGGGCAGGCGAATGCTGTTTGTCCTGTTAAATATGAAAAAGGTTTGATTGGCGGAGAGTGGGAGTGTGTTGAGCATTGTGAGTGCCTGCCTGGCGGAGAGTTAGAACAGAAGAGAGTTCAGTTGTGCAAGTCGATGGGTGACTGCGGACCGAAGACGAATTATATTGGAGTTAGCGGAAGCGGGAAGGGATATGAAGTTAAAGAGGTGGAGAATGAAAAGAAAAAAGATTAAATTTAAGACGAAGATGATTGCAAGTTTTGAAATGATTCTTATGATTAGTTTGAGTTTTGCTGTTGCGGGGATTTTGAATTCTGGGTTGGGGAGCGCTTTGATGACGGATGCTACAGAAGCTGCGTCTACTATGACTCCTCCGCAACCAGAAGTTCAAGCGCCTGTTGATTGGAGTAATCCTTTTGGTCCTACTCCTTCGGTAACGCAGGGGGCGCCTGCATCAGTATCTCCTTATGCTGCTCCTAATCTTCCTGGAGCACTTCCAGGTTATAAAATAGGTGAAGGAACTTGGACTCTTGCAAATGGCGAGGAATTTACTGGAACAATTCTTACAAATCCTAGTACTGGTGCTCAGTACGGATATTATGACGGATGGTATTACACGGTAGATAAAACTGGTGTTGGAGCATATAGTGGTGAAACAATACCAGCTATAACAAAAACAACGCCACCTGCGCAGGCAGATTTACTCGGGAGTATCTTCGGGGGGAAAATGCTGGGAACTGCGACGGCGGGGCAAGTATTTGGTGGTGCGCTGATTAGCGGAGCTGTATGGGGAGCGATTGTCGGCGGGGGAGCATATTTTATTGCGAAGATGTTTGGACAAACTGACAAGCAAGCTGCGTCAATTGGAATGGGACTCGGAGCAGGAACTTTTGTGGGTTCTTCTCTTTATTTGATGGGCGCAAATGCAGCTGCACTAGGACCTGGAAATTTCTTTGCTGCGCATCCGTTTATATTTTCAGCTACAGGAGGATTATTAATTGGGGGAGGAATTGCAGCGGCAATAATTATTCTAACTTACAAGAAAGAGAAAAAAGAAATAATTCAATTCCAGTGCCTGCCGTGGGAAGCTCCGACTGGCGGGAGAAAGTGTGAAGAATGCAATGAGGATCCTTTGCTGCCGTGTTCTGAATACAGATGCAAGAGTCTTGGACAGGCGTGCGAGATTGTGAATGCTGGAACTGCAAATGAACTTTGTGTTTGGGTTCATCCTGACGACACTTCTGCTCCGATGATAACGCCGTGGGAAGATGCTTTGAGGCCGAAAGATGAATTAAGATATGTTCCTGACAATGCAGTTAGGCCGCCTGCTCGCGGGGCGAAAATTACAAAGCTGGGAGAAGTTGGCGGATGCTTGCAGGCGTACACAAAATTGCAATTTGGAATTACAACAGACGAACCTGCGAAATGCAGAATTGATTATAATTTAGTAACTGGATTTGACAATATGAGCAATGCATTTGGGAATAGTTTGATATTTGCCTACAATCACACCCAGCAACTGAGAGTTCCGAGCCCTTTCACAGAAGCAGACGGAGAGGGAGAAGAAATTCCAGAGATACATACTGACGGGACTTATAGTTTGTATGCAAGATGCATGGATGCGAATGGCAATTACAATATCGACGCGTTCTCGTTCAGATTCTGTGTCGGGGCTGGACCGGACACAACGCAGCCGAAGATTGAAGGAAGCGACATAAATGACGGAAGTCCTGTGCAGTCTGGCGTTGATTCTGTTCCGATTGAAGTTTATGTAAACGAGCCAGCTGAATGCAGATGGAGCAGAATAGACAAGGACTTCAGCGACATGGAAAACAAAATGACTTGCGCGACTGAAAGCTACCAAATTAATTCTGAATTAAATTATGTCTGCTCTGGAACTTTGACGGGAATCAAGGACAAGCAAGATAATAATTTCTTCTTCAGGTGCATGGATTACGGCGCGGAAAACAGGAATGTCATGACTTCGAGTTTCCCACTGACTTTGAAGGGAACAGAAGAATTAGTTATTACGAAGGCGGGGCCTACGGGAACAATTGAAGGAAGCACAACGACTGAAACTATTTACCTGACTGCTGAAACAGCGCACGGCGCTAACGAGGGAAAATCTGTCTGTTATTTTGATACTGATTCAGAAGGAGAGTTTGATATTGCGATGGAGTTTAGTGACAGCTACACGCACAACCAGAGTTTGGATTTGAGCGCCGGAAATTATATCTATTATTTCCAATGCGTTGACGACGGCGGGAACGCAGCTTACGCAAACACAAACTTTACGATTCATATTGACAAAGTTGTTCCGACTGCTGCGAGAGTTTACAGAGACGCGGATACTTTGACTGTTGTGACAGATGAAGAGGCAAAATGCGCTTATTCTTTGACGAGCTGCAATTATAATTTTGAAGAAGGCAAGGCGTTAATTTATGAGAATGCTGCTGAGAAGATAGTGCATTATACTGAGTGGGATTCTTCGTCTACATATTATATCAAATGCATGGACTTGCAGGGCAATGAGCCGTCGCCGACTGCGTGCAGTATTATTGCGAAGGGAAGCGAGTTGTAATGAAAAAAGAAACAATTAGAATATTGCAGAAGATTGGGATTGGGATAGGTATATTAATAATATTTTTTCTGATTGTGTTAATCTTAGGGGAATTGTTATGAGATTGTCAGATATTCTGACGTTAATCTCAACATTTATGACTTTTTTATTGGTGATATACTTAATTATAAAAAGTATAGATACTATCTGTTTTGATTGGTTTGAATATGTTGTTGCTATGGGAACCTTATTTGCGAATGTTGGAATAAACATCTTGGCAGCTTGGGGAAAATGAAACAAAAAATAAAAGATATTTTGATTATCTTGGCAATTGCAATCTGTTTTTTAATTGCATTAGGATTTTTTGCTTATGCTATTAAACTGAAATATTTTGGTTAGAAAATCTCAATTTTTGTTAAGAATTATTTATTCACGAAGAAAAGCTTAAATATCACTAAATCTCACTAATTCTATGGAAATTAAAACGCGCGCAAAGAAATGGGGAAGTTCATTAGCTGTGATTATTCCGAAGGAAGTAGTTGAGAAAAGAAGAATTAAAGAGAATTCGGAATTAACTATAACTATCGAAGGGATTAGACCAAAAGCAGGAGTTTTGTTTGGATTTCTAAAGGGAAAGATTAAAGAGCCGACACAGAAAATAAAAGATGAGATGCGGCGGGGGTGGTTGAGCGAGTCTGACAGAGAAAGAGAATGGAAATAAGTTATTTTTTTGATAGCTACGCTGTTATCGAAATTCTTAAAGAGAATCAAAATTATTCAAAATATATTGAAGAAGAAACAACAATTACAGTTTTTAATCTTGCAGAAATTTATTGGTATGTGCAAAACAATTTTGACGAAAAGACGTCAGATATCGTATTTGAGCAATACAAAGATTCTGTTGTTAATATTGATGATGAAACTTTGAAAGAAGCTGTCAAATTCAGAAAAGAATACAAGAAAAAAGATTTATCGTATGCTGATTGTATCGGATATGTTTATGCTCTTCGAAACAACATGAAATTTCTTACGGGAGACAAAGAATTTGAGGGAATGAAGAATGTTGAATTTGTTAAATAATCAGAAAATCTCGAATGGTTTTTTCGTTACGAAGTCTATGTATTCTACTTTGCCTCTTTTTTCTGCTTTTTTTGCTACGAGGATGTGCCTGAAGATATTATTGTCCAGGAGGAATTGGCATTTTTCTTTTTCTATTTTATCTAAGACTCCTTTTTGTTTTGCTTCGACTCCGATTAGTTTGTAGACGTGAAACTCTTCTTCTTTTTTTCCTACGATTTGCTTGAATGCGATGAAGTCGGGGAAGCCGGTGCCGATTGACATTACTCTGTTGAAGGGATTGAATTTTCTTTTTGCGGGGATGAGTTTTTTTAATTCTAGGTCGACGTTTTTTGTCCACTTGTCTGTTATCCATTTGTTTTCTTCGAGGTGATTTCTGACTTTGATTTCGAATCTCGCGCCTGCGGCGCGGCTTCGCTTGCCCATTAGAGATTTAGATATTTTAGAATTGTCCTCTTTTTTCATGCTATAATTTGTTAAGAAGTATTTTTATAATTAGCTATAAATCCTTCGCCTGCAGAGTTCTTCTGCCGTTGGCTTTCGCGCGCCAGGCTGCTTCTTCCAGAAGATGATTAACTTTTTTATTTAGTTCTTCTGGGACGTCGGAAGAAACATTTAGTTCTTTGACAGCTTCCTTGATTTTGCTTTTTATTATTAAATCAACCATTTATTTTTGCCTCCTTTTCGATTGGTTTCATTAGCGGAAAAATAACGCATTCTCTGATTGGCTTATCCAATAAATACGCGAATAATCTTTCTGAGACGCCGAATCCGCAGGTTGGGGGCATTCCGTATTTCAGGGCTTCGACAAATTCCTTGTCGTGGGACTGGGCTTCTGTGTCTCCGGCTTCTTTGAGTTTTTGCTGTTCAATGAATCTCTGCTCCTGATCGAGTGCGTCGTTTAACTCAGAGTAACCATTGCCTAATTCTGTTCCTGCTATGATTACCTGAAACTGCTCAACTTTTCTTGGGTCTTTTGGGTTTCTTTTTGCCAACGGAGTGATTTCAACTGGCTGGTTAATCAAGAAGCCAGGGCCTGCGATTTTTTTTCGGCAATATTTCCACAGCGAATCAACTAATCTCCATTTATCAACTCCTTTTCGGTGTTCGACATTTAGTTTTGATATTGCGTCTAAGATTTGCTTTTCATTTGCTTTGTAGATGTTGATGCCCGTGTATTTTTCTATTGTTTTTTCGTAATCGTAGAGCTGCCATTTTTTTCCTAAATCGATTTTGTATCCATGAGTTTCAAATTTAAGAGTTCCTAGAATTTCTTTCGCGACTTTTTTGTACATTTCTTCAACTAATTTCATGCCGTCGTTAAAATCTGCGTATGCCCAGTAGAATTCCATTTGAGTGTAGTCTTGCAGATGCTCCATATCCATTCCTTCGTTTCTGAACTGCCTTCCGATTTCAAATGTTTTTTCGTATCCTGCGACCATTAATTTTTTCTGCCAGAGTTCGCCCATTGAAATTCTCAGGAAAACGTCGATATCCAAAGAATTGTGGCGTGTTCTGAACGGTGTTGCGGCTGCGCCGCCTGCTGAAGTTTCCAAGACAGGTGTTTCGACTTCAAGAAATCTTTTTTCAATCAGGAAAGAACGGATTGTGTTCCAGAATTTTGATTTTTTGATAAATAGTTCTTTTGTCTCGGGATTTGAGATTATTTCCAGGTAGCGCTTTCTTAATCTTTCTTCGTCGTCCTGCAAACCGTGAAATTTTTCTGGAGGGGGAAGAATTGATTTTGAGAGAAGCTCTATTTTCTTTGCCATTATTGAAAGTTCGCCGCGCTCTGTTCTTATTACAGGGCCTTCGACGCCGATGAAATCGCCTGAATCAATATACTTTTTAAAAAATTGTTTTGTTTTTTCGGGAGTTTGTTTTTCCTGCAAGACGATTTGGATTTTTCCTGCGTTGTCCTGCAAAGAGCCGAAGGCAATTTTTCCGAAGTCTCTTGTGTTGAGAAGTCTTCCGGCGATTTTTGCCTTGTAGCTTGCAGAGGCATTATTTTTTAATTTTGAATATTTTTCGTGGAGTTCTGTTGTTGAATCTTTTTTTTCGAATTTGTGGGGGTAGGGATTTATTCCCTGGGCTCTTAGCTCTTTTAATTTTCTTAGTCTTTCAGAAATGATTTGTTCTTCGCGACCCATTTTTGTATTAGAGAAAGGGGATTTATATAAGTTACTGGTTTGATGCTAATCTGCAAAGTGCATACAAAAATATCGCTGACGGGCCGATAACAAGGCCCTGAGCCATTCCAACTTTTATTGTGCCAATGAAGTGCTCTTTAGATATTTCTCTGTCGCCTATGTATTTTGGAATATATTGCATTGTTCGTCTCATATAATTATATGCTCCTGTTAAAGGCATGAAACATTCTCTAAGCGTGGGGTCTAGTTCGTTAATGATTTTGTCTCTTTCGAATTTTCTCATGGAATTATTTGAGACATTTGTTATTTAAATTTATCTGGATTTAGAAATTAAAAATCTTAAATTCCTTGAAATCCTGGAGTCTCTCGGGTTTTTCCTCGACGTTTCTTATGTTGGAATGCGAGGGGCCGCGCCTGCAGACTGCTGCCATTGCGTCGACGTTTTCTGTATTGCCTTCCAGAAAAATTTCCACTCTTCCGTCTTCAAGATTTCTCAGGAAACCGGCGACTTTATTTTTTTCTGCGTGCTCTTTTATGAACTGCCTGAAGAAAATTCCCTGAACAGTGCCTTGTATAAAAAGTCGTATTGCTTTTTTCATTTTAATAGATATCTGAGAGAGTTAATATAATTTGCTATTGGCTTGCTGGAATGATTTGGGGCTGTTCTAGGTTTTCAAAACTATCAATTATTGTTTTTAGATGCGGAACTGTTTTTTCGTCCATTCCGAGCAATTTAGCTGCCTGTTTGTCCAATGAAATCGGCATGCCTGCGAGTATCATTCCTTTTTCTGATGCATCTATTACTGCAAAGTTTGGCATTTTGCATCTTATTGCGTCGTGAATAGAAAATTTAACCGGCCATTTTCTTATTTTGTTTTTTGTTTTGGAGAAAAATCCCTTATAATGCGACGCTGGAAAAGAATTTATCATGCTGGAAAGCGCTCCAGAGAAATTTAACTCGGGGTCTGCGAATAATTTTGGGAGAGTGATGACAAAGCTCTCTGATAATATTTTAGGATAATTAATTGATTCGAATTTCAGGAAAAGTCCGTCTCTAATTTCTTCTGTTTCTGTGTTGTTTAAGTCGATTAGCCCAACTGAATATTTTTCTGCCAGTGCTCTGTAACCTAATGCTTCAAATAATTCCATTGTGTTGTAGCCGTCTGCTGCTTCTGCTATGAATATTTCTGAAACAGGATTTTTATTATAGAGGCAGAATTTTAAAACTTCTTCTGTGAATTCTGCTGACGCATATTGCTCTGCGTTTCTCAAGAAAGGTTTTAGGACGATTTTGTCGTATTTTTTTATCTCTCTGTCTAATTTTAAAAGTCCTAGAATTTGAGGTATAGTTTCTCTATAGGATTTGAATTTTATTGATGCTCCTTTTGCCATTTTTATTTTCTCCTCGTGAGTATGATGAATAATTATCTGAATTCTACTTTGGATACTTCTACTAATATTTTTACATTTCTTCGGGGATTACGATTTAAAAGAGTATTTGCAAGAGTTCTTGCGTCTGTATAGTCTTCTTCTGTTAGCCCTTCTCCCTTTAATTGTTCAGTTACGATATAGTTATGTCCGAATTTTGGATCCATATATTTTCTGTCTGGGCCTGTTCTAGTTGCTCCAGGACAGTCCATTTCAGGGCCGCAAGTATAGTTGTTTACTTTAAACTTTCCCCTGATGATTTTAGGTTTTGTGCGTTTCGCCATGGTGTTTTTAGAAGTTATTGAGTTTATAATTATTGTTGTAGCAGAATTATAGTTGCCGCCTGTCTAGTTCGTTATTTACAATGGCAACTGTTTGCGAGGCAAAATAAGTTTCTTTTCCTATTGAGACAGGAATTGCGATGGATTTTATTCTTCTAAGCTCTTTATCGGGCAAGCCGACGTGGTCGCCTAAGATAAAAACGGGATTTGGTTTTATATCGAGAGAACGAATGTCTTCTCCTTTTGCGTCTAAAATGTATAACTCTTTATTTTCTTTTTGAAGTTCGCTTACTAGCTGAAGAAGTGATTTTTTTTCTATCCAGAATCCCGGGAAGACTTCGTGTTTTATGCCCTCCCGATATTTGTAAAGCATTTTTTTAATTATTGTCGAGATGTTTGATTTGTTGATGTAGATTTTGTCGACGCCTGTTTCTCCTTCTGTGACTGGCTTTAATTCTAAATGTTTGCATGGGTCTGGCGGGCCTGCGAAGACAAGATGAAGTTTTACATCTGTTCTGATTTTATGAGACAGAAAAAATGCAGCTATGACTGTGTGAATTGCTATGTCAAGTCTCCCTGCTTTTTGCAAATCTTCTTTTATTTTTCCGCCGGATGTCGGGGCTGTTCTGCTGTAGTAGATAAATTGTCTCATTTTAATTAAACACAAATTCTGGCTTTGCGATTATGTCTCCTTGATTTATCACTGATGCAACTTCTATAAATGTTTGGTTGTGGAAGGCTAATATTTTTTCTCCGAGTTTGAATTCTTCTTTAGACGAAATGTCTGATTTGTGAATTGGCTTGCCTGTCAGGAGTTGTTTTACCGACGATTCTTTTACTTGGACTACTGGAAGAACTTGGGAGAGAATTTCTGCAGGGATAAGAATTTTTCGCAGAGAAGATTCATCGCCGGTTTTGTATTTTTCTACAGCAGATTCAAAATCGTAAAGATTTATTAAATTTTCTTCTGTGAAAATTCCTGCTTTTGTTCTTCTTAGTTCCAGCATGTGCGCGCCGCTGATTTTTTCGCCTAGCGCGACGCATAAAGTTCTGATGTAAGTGCCTGCCTGGACTTCTGCTTCGAATAAAACGTCCTTGCCTTCTTTTTCTAGAAGATTAAAAGAGAAGATTTGACGCTGGCGCGGCG
The DNA here is from genome assembly GCA_018304025.1 of Candidatus Pacearchaeota archaeon. Classification (GTDB taxonomy): domain Archaea; phylum Nanobdellota; class Nanobdellia; order Pacearchaeales; family GW2011-AR1; genus UBA73. Next base: position 7,461 of record JAGVXA010000016.1, on the reverse strand, counting down.
CACGCTTCACTCTTGATCTTAATGGAGGAGTTTGAGTTATTTCTCTTTCGAAAGATTTCATTAATTTTTTCAATTTCGCTGTTGGAATATCTTCGTGCAATCTCATTATACCGACGTAAGTTTTGTTGCGATGCATAAAATATTCGGCTAAACGGCAAGCTCTGCCCAGTGTTATTGGAAGGACACCTGTGACTTGGGGATCCAAAGTTCCCATGTGGGATGTTTTGTTTAGGTTTAGCGATTTGCAGATAAAATTTGAGACTGAGAAAGAAGTTGGGCCTGCTGGTTTGTCTATATTGATTAAGGAAAAGTTTAATAATTCTTTGAGGGGTTTTTCTGCTTGGATTTTTTCTAGATTTATCATATTTCACCTTTCAAGTATCTCTGTCTTTTTTCTTTCGGGAATTTTTCAATTGAATATCTCAGCATTGTTCTCGGCATTTGCTTGTAATTTTGTTTCAGGAAGATTTCCAATGTTTCAATATTTCTTTTTCCTATTTCTCTCAGCATCCAGCCGACTGCTTTGTGAATTAAGTCGTGCTCGTCGTTAATCAACATCTGAGAGAGTGCGAGAGTTTCTCCGAATTTGTATTTTTTTATGAATGCTAATGTTGAGATAACTGCGATTCTTTTTTCCCAGAGATTATTTGATTTGGCGAGGTGCTTTAAGATTGATTGGTCTTGATTTGTTAAGAGGAATTCTCCGAGGATATTTGGCGCTGATAAATCAACTAAATCCCAGTTGTTTATGTTTTTTGTATTGTCCAAATAAAATTGGTGGATTTTGTATTTTTCTTTGTGGTCTTTTTTTGCTTTTTTGAATTTTTTAGTTAGAATTAATAATGCGGCTAAACGCTCTTCGTGAATTTTTGAATTTAGAAGCTCGGAAAGTTCTTGATATTCGAGAGAAAAATAATTTTTTATTGTTTGCCTTATTACTGGAACTGGAATTCCGAGGAAGATATCTCCTTCTGCGTATTCTCCTTTTCCTGTTTTGAAAAATTTTTGTAGGAGTTTTGCTTTTTCTGGATTTGCCAGAGATTTTAATTCTTGCTGAATTTGCAACATGAGGGTATTTAGAAAAGAGACGTTATAAAATTATTGAAATACAATTAGATAATTCAGGTATCCTGCGAAAGTCACCCAAAGAAGATAAGGCACCAAAAGATACGCTGAGATTTTATTTATTTTGTAGGTTATTATTAGAATGTAAATAATTGAGAGCCAAAACAAAATTAACTCTGCGAAGGCTAGCGCTGGATTTTTTAATGTGAAGAATATTATGCTCCAGACAAGATTTAACGCAAGATTAATTCCGAAAAATAATATCAGTTTATTTTTTTGCTTGGGACTGGAACTTGTCCACGCGATGTAAAGAGAAATTGCAATCAGAGTAAAGAGAATATTCCAGACAAGCGGGAAGATGTAATTCGGCGGCGTGATTTCTGGTTTTATTGACTGATACCATTCTGTATTTCTTTTTGACGACGCAAATAAACTTCCTGCTGCGGCGACAAGCAAGACAACTAAAAACGAAAGGGCTAGAATCTTCCAGTTAATTCTCTTTTTCATGAATTAATATGGAAGTGAGAGATTATAAATCTTGGGTTATCGCGTTCTTAAAACGTAGTAGAGCATACCTGCTGGAGAATAAACTCCTGCATCTATATCCCTTAAGGAAACTGGGGTTGCGCCGTCTCTTCTTATGTCCTGTGCTCTGCCTTTGGTAATTTCTTTTTCTACAACGAAAATATTTGAAAAAGCTCCTTGCTTTTTTTTGTTTGCATCTTTTTCTGCCTGTTTTATGTCGTAAAATTGCGCAAATCCTGCGCCATTATCAAAAACTGCAACTAAACTAACTCCGTCTGCCATGATATTATATGCTCTGAGATAAGTTGGATTGTCTTCGATTAAGTGAGTTAGTGCTCTTGCTTCGACAAAATCTCTCATAAATGCCTCTCTGATATTATATCCTATAACTTTTAGAGTTCTTCCTTCCTTCGCCATGTCTTTTGCGTCGATGACATCGTTGCCTCCGGGCTGCCTTCCATTATAAAAAATATTCAATCTTCCATCCGGACTTTCATACCTCTCGCTAGCATTTGGAAAATGAGTTCTTGGAAGAAGGCCTTTCTTGGCTAACTCTGTTTGTTTTTTAAGCTGTTTTCTTAAAATAGTTAGTGTAAACAAAGGCATTGAAAAAATTTGATTATTTGGTTTATAAGGATTTAGATTGTGGAGAGATTACTTCTTAAGAGCAAGTCTTCTGATAGGAGTTTTGTTTTCTTTTGGAACGTGCTTTTGCACTGCTGCTTTTTGCTCTGCGATTTGTTCTTTTTGAATTGCAGACGCCTGTTCTTTTTCTTTTTCGTTTTTCTTTTCTACTTCTGTTTTTTCTTCCTTTTCTTTTTCAGGAGCTTCCTTTATTTTTTCAGATTCTTTATGGAATTTGTCGTGCTTTTGTTTTGCGAATTTTATCTGCTTTGGAGTTTCTGCTAACATCACTTTGACTATATCGCCTTCTTTTATTGCTTTGATTTTTATTTTTGCAGGAGGTTTTCTTCTTCCTCTGAACCAGATTTCGTTATTAAGATACATATCTAGTTTTACTTTTGAAACGTCTCTTTCGGGAACTTTCATGTGCTTTGCTATGAATTTTTTGATTGCTTTTGCGGCTCTGCCTGCCCGACGGTAATTTGCTACTTTTCTCCATTCTTTTCTTAGAGGGATTGTGTATTCTCGTGTTAGTGTTTCTGTTTTATCTGCCATTTTAACCTAATTGTTGTTTCTTCATTCTTCGTGGTTTAATTTTTAATTTCGTCTGTCTCCAATGTCTTTTTTTCACAGTCATTGCCGATGGATGAACGCGCTTGCCTTTGCCGTATTTTTTCAGGACTGCCCAGAACGGCGCCCATTTTGTTTTTCTGTTCGCTACGCTTAATTTTGTTTTCTTTTGATTTATTTCGCCAGTCATTTTATTTTGCTCCGATTGATTCTAAAAATTCTTTTCCTTTTTCTGTAAGTTTTCTGCCTGAGTGCTTGCCTTTGTATTTTTCTGCCAGGCCTGCTGATTCTAATTGCTGCAAAATTGTTCTAATTATTTTTCCGCCTGATTTTCTGAATTCTGGGGGGCGGGCTCCTCTGTCTTTTCTTCCACCGTACCTTGTTCTTAATCTTTCGACTCCGACGATTCCTTTAATGTAAATTTGTCTTAGGATTGAAGCTGTTCTTTTGTACCAGAAATCTTCTTCTACGCAAGGACGGGCTTTGTGCGTTGATGTTTTAACAAAATAGCTCCATTCTGGCTCTTTAATTTCTGGAATTTTTTTCAGCGCTTCTGCTAAAAGTTTGTTGTATTTTCCCGGTTCGATTGTTCTTATATCTTGGGACATTTTATTAGATAGGAGAGTATGAAAATGTGGGGTTTTAAATGTTTTTACTTGGTTTTTATCAGAATAATTGTATAGCCGATTACTCTGCAGGATGTTTTGTATTTTATTTTATTCTTCAAGTTTTCTGCGATTTTTTTTAGTTCTTCCCTGTTTCTCGTTGCTGATTTTAATACAGAAACTCTGACTTGCCTGTGGGATTTCATCGCGTTGTTTAAAGAGTTAATGACTCCGTCTGTAACTCCTTGCTTGCCGATTTGGAATTTTGCTGCGAAGAGATTCATTTTGATATTTGAATTCCTCCCGTCGGAAGTGCCTGCAGAATTTCCTCTGCGGTTGATTTAGGAATATGCTTTTGAATTTCCGGAATAATTTTTGTTTTATCTATTTTTCCCGGAAGGATTTTCAGGAAGAAAGTTTTTGCTGATTGTTCTGGAACTGCCCTTAAAATATTGTTTTGTTTTGCGAGAACTAATTCAAGAGAGACGATTTTGCTGGATAATTTTTCTTTTACGCCCCATGTGCCTGTTTTCATCATTTTTGTTTTGTTTAGCGACGAAAGTTTGAAGATGTCTATTACTGCTTTTTTCTTGTTTAGTTTCCAGGCTCTTGAAAAAGATGCTGTGAAAACTGCTGTTTCGTCCAAGTCTTCTTTTTTTATTTCTTCTATTGGCGCCAAGATAACTGAGAAGGGGCTTCCTGGGGCGTGAGTGTGCATTACGATATAGTCTTCGCTTTTATTTTTGAGAAATTTTAGGAGTTCGTCGTTTTGCTCTGCTGATTTTCCGCCTATTACTAATTTTTTACTTTGGGTAAAGAACCATTTGTATTTTTGGTAGTTTTCTATAGGGTATTTCATCAAAGAAGAAAATATGCGGGGTTTTTAATTGTTGAGGTTTTCAAGATATAAATGCGAAGAATTTTACATAAGGATTTGGTAAGATTAGGACTCTATTTCTACTGACATAAATGTTGTTTCTGTCGCATCTCCTGAAGCAACAATTTTTACTGTAAACGTACAAAGCGGTGCATTTTCTGGGACAGAGAAGATAATATGAATTGGGTTCTGCATTGCTCTTTTTGCATCAATCACAATGTCGCTAGACTGGCCTGGCGCAATCATAGTGACATCGTTTAAGACAGTGCTTGGACATTCTCCCGCTTCCATAGTTGCTTCATACTGAAGAGTTGCTTGAGTATCTGCTGTGTTTCCTAAAGCAACAGCGAATCCAGAATCTCTAGAACCTCGTTTGATTTTAACAAGTCCTGAATCTGGGAAAATAACAATTGTTTTTTTATCAGTTGCAAAAAGCTCGTTGATTTTGCTTTTGACTCCTTGATCTATGTCTTTTATACTATCTGTAGAAGTGACAAAAATCGTTCTTATAAAAACAAGCCCGAGAATCAGCATTGACATTGCCAGAACGATTATGACGATTGTGCCGATTGAGAGTTCGATTGCTGCTTTTTTATTTTTCATTTTATTGTGTTGGAATGTATTGATTTAAGATTCCTGGATTTTTGTAAAGCCAGATTAAAATAATTATTGCGATTATGCTGCAGACTAATCCAATTATTCCGAGTGTTTTTCCTCTTCTTGACCAGATGTTTTGCGGGTTTTGTTTTGATGCGAATGTTAGAGCGAGGATTGCTAAGATTAAACCATTTATTCCTGCGAATAAGATACTTAAAATTCCCAAGATAACTGCTGTTAATCCACAGTTATTATTTTTTGTTTCCTCTTTTGGCATGTCGTATTTAGGGAGAAGAGTTTTATAAATGTTTTGGGAGAATAAATAGAGATATGGAAATTTCGTGTTCTCTTGCTCGGGTACTCGCTAGGTGACGAGTACGTCCCCATACGTCGTCGAGATTACTCGACGCCGAACGGTGAACAAACTGGGACGAGAGGAAAAAGAAATTTCGTGTTCTCTTGCTCGGGTACTCCCTACGGAACACGAAATGGGACGAGAGGGAATCGAACCCTCGACACCACGAGCTTCAGTCGTGTGCTCTCCCACTGAGCTACCGTCCCTTCAAAGGTTTTAGAATTATTGGGGTTTTAAATGTTTTTAGAAAAATTAAATCAATAAAAATGTGAGTCAGAAATAGGCCAGGTTTTGTCGCACTTCGTTTTGCGAACAGTGCGCGCTGACATCTGTCTTAGCGAGCGGCTTGGGCTCTTGCATCAGCGAAGACGGCCGTTTCATCAAATCTCTCGCGTCGTCGATTCCCGCAAGGTTCATTTCTCGACGAGAGCTGTGTCGTTTCTGTTCCGGAGCTGTGCCTCGCGACACTTGGTTTTTCAACCAATCGCTTCTTATGATGCCCGGACCTTCCTCAGAACTAAACAATTATTTTATTGTTTGCTGATTTAACAGCATAGTTCCGAAGTCAGCTATCTGACTCACAATATTTTAGGGATTGAGAAGGTTTTTAAGTCTTGTGATAGAATATCGGCTGCGCCGAATGCTGTCTAGGCGTAGCCAGCATAAAGGTTTTTAAACATTGGGATTGTAGTAATAAAAAGAAAGAGGAAATAATGGTGAACCAAGATATTGTTAAATATTTGCAGGAAGGACAAAAGAGAGGATTTAAAATTTCTTTGTTGAGGCAGAAATTATTAGAGGGTGGTTTTAAAATTTTAGATGTTGACGAGGCTGTGAAGGTTGTTGAAAATACTACAATGCCTGCTGCTGATAAATTTTCGGATTTTGAACCTTTTGCTAAAAAAGAATCTGGGCCTATAAAAAGTTCTTTTGAAAATAAACTGGCTGGCGGAGGAAAAACTAGCGGGGGAATGAAATGGATGAAATTTGCCGGAATCAGCGGAATTATTCTTTTGGCTTTGGGGATTTTATACGGTGTTTTTAGAATGGCTATTCCGACGTTGTTTGCAAATGCTTTGATGATTTATATTCCATTTGCATTATTTTTTGTTTTTATTTTGATGTATTCTTGCGGATTTGTAAAACTTGGAAAAGGAGCTGATGAAAAAAAGATTAAAATCGGCGCGTGGATGACTCTTGTTGGAATCATTATCTTTGCTGCGATTTCTGTTCTTGTAGCTACTTTGTACTGGAATGATTTGTCTTCTTTGCTGACTAATACTACTTCTGACGTTTCTTCGTCTAAAACAATTGGAATTGTTTTCGGTATTTTGATGACTCTTACGATAATTGTTCTTTTCGTCGGGCAGATTATCTTCGCTTTGGGCTTGATTAGAATAAATTCGCAAGTTAAGTTCAGCAAGGCAGCCGGAATTTTGAAATTGATAGATATTATTTTGATTAATCTTTTGATAATTGGTTCTGCTTTTTGGGCGTATTCGCTAGATATTTCTTTTCCTAGTTCTACTGACATTTTACCCTCGATTAATGCTGTTGGAACGTATGGAATTTTAATTTTAGTCGGCTGGGGAGTGATTGGATTGTTAGGAGTTATTGGGATGATATTTGAAATATTGGTTTTGTTTGGCGCTTCGAAGAAATTTGAGTAAGAAGGGTTTTAGAAAATTTAGAAAGAGATTAAAAATTAATTTGGATTCGAGAATTAAATTTTGAATGGATTGTATCCCCGCTCTTTAAGCCAAGAAAGATATTTCCGAGAGTTTGTTGCCTTTCTTGGAAATTTTCCTTTCTCGTAATCAGATAATGCTGATTTAGTAAGTCCTATTGAATTTGATAACTGTCTTAAACTTAAACCCGCAGCTTCTCTTATCTCTTTTGCTTTTTCTGGACTAAATAATGAACTATTATCGTCTATTAAAACAATGTGGGGAATTTTTCCTTCTTCAATTCCAGCAACAAATCTTTCTAAACCTTCTTGAATGTGTCCTCTTTGTTTCTCGCGAGTTTCATAGATTTGTCTAATCGTTTCTAAGTATGCGTTAATAAGGTCTTTTGTAGCACCGTCTATCATCGCTTTGGCATTGGTTACTCTTTCATTCATTTGAATATCTTTTTGATTGGCTATGTGACATCCTCCGTCCCCTAAAGGTTTTTTGCTTCGCAAAAAATCCGCCTTCGGCGGAGGACGGCGTCCTTAAATTGCATGATGAACTTTCTGATTT
>JAGVXA010000015.1 GCA_018304025.1 Candidatus Pacearchaeota archaeon | reverse complement strand
GAGCAATGACAAGCTTTCCTAACTTCCATTCGCTAACTAAGAAGAGGAACTATTAATTTTTATCGCAGCAAGCTGCGGGGTATACACCCAAGAGGGAATTAAATCTTTAATCTCTTTTCCCTGTTTTCTTTCTTATGCTGGCGGTCAATATTTATCAGTTTTGACTGGGCTTTTTCCGGATTGACTCTTGTGAGGTTGAGTATACCAAGCATTCTTTCGAGTATATCATCGTAAGTTTCGCGCGGGTAGGTTCTTAGTTTTTCCATTCTTTCTTTTGTTGTTTTTTTCAGTTTTATCGTCGTTATTTCTTCGTTTTGCATTCAGATATACCAAAGTATACTTATTTAAACTTTATAGTCAAATTGTTATCTTTTTTAGTAACTACAAAATTAAACTATAATGTTGTTACCATAAAGTTTATAAATGAGTTGTGGGACTTTAAATTAACTAAATTTAAACAAACACAAAATGACATCAAAAAACCTTTTGGTTTTTCTTGTAAGCGCATTTGTATTAGCTGCACTTTGTGCATCTAGTGTTAGTGCGTTTGGAAGCATCACTGGCGTTGAAATAGATGGCTTGGAAGTGCTTGGTTCTAGCATAGATCTTGCGAACTTTGCTGGACAAACAGTTCCAATAAGAGTTATCTTCAATGCAAACGGAGATGCAGAAGATGTCAGAGTGAAAGCCTGGATTTCTGGTGAAAGCGACAACATCTATACATCAAGAAGAATTGACGTATTGAATGGAAGAACTTACACAGAAACAGTTCTACTTGACATGCCTTCATCCCTTGACGAGCTTGACGAAGACAGAAAGCTTAACGTAATGGTTGAAAGCAGACAAGATGGAACAGCAGACTGGGAAACAATTGAATTCACTGTTCAAAGAGAATCCTATACAATGGAGATTCTAAGTGTTGACATGAACTCAGAAGTTAAGGCTGGAGAAGCCTTGACTATTGACGTTGTTGTGAAGAACAGAGGAAGACAATTAGCTGAAGACACTTTTGTGACAGTTAGTGTTCCGGAATTAGGACTTGAATCAAAAGCCTACTATGGAGACCTTTCTGCACAAGACGAAAGCCACCCAGACAGAGACGACGCTGTTGAGAAGAGAGCATACCTGAAGGTTCCTTCAGACACTACTGCTGGACTCTACACTGTTTTAATTGAAGCATTTAACGATGATTCAATTGTAAGAACAGAGAAGAGAGTCTATGTAACTGGTGCTGAAGACGACACGCAAGTTGTTTTCTCCCAGACAAGCAAAACTTTTGCTGCTGGCGCTGAAGCAACATACACTGTAACAATTGTCAACAAAGGCAATGAAATCAGAGTATTTGACTTGAGCGTTGACGCACCTGCTGGCTTGAACGTGGATGTAAGTGACCCTATTGTTGTAGTTCCTGCTGGTTCAAGCAGAACTGTTACACTAGACGCTACTGCTTCGAAAGAAGACGTGTACGCATTTACAGCAAGCGTTTACTCTGACTCAGAATTGGTTGCATCAAAGACAATGACTGCAAGTGTTGAAGGAAAAGATAACGCCTCTATTGGCGGCAACTCAACTGTTTTACTGACAGTTGTTTTAGCAATAATCTTTATCGTTCTGCTTGTTGTATTAATTGTTTTGCTGACAAGAAAACCTGAAACATCAGAAGAAAGCGAGAGCTACTACTAATTTTAATTTATTTTTTTATTTTTTAATTTAGTAGCTTTTTTTATATTAACGAATGAAAGAAGAAGGAAATTAGACTAAAGCAATATTTTTATATCCTGTTCTGTAATTTCTTTAATGGCTTATATCAAAAAGATGGTGATGACTGGGTTCAAGTCGTTTGCGCGGCGAACTGAGATAATTTTTGACGAGGGAATTAATGTTATTGTCGGGCCGAATGGAAGCGGAAAGTCAAATATAATTGATGCTCTTTGTTTTGTTCTTGGGCGCTTGTCAATAAAATCCATGCGGGCGGCGAAAGTGCGAAACATGATATTCATGGGCTCGAAATTCGCAAAACCTGCGCATGAAGCATCTGTTGAAATTGTGTTTGATAATTCTGACAAAAAATTTGCTCTTGATAATTTAGAGATTAGTATTAAGAGAATTGTCCGAACGAACGGGCAGGGAATTTACAAGCTGAACGGAGAGACAAAAACGAGGACAGAGATAATTGAAATTTTGGCGCACGCTGGAATTGATCCTTATGGTTTTAATCTGATTTTGCAGGGAGAGATTCAGTCGATTGTGAAAATGCACCCTGAAGAAAGGCGGAAGATTATCGAAGAAGTTGCCGGAATTTCGATTTACGAATCGCGGAAAGAGAAATCGCTAAGCGAGTTAGAAAAGACAGACGCGCGGCTGAAAGAAATAGGAACGATTTTGCGGGAGAGAACAGCGTATTTGAATAATCTTGAAAAAGAAAAGTCGCAGGCGCAGAAGCATAAAGAATTGCAGACGATGGGAAAGAGGTTGAGGGCGTCGATTATTAAAAAAAGGTTAGATGATAAAGTGAAAGAAATTGAGAATATCGAGAAAACAATTAATGAAAAGTCTGGACAATGCAACAAGATAAAAGAAAAAGTTGAGAAGAGCCAGAAAGAAATTGACGGGCTTTCTGAGAAGATTCAGCAGATAAACAAGCATATTCAGAAAGCGTCGGGAGTTGAGCAGGGCGCTTTGAGAGACGAGATTACTGAATTAAAGGCAGGGCTGGAAGGATTGCGGGCGAGGAGAGAAGGACTTGAACACCGAAAAGAAGAAACTGAAAAAAGAATTTTTGAATTGGCGAAACAAATTCCGGAATTAGAGTCGGAAGTTGTTGGGCTGCGAAAACAAATGCCGGGCTTGGCGCGGAAAGCTCAAGAATTGAAAAAGAAAAAAGAGGAGCTTGGTGAACTGGAGAAAGAAAGAAGAAAAATTCTGACTTTGAAATCTTCATTAGAAAGCTTTCGCGAAAAAATCGACGACAGGCAAAGGCAACTTGGAAGAGCCAGCGCAGAATCAGAGAGTTTAGTTGGACAAATTGAAGAGATTACCAAAGAGTTAAATTACGCGAATACTTCAGAATGCCTTGAAGCGCTAAAGAAATTCAAGAATTCTTTGGACAAGGGAAAGGAAGAAGTTATTGAACTGAGAAAAAAAGAAATCGAGAACGAGAAAATTATTTCTGTTGCTGAAAATGAAATTAAACGGAATCGCGAGATTAGAGAAAAAGTTGAGAAAATAGATGTCTGTCCTTTATGCCAAAGCAAGATGACTGAAAGCCACGTTATGCACGTCTTTGGAGATTGCGACGGAAAAATTTCTGCTGCGGGAAAGAGACTTGAAGAAATTGGGGAAGGGCTCAAGGAGATTAGGGACAAGAGAGTCAGATTAGTTAAAGAAATTGAGGAGAGTGAAAAGCAAATTTATTCCTGCCAAAAAGAATTGAATGTTTTTAGAGCTGTCGACGAGAAAAAGGAGCTGATGAAGAAGAGCGTTGAATATGAAAAAGTTTTGAAAGCGGAGATTAAAGAATTGAATGAAAAGAGAGCGGGTTTGGAAGGGAAGACAGGCGACTTGAGCTTGATAGAAGAAAAATATCAAGAAAAAATTTTGGAGATTGAAGAGATTTCTTCGAGGACAGAGGAAGATGTTGACACGACTTTGTTGTACAAAGAAAGGGAGATTGAGAAGACGAAGAATATTGCTTCGCGGGCGCGGGAAGATTTGGAGGAAATAAAAGAACAGATTAAAGAGTTTGGAGATGATATTGCGAGGAAAGAAGAAGCGCTGGAAGAACACGAGCTGAAAGAAGAAGAACTTGAGAAGCGATTCAAGAAAATGTATGCTGACAGAGATAACATGCAGACGCAGATTCAGGAGGAGAATATTGAGCTGACGAAATTGCAGAGCGAAGCGAGGCAGATTGAGGAACAGGTTAATTATCTTAAAATTGGGCGGGCGAAGTTCGACGGAGAAAGACAGACGATTGAGATTGACATGGAAGATTATCATGAAGTTGAAATTGTCCAGGGGAGCCTGAATTATTTGGAGGAAAGACTGGAGAAAACGCAGGAAGCATTGGATAATATCGGCTCGATTAATATGCGGGCTCTGGAAGTTTATGACGAAGTGAAGAAAGAATATGATATTGTTAAAGGCAAGGTTGAAACTCTGGAAAGTGAGAAGGGAGAGATTATGAAAATTATCGACGAGATTGACAAGAAAAAATACCGCGCGTTTATGAAGACGTTCAAGGCGATTAATGAATTGTTCACGCGGAATTTTTCAAAATTGTATTCGAAAGGGGCGGCGTATTTGGAAGTTGAGAACGCGGAAAATATTTTTGCGGGCGGCGTAAATATCGTCGTTAAATTAGCTAAGGGGAAATATTTTGATATTAATTCTTTGTCGGGAGGGGAGAAAACTTTGGTTGCTCTTTCTTTATTGTTTGCTATTCAGGAATTCAAGCCTTACCAGTTTTATGTTTTGGATGAGATTGACGCTGCTTTGGACAAGAGGAATTCTGAGAGGTTGGCTGCTTTGTTGAATCAGTATATGAAGTCGGGGCAGTATATTGTTATTTCGCACAATGATGCTATTATTTTGAATTCGCAGCTGTTGTATGGGATTTCGATGCATGAAGGAGTTTCTAAAATTCTTAGTTTGCATTTAGATGGAGAGAAGAAAGAGAATTAGGCGACGAGAAAAGGGGGGGATAATTATGTTGGTAAAATCCTGTCTGGTGTTTCTGGTTCTTGGTTGGTGAGATTAAAATTAGGGAGGGGATAATTAATTGGGGGAGGGTTCGGGGGTTTTTTGGGGGATGATTAATGGGAAGAAATTCTGTTTGGTTAGAAGGTTAGTTGAAAGGGTTAGGAATTGTATATTGTTTGTTAGGAAAAAAGCAAAATTCCTTTTGAGGCAAGGACGCAGATTAAAGTTGCGAAAGTTATGCCGCCTAAAAGTATTGGAAGATACAATTTTCTTCGGGGGAATTTTATAAACGCCAGGAAAAGAATTATAAAATCATTTGGAATTGGGGCGAAGCCGATAAGAAGATATGCGATGAACGGAATGAACTTTTCGATTTTTTTCTTTTTTATGTATTTTGCTACTTTATCCAGTTTTTTGTCCCATTTTCCGACGACAAGTTCTCTCCCCTTAGAGCCGAGATAAAACATTAATAAATCTCCTATTCCTAAACTTATTCCTGCGATAATTCCTAAGTAATATGGATTTAATCCTCCTGCAACAAATGTGATGAGTGTTGAGATAAATGAAACAGAGCTCCACGTTGAAAATCCGCCGAAAAAAGAAACTAAGAATGCGATGATGTATGCGTTTTTTATTCCTACTCTGTCTACGATTTCTTTTGGGCTGAAATAATGGAGAAGAATCATCAGAGAGACGACAAAGGCTACGAATAAGAATAATGCGATTAGTTTTTTGTAATGTTTTCTAATCATATAATTTAATTGGTTTTTGTTTATTTAAATTTGTGTTTTGAAGAATAATGATTGGTTTTTTAGATTAGGAATTGTTATATAGTATGGGATGTGCATATAAGTATGCGAATTGTTAAAGAACAAAAATTGAAAAGATTTTACGGCGCTGATTTACCAAGAGGAGTTTATAAAATTCCTTTTACAGACAGTTGTCTTTTGGGAAGGGAGGCTGAAAGAGATTATTGGGAAAGATATGCCGCAGATGCTCAACAGCAGATTGCTCTTATGTACAGAATGAATGCATTAATTAATCTGGGAAGATAATTATCAGAATAATTTTGTTTGTTTTTCGTCATTGTTTGGGAAGAGTTTTTTCCAAGTACTCCAGGTTTTTCTGAAGATTCCCGCGTTTGACAAAGAATGTCCGTGCGCTTTTAGAAATGCTTTTGTCGTCGGGTCAGAAGGATAGCCTGAGCCGAGGTCTCCGTATTTTTCTTTTAGTTTTGCGACTTCTTCTTCTCTTGTGACTTTTGCTAAAATAGAGGCAGCTGAAACAGAGACGTGATTTACATCTGCTTTATGCTCGCAGTAAATTATTAGATTGGAGGTGTTAGTGATGAATTTTATCAGGGTATTTTTCCAGGCGGTTGTGTTTACCGACGGGCAGTCAATTATTACTTTTATTTTTTCTTTTAGGTATTTTCCCTTGTTTATTTCGTTGATGATTTCTGCTACTTTTTTTGCTTCTAGTGTGTTTAGATTTGTGCCTGTCTGGAGAGAGTTGTCTAGCTCTGTTGGGAAGGTTTTTGTGATGTGGTGTGCGTAAGAATTTTGTTTTATTGTTTTTGCAAGAACTATTCTTTTTGGATGCAGGATTGTTTTTGAGTCAGCAACTCCTTCTTTTTTTAGAAGGGTTTCTTGTTCAGCGTCGACGAGGATTCCTGCTAAAATCATGGGGCCGATTAGGGGGCCTCTCCCGCTATCATCGATACCAAGCACTAGATTACCCATATTTTTTTCTCCGTCGGTATTTTTTTCCACTTTTTATTTTCATCTAATTCTATTAAGTTTAATCTCTCCAGTTCCCTAAGCCGTTTAAATGAAGATTTCCAATCTACATCCATATTATTAGCTAATTCTGCAGTCGTTTTCTCTTTGGTGAGTAAATTAAGGTATTTATCCTTTACGCTTGAAATTATAATTAAATTACTATTCTTTGTCCAGTAATCAACACTTTTAACACGATAATTCTTTGTCTGTCCTTCTTTTTTTAATAATACTAACACCTCACTGATTCTTGATTGAGATCTGTTTAGTATTTTTGCTAATTCTCTGGCAGTTTTTTGTTCATTTAATAATTCTAAAATTTTATTCCTGAGATAATTTTTTTCATAATGCTCTTCTTTAAAGCCACCATATAATAACCAAAACTTTTCTCTTTTTTGAGGATGTAAATCTGCTAATTTGTGCCTAGCAAAAATGTCCCAATTATTTTTGTTAGTTATTACATAATTTCTGTTGCTGGAAGTAAAAGAGTATTTTAAACCAAAATAATCCAACAAATCTTCAATAAATTTCTTTCTTTTTTTCTGAGATATTCTTATCACTCTTATTCCTCTCTTCCCGCTGTGAATATTACCTTCGCCTGCAAAAAAACCTCGTAATATGTAAGAATATAACTCTTTTTTATCTAATGCTTGTCTTACCAATTCATTCCATTCTTTAATCATAACAACTGAAGCTATTCTGAATATAAAATATGGTTTTGTAGCTCTTTTGTCTGTATAATACTTTATGTTACACTTGTAGGGAAGGTCATATCTTGAGCCATCGTTTGTGTAGACATAAATCCTTTCATTAAAATTACCGAATAATTTCTTTGTTGTGCTATAGAATAAATCAATTAATTCTAAACAATTATTAGTAAATGTTATCTCTGATTTTGAATTTGTGCTGCCTTCTGCCAACCAAAGCCCCACACATTCAGCAACCTCTTTATTTATAATCGGTCCCATTATATGGCTTTAATATTTTACATACTTATACTTTTCCATTCTGGCGTCGTCTATTCCGAGGGTTAACATGGAGATTAAAAATAATCAGAATATAAAAAAGTATTTATTGGCGAGATAATCCTTAACTAACAAATGAATAAAATAAAAGAATTTAGTAAAGAGGAAATGGCTTTATTCTCTGAACCGTTCTTGAAATCTCCTTCTCCTACTTTAGTGAGAAATGACGAGGCTTGGAAAGTATTAACATCTTCGGAAGAATTCGGACGAAAAGTTATGCGTGTGGATTGTGCGAGCGGAGCTTTTGTCGTAGGATATGGAATTAAACGCGGGATAATTGTGTATCGTTATGACATTAAAGATGAAGTTGAAGGAACCCCTATCAACGTCGATTTATATTCTCTTGACGGTTCGACGTTATCTAAAATTCATCCGTCTTTTCCAGGGCATAGGCTTGCTTCTCTGCCCGAGTAAGAAAAAGAAGAACTATTATATTCTTAATACTCTAAAGTTTTCAGTTTCCATTTGAAATTGATGGAGTTTAGTTTGCTGATACGATCTTTGGGAAGTTTATTTTTCTTGTACTCTTCTCTTTGGCCATTTGCCCATCTTGCAATACTTCTTTCTGATTCTATTTTGGAATGATTAGAAGGTTCACGATTATTTTTTTCCTTAAATCTTTGATAGTCATTAAATTTCCTCGCCCAAAAGAAGTCATGAATATCCCAAATAAAATCTATTGAGTTTAATTTATCTACTTTGTTTTTTGACAAAGGCAACCTGCTTCTTCCAGATCCTTTTCTTTGGTAGCCAGCCCAATGCGCAAGGAATCTTTCAAATTTCTCTTTGGAGCTACTAGATGGTTCTTTACAATGCTTTTTCTTAAATTTTTGGTAGTCATCAAATGACCGATTCCATCCATCTTTTTTTTGATCCCAAACAAAATTAATTAAATTCAATTTGTCTATTCTATATTGCGATAGATTATTTTTCTTGTAAGATTTTCTTTGTCTTGTGATCCATAAGGCTATATCTTTTTCTAATTTATTTTTTGAAGTGTGTAGTGGCTCTCGACCATATTCCTTTTTGAATGTGATATAATCGTTAAACGACTGTTCCCACCAATCTTTCTTTTGATCCCAGATAACTCCAATTGAGTTGAGTCTATTTACTCGGTTTTCAGAAAGATTATTTTTATTGTACTCTATTTTTTGTCTTCTAATCCATACACCTATCTCGCTTTCTGACTTATTCTTTGATTTACCGGAGGGTTCATGGTTATATTTTTTCTTGAATATTTTATACTCTTCAAATGCTTTATCCCATCGATCCCCCTTAATAGACCAACTAAAGCTAATTGAGTTCAAGATATTTATTCGATCAGGCAGAAGATTATTTCTGCTATAAGAAATTCTCTGACCTATAACCCATGTTGCCAACGCATTTTCTGATTTGTCTTTTGCGCTGTGAGAAGGTTCTCTCCCTTTACTCTCTTTGAAAGACTTATATTTGTTAAAGTTATTATTCCATTGATCTTTTTTGTAATCCCAAGAAAAACCTATAGAATTAAGTTTGTCTATCCTCTCCTTAGAGATTTTATTTGCTTTGTATCTTTCTCTTTGGTCACCTGCCCAGACAGATAAATCTCTTTCCACCCCATTAGTAACTTTAAAGACTGGCTCACGACCGTGATCTTTTTTAAATTTTTGATAATTATTAAATGATTTTTCCCATCGGTCTTCAATTAGATTCCAAACAAAGTCAAGAGAGTTTAGCTTATCTATTTTGTTCTGTGGAAGATTATTTTGTTTGTAGTTAGTCCTTTGACCACCTGCCCAACGAGCAAGATATTTTTCTGATTCCTCTTTAGACCCTTCCAAAGGTTCACGATTATTTTTTTCCTTAAATCTTTGATAATCTTCAAATATTTGATTCCAGCTATTTAAAACAATACCCCAATTAAATCCAATTGAATTCAATTTATCAAATCTTTTTTTGGGAAGTTTATTTCCATGATGCCATGATCTTTGTGTCCCGACCCAATATGAAAGTTTATTTTCTAATTTATTTTTTGATTCTCTTATGGGCTCTCTTCCATGTCTTTCCTTAAACATCTTATACTCTCCAAACCTCTCATCCCAGGAATTGCCGATTATGTCGAGGGTTTTTAGACTGATATGCTCGATGAATGAGGGGATGTCAATATTCTTGGGTAGAATACTATCTGAGATGTCGAAGATATTCCCGAGGTCTGCTTTGAGTTTCCTTTCTTCTGATTGGTCTCTGGCTGAAAGGCTGCCGAATTTCTTTTTTCCTTTTAGCTCTTGAAGTTTCTCGATAATATGACTTAATCGCGCGTCTTGGTCTTTCATCGCTTCTACAACACTCCATACTTGCTTAAACGCTGATTTCTCGACTATGTTCTCGATGTTCGTTTCGTCTTGAATAAATACTGGAATAATTATATAGCCGTATTTTGTTGATTTCTTTCTCATTGCCCTCCCTACTGCTTGTACAATATCGATTAGATTCTGCTTGGCGTCGACAAAATATACTCCATCAATTGCAGGGACATCAACTCCTTCTGTCAAACAACGCGCGTTTGTTACCAACGATTTTTTCTGTGTAATAAATTCTGAGAGAATCTTACTTCGCTGATAAGTTGGATATTCTCCCGCTATGTGATAAGTCTTTACGTCCACTACTTCTTTTTTATGTGACTTTAACAGTTCAACGGTTTTATCAACAAGAGTTTGGAATTCTTTTGCACCATGAATTCTAGAGTGAAATGAAATGACATGATTTGTTTCGTCTAAAGACCGGAGTAATGCCCAGACTTTTGCCAGTTCATCTGCAGTTATTTCTTTTCCTAGTACGTTAAGCCAGTATCTTCTATCTATTAGCTCTTTAATATTTTCATTAGAAACATAAATTACTTTAATTTTATAGTCGCTTAATAAATTCAGTTTGATTGCCTCGCCGAATTTAATCTCGTGAAATACTTCTCCGTATATTTTGGCATCATCCATTGAACAAAGTAATACGTCTTCTTCTTTGGCACGACTTTTGAGATGAGGTGCATACAGTTTTGGCGTCGCTGTCATAAACAACTTTTTTTGTATGGGAGTATTGAGAGATTTAGTAAATAGATGCTCGCTTTTGCTCGCTGTCCTGTGCGCTTCATCAAACACGCCAAAGTCGAAGGAGAATTTAGGCAGAGATTTTATTGCTTGAAGAATTACTGGTGCACTTTGATAAGTTGAAAAGATAATTTTGTCTTTCTTTGATGGTTTTAAAAATTCAGCAACCTCTTTGGAATTTGTTGTTACTGGCACGCCGAGTTCGGTAACATCTACAATTGTCTCGTCTAATTCTTTAGCAGTTGTTGAGACAGATTGGTCGCTGCATACGCATTTAATTGAAAAATTTGATGACTTGTGTTTCGTCCATTCTTCAAGTGTTTGCTTCAGAAGTGAGAGACTTGGTACATAGACGATAGTATTTTTTGGTTTCAATGCTTCTTTAATCCATAGAGACGTCAATGTTTTCCCTGTTCCGCACGCGTGAATCATTTGTCCTAGATGATTTGTTTTGAAATGATTTATTGCTGAATTTATTGCTTCAATTTGATGATGTCTTGGTGAGAAAATAATTGGTTTAATCGCTTGACCCTTCAAAGCAGATTTAATATTTGAGAAATCCTCCTCGGTTAATGCCTCAAATTCATTTCTTAAAATTGATGAAAAGTTAGCCAGTGTTTGATGAGGATGAATTACTTTATTTACATTGCTCATTAACATCGTAAAATCTGCCTTTTCGCTTGACGCCTTAAATGTACTTAACTCTCTCCAGGTTAGTTGGTCTGATTGTCTAAATTTAACTTGGATTGTCCATATATCGTCTGAATCAGTAATGGCTACAATATCTATTCCGTAATCTTTGCTGATTCTGAGATTTAGTTTCTCTAACGTCGTGGCACTAACGTCTTTAAATAATTGAACAGATTTGAATACTTGTTTTTTGTAGATTATTTTGAGATATGTTTGACAAAATAATTCGAAAAGGTCTCCTTTCTCTTTATCGCTGGAGATGTTAGATAGTTCCTTTTCAAGCTCGGTAAAATTCTTGATTTTTTTTAGAAGGTTTAACAAGTCAATGGTTGATTGCATATCTGTGATAAACATATAGAGGTTAAAAGTTTATTGATTAATGTTTTTTCCACCTTACTACCATAATTATTAATCCTATTACAAATATTAGTGCTCCTGGGATGTCGATGTCTATTTCCCAATAGATGTAGGTTATTATGTTCAGGAATTGCATTGCTAGTCCGATGAGCATTAGGACGATACCTGTTTTTCTTGTGAGATTGAATTTCATGTTTTAGATAATTGGGGGGTTGACTACTTTTTTTCTGACTAGACGATTTAAATTTTAACAAAGGCGGATTTAACATCCTTATTAAAAAGAAGATATACAGAAACAAGAATTGCTATGATAATATAGACAATACAGCTTAAGATAATCTCTTCTTTGTGATAAGTTGAATAACGGTTTATCGTGATAATTCTATAAATAGAAAATAGAATTCCTGCAATCGTCACACCAACTATTCCGATTCGTGCCCAGTTATATCCTTTTCTGAGATTGATACCTAAAATATACACGAAGATTCCTAAGATGATAAGAGCTGAGCCAAATAAAACCGATGAAAAGGTTCGGGGATTAGGGAAGTATAGCATGATAAATCCTATAATCGCTAAGATTATCCCAGGGTAAAATCCAAACCAATGTGCAATTACCTTCGCTTTAAGCGGAACGTTTCGGTTTTTTGAATCCATTTAATACCTCTTGTTGAGATAGTCAAAGAGATTATATAAACTTGTCTCTGAGGCTGGAAGAGGCGGGATCTGAAGTCTAAATTTTTTAGAAAAAAGTTTTGGCGCGTCAAAAAATAGATAAAGACAGAACCATAAATTCTATTATGGAAAAAGAAGAAAAGATTGCTGAATTTGTCGGAATTATGCTGGGTGATGGGCATATTGGAATTTATAATACGAAAGCTGGAGAAAAATTAAAAGTTCATAGAAGCATAAAAGTTAGTTTAGATTCGAGGAATAAAGATTATATTAATCATGTCAAAAAAATTATGGAAGAAGTCCTTGATACAGAAATGAAATTAAACTATAAAAAAACAGAAAATGCTATTGATATTTGCACACATAAAAAAGAGAAACTATCGTATGTGCTAAATGAAATTGGTTTGAAAATGTCTCCAAAATGGAACAGTATGGAAATTCCTGAAAAGTATTGTAAAGGAAAACTTGGCTTGATTGTACTGAAAGGGTTGTTTGATACAGACGGATGTTTAAGTATTTTTGATAACAACGGAATTATTTATCCCAGAATAGAAATAAGGCTTTGCCCTTCGCCGGCACAAGAACAGATAAATAAAATTCTGAATGAATTTGGATTTAAGTATAAAATCCAGAGATTAGAACGGGGAAAGACAAGAATTAGAATAAGCGGAAAAAGGGAGTTAAAAAAATGGTTTGATTTAGTAGGAAGTTCTAATCCGGTTCATGTCGAGAAATCCCGAAGATTTCTTTAAGAAAGATTTATAAGTGAACAGGGGGCTATAATATCGGCGGGGATACTCAAGGTATCCAGATACGGCTATCCGTAGCGGGGTAGAGCAGCCTGGAGTGCTCGCGAACTTATTTAGGCAATATGTCATAGATAAGGCGAATGGCCCATAACCTCGAGGTCGTGCGGTTCAAATCCCACCCCCGCTATTTTAAAATTTTAGGATCGGGGAAGGAAAAATAAAAATTAGAAAAGAGAATATTTCTAAAGAAACAGGAAGATTTATAAATTGTTTTTTGCGAGAGAAATTATGGATGAAAGATACAGAGAAGCTGCAAAGGACGTCTTTGAAGAAGCGAGGACAAACATAGACATTCTGCTAAGAGTTCGAGAAGGATACGACGGAACTATTCCGTTTAATATGGACGAAGTTATAGATTATATGGAAAATACATTTCCAGAAACTAAGCGGCAGGTGATTCAGCGACATATTCTTTGCAATGGCGGAAAAGAATGCTTTGAAGAGAATATGCCTTGGCTAACTGATGTGATTAAGAGATGGAAAGCTACTTTTGGCAGCAGCCAGTAAAAACGAACATTTTTATAAACTGTTATTCTTCATAATTTTATGCCTGGATGGCCCAATCGCAAGATTGCTCAAGTGCCATCCGAGAAAGAAGAAACTGCCCGGATGGCCCAGTGGTTACGGCGCGAGGTTGCTAATGGCTTACTCTTTTTTAGAAAAAAAGAGTTTCCCAGGAAATCAGAAAAAACTAATTTTCTGGAAGAAAGCAAACACCTCGTTTCGCGCAAGCGATTCCCAAGTTCAAATCTTGGTCCGGGCGTTTATCTTTAATTTTATGAAAGATGTGCATAAGGTTTTTATAGGCACATTTTTACCAAGAACGATGGAGAACAAACAAGTTGGATTGCTAATTATCGGAATTGCGATTGTAATGGCGATTGTAGTTTTTATTTTCAGTTCTGCGTTGCAGGGGATTATTACTGCGACTTGCTCGCACGGGCCGACGTGCTCGATGAATTCTACTTTGAAAATGCAGACGTGGATTAGCGTAAGTCTGGTTTTTTTGGTTTTGATAATTGGATTAGTTATAATGTTCTCCAAGCCTTCGGAGAAAATAATTGTAAAGAAAGTTAAGGAAAGAATTCAGAAGAAAAAATTAGATTTGTCTGGGCTGGATAAAGACGAGAAAAAAGTTATTGGAATTTTGCAGAGGGAAAATGGGACGATGTTTCAAGCTACGCTGACGGAAGAATTGGGGGCGGGAAAAGTCAAGATTACCAGGATATTGGATAAGTTAGAAGCCAAACAATTGATTGAGAGAAAGAGAAGGGGAATGAACAACGTAGTGGTATTAAAGAATAATTGATTTTTTTCTAAGAAACTAGTTTCATCAAAGAAATTATATAATCTGTTTTTCTGGATTAGATATGGAAAAATTAAAAGATTCGCCAGAAGGAATACAGAACGGAGCAGACGAGGAACGTGGAAAGAAAAACAAGAAATCTTTTTTTAGATTTATGACGGTTTTTGCTGTAATTTTGCTGGCTGTAGTTCTCTTTAAATTTTATGGAGCTAACGCGATTACCGGAAATGCGATTATTGACAGTGGCGACGGAAAAGTACAAATTGCCAAAATGCATGTAGAGGGAGGTAATTATATTATAGAACCGAATTCGTTTGAATTTGGAGTTCCTGTCAGAATTGAAGCAGACATGTCTCAAATGCCTGGATGCTCCAAAAGCATTGTGATTTCTGCATTTAAGGTTAGAAAGAGTTTGACTGCTAATGATAATATTATTGAATTCACGCCGGACAAAGCTGGAACATTTAACATTGCGTGCTCGATGAATATGTACAAAGGAAAATTTACAGTGCTGCAATCTGACGGAGTTAAATCCGACTATGCTGAGCAGGCTTCTACTACAGGACATACTTGTGGAGCATCTGGCGGGGGCTGCGGGTGCGGAGGATAAATGTCATTTAAAGAATTTGTTAAAGAATTAAAAGCGAACCAAAGAGTTGAAGGGGAATTGCTGAAAACTATTTTTTATTCTTTTGTGACTTCGGTTGTTGTTCTTGGAGTTATTTATTATTTTAAATTAAAATTTGTTGAGGATTTTTTCCCGCGATATGGATTTTTTTTGCTTTTTGCTGTTTTAAGTTATGCCTTGTTTATTCCGACGATAAAACAAGTGAGGGCTTATGAAAGATTTGGCTGCATGTCTGGAATGATGATTGGCATGACGATTGGAATGATTGCGGGATTTGCCGCTGGATTTTATATCGGGGCGACAAACGGAATGTTTATCGGCGGAGTTTTTGGAATGGCTGTTGGAATTATACTAGGAGTCTGGATGGGTTCTTGCTGCGGAGTAATGGGATTTATGGAGGGGATTATGGCTGGTTTTATGGGGGGATGGATGGGTGCTATGACGTCGGTAATGCTGATTAATGATCATTTGAAACTTGCGACTGGAATGATATTTGTTGTTACAAGTGTTATCATGGTTGGATTGAATTACATGATATACACTGAAACTAAAGAAACAGAGAGACAGAGAAAAGAAGATAACTTCATAACACTTATAATAACTTTAGTCCTAACAATAGCAACGACGTGGCTTATGGTCTTCGGACCAAGGAGTTTGCTGTTTAGCTGATAAAATGAAAAACAAATTATTAATGGGATTTGTAATTTTGGCAGGCTTAATCAGCCTTGCTTCTGCAGACATTGGCGACGGAAATTTCGGAGGATGCGGAGTTTGGGGAGGAATGATGGGAAGCTATGGATTTGGGGCAGGAATTTTTTCGTGGCTGATTTCTGTGCTATTTATCGTAGCATTGATATTATTGATATTCTGGCTGATAAAACAAATCCAGAAAAAATAAAATGAAAAAAATAAAAATAACAATCAGCGGCATGCATTGCGCTTCCTGCGCAGGAAATGTTGAACGAAGCTTGCGCAAAGTGCCGGGAGTTAAAAGTGTTTCTGTGAGTTTGATGTCCAACAAAGGAATTGTAGAAACAGAAGACAATGTTCCTGAAGAGGCGCTGAAAAAAGCAGTTGCGAGAACAGGGTACAAAGCTGTAGAAATTCAGGCGATATAAATTATGGAGCATAAACACGAAGAACCATTTGAAGCGCAGGAAATGCGTCTCTGGAAGAGAAGGCTCTGGGGTTCGTGGGTATTTGCAATTCCGATAGCTATTTTGATGATACTCGAAAGGATTTTTGATTTTATGGTTTTTGGAGAAATGAATTCTCTGATTATTTTGCTTACAGGGTTTCCGGTTATTTTCTTTTTTGGATGGCAGACAATTAAGGGAGGAGTAAAAGGATTCTTTACATTTTATTTTAACATGGACTCTCTGATTGCGCTAGGAACAATTATTGCTTATTCGACGGGAATTCTGGGATATTTTATCAGCGTTCAAGATTATTCCGGCGTTTCTGCGATGATTATGGCTATTTTCGTGACTGGAAAATATATTGAAACGAAGTCGAGGGGGAAGGCGACTCAGGAGATAAAAAAATTACTGGAACTTGGAGCAAAAAAAGCAAGAGTTTTGAGAGGCAAAGAAGAAATAGAAGTTTCGATAAAAGAAGTAAAAATAGGTGATGTTTTGGTTGTGCGCCCGGGAGAGAAAATTCCGACTGACGGAGTTGTCATTAAAGGACAAAGCGCGGTTGACGAGAGCATGATTACTGGAGAAAGCATGCCGGTTGATAAAAATATTAAAGACGTTGTTATCGGGGCGACGATTAATCAGGACGGAATTTTATATGTTAAAGCGACTAAAATCGGAAGCGACACTTTCCTCGCGCACATTATTAATTTAGTTGAGGAAGCGCAGGGAACTAAAGTTCCGATTCAGAAAGTTGCAGATAAAGTAACTGGAATTTTTGTGCCTGCGATCTTAATTCTCTCTGTTCTTACTTTTGTTGGTTGGGTTGTTTTCTCCGGAGATTGGAGCAGATCTCTTGGCGTCGCGATATCTGTTCTTGTGATTGCATGCCCTTGCGCTTTGGGGCTTGCTGTTCCAATTGCTCTGACTGTTGGCTCTGGAATGGGCGCTAAAAAGGGAATACTAATCAGGAAGGGGGAAGCTATACAGACAATGAAAGAAGTTAAAACAATTGCATTCGACAAAACAGGCACGATAACTAAAGGAAAACCGGAAGTTACTGATTTTGCTAGCAATGTAAAAGAAAATTATTTCTGGGATGTTGCCGGCAGTTTAGAGCATATGAGCGAGCATCCTATTGCCAAAGCAATTGTTACGAAAGCTGCGCTGAAAAATTACCGCAAGTTTACAAGTTTTTCTATATTGCGCGGGAGAGGATTAGAAGGAAAAATTGGAGGGAAGAAAATAATAATCGGAAACAGGACATTAATGAATGAGAAAAAGATTTCCTTGAAGGGGATAGAGAAAAAGATTAGAGAATGGGAAGAGGAAGGAAAGACGACGATGATTGTTGTGGAAAATGCGAAGATTATTGGGGCTGTCGCTGTTGCCGACGCTGTTAAAGATGATTCCTTGGCTGCGATTAAAATGCTTCGGGCGCGGGGATACAGAACTGTAATGATAACTGGAGATAATGACACGACAGCCAAGGCGATTGCAAAACAAGTTGGAATTGATGAAGTGATTGCTAATGTTTTGCCGGAGGACAAGGCGAAGAAAATTGAGGAATTGCAGCGACGCGGAATGGCTGCGTTTGTAGGGGATGGGATTAACGACGCTCCTGCTTTAAAACAAAGTAATGTCAGCATTGCGATGGGCTCTGGAAGCGACATAGCGATAGAATCAGGGGATATTGTTCTTGTCAAGGGTTCATTAGTCGGAGTTGTGCAGGCAATTAATCTTTCAAAGGCAACATTTTCAAAAATAAAACAAAATTTATTTTGGGCGTTTGGATATAATGTCGTCGCTATTCCGTTGGCTGTCGCTGGTGTTTTGAATCCGATAATCGCTGAAATTGCGATGGCTCTTTCTTCGATTTCAGTTGTGACTAATGCGAATTTGCTTCGACGGAAGAAAATTTAAATATATTTGATTCTTCTTTTTTATATGGGACGAAATCTGAATGAGAAAATTGTTAAGGGTGCCTGGTTTTACGGCGGGATTTTGGGCGCGATGCCTCCTTACATTTATACTTTAGTTGTTATTGCTGCGAATCCTTCTTTCAGATGGATTTATTTTTTGCGCTTGGCTTTCGCAGTTGTTGCTGGAGCTTTAGTTGGAGGATTTACTGCTTCAAAGTTTTCAAAATATGGATTGAAGATTCTAAAAAAGAATTTATTTATGTGCTTATTTCTTGGAATTATTTTGGGAGCGATTTCAGGCGCCTTGACTTTTTTGGCTACTTCGGCAATGTTTTTGATTGCGTCGTCTGATTATTC
This sequence comes from Candidatus Pacearchaeota archaeon, assembly GCA_018304025.1. Classification (GTDB taxonomy): domain Archaea; phylum Nanobdellota; class Nanobdellia; order Pacearchaeales; family GW2011-AR1; genus UBA73. The sequence continues at coordinate 7,297 of JAGVXA010000015.1, read as the reverse complement.
CTGGGCGATTAATATAATCAAGAGGTCTGTTATTTTGGGAATTATTTTGGGCGGGATTGCCGGAGGATTTTTTGGAGGGGCTGTTTATTCGTTCTTGAAAAAATAAATTTTGTATTGGAAAGATTTAAATAATAAAAAAAGAGATTAGTTATATGGCGAAGAAAAAGAGTGTGATTACGCAGCCTGTGTTTTCAGTTTCAAAAGAGAATATGGGAAGGAAAAAGAAATCGGTTAAAAAAGAAGAGAATAGCAAGTTGCTTGCGTTTGTAACTACATTCCTGAGCATTGTTGGATTTGTGATTGCTTTGATTGCTTGGAGAGACAAAAAGTATGTAATGTTTTACGCCCGGCAGAGTTTGGTTGTTTTTATCGTCGGTGCTATTGCGGGAATTGTAAAAATGGTTTTTATTTGGATTCCGGTAATTGGCAAAATAATTAGTTTTGCCTTGGGCTTGATTGTTTTTGTGTTGTGGGTGGTGAGCTGGGTTTATGCTTTGTCTGGTGAGATGAAAGAAGTTCCTGTTGTAGGTGTTTGGGGAAGGAAAATAGATTTATAAGATAAACTTATATATTTCTAAGAGCTTAATAATTGATGGATATTATAGAAAAACTGAAAGAAGAGCATTTGAAAATTAGGACAATTCTTCTTAATCTGGAGATGCATTCAAGAAAGGGCTCTGTGGATACAGACGGAATTTTGTTTAATTTGAAAAGTCTTTACGACATATGGGACAAGCACGAAGAGAAAGAAGAAGATATTTTTCCTTACCTCGAGAAAAGAGGGATAAATGTTCCGGTTCAGGAATTGAGATTTGAGCACGGGGCTCTGAGAAGGCATCGGGAAAGGATAAGAGCCGCATTGATTTCCGGAGCTGCGCTGAAAATTGAAGAGATTATAAATTTGGATTTGAATATTGTTATCGCAAAAATCAGGGAACACATGAATAAGGAAGATTCGGTTTTGTATGGCGTCAGCTGGGAGAGTTTGAAAGAAAAGGATTTGGATGAGGTAAAGAGAATTGTCGAGAGGGGATAAATAGTTTTGTTGAGTTAATGATGGCAATAAATTTTATTATTGCTAAATCTATCGCAGATAATTATCTTGAACTCGCACTCGCCAGTATTTTTTTGATTATAGAATTTGAAAATTTTGACAATAGATAATTTAATGTGCATCTTGTTATTTTTATAATACAGAATAAACGGAAGAATTAAGCACAATAATCCTTAAATATTGAAAAATAAATTATTTTATTATGGCATTTAATCCTCAAGATTATCAAACACAATATGCTGCGATAAATTTTGTATGGAACAAATGGCGGTCTGGAAAATTAGATGAGATGGATATTTTAGAGTATTACGGGGCTAAAAGTGAGATGTTTAAATCTAAATTTAATTCTGCAAAAGAAGAATATAACAAAGGAAAAAAATATCTTAAAAAACATTTGGCTGCAGAAGCCGAAGCTGAAAAAATTGCAAGAAGGATTAATTCTGTAGAAAGAGATTCAAAGCTAGTTAATTATTGCGAAGGCATTATTAGAACGATGGGTCCTGCTAATACAGCAAGATTTTGGGGAATTTAGTTTTAATTAGAAAATATTTAAAAGCGCTGATTTTTGTTTTATTTCATGGTAGAAATTATGGCACCTGCGGGTTCGTTCGAATGCCTTCGGGCTGCGATTAAAGCTGGTGCTGATTCTGTTTATTTTGGCGTCGGAGAATTGAATATGCGAAGTCATTCTGCGGGTAATTTTAAAATTGAAGATTTAACTGAGATTGCAGAGATTTGTGGGGGTGCGGGGGTTCGAACTTATTTGACTGTTAATACAATTATTTACGACTCTGATTTCAATGAAATGAAAAAAATTATTGATGCTGCTAAAGACGCTGGAATTGACGCGGTGATTGCCTGCGACATGGCTGTTATAAAATATGCAAATTCAATTGGGCTCTCGGTGCATAGTTCAACGCAGTTAAATGTTTCAAATATCGAGGCGGTTGAATTTTATTCTAAGTATACTGATGTTATTGTTTTAGCGCGGGAGCTGAACTTAGAACAGATAAAAGAAATTTGCGACGAAGTGAAAAAGAGAGAGATTCGCGGGCCGAGTGGGGAGATTGTTAAAATTGAAATATTCTGCCACGGGGCTTTGTGCGTTTCAATCTCTGGGAAATGTTATATGAGTCTTGCTCAGTACGGATTTTCTGCAAATCGCGGAAAATGTTTCCAGACGTGCAGAAGAAAATACCGAGTTGTCGACGATGAGGACGGCAGTGAATTGGTTGTTGATAATGATTATGTAATGTCGCCGAAAGATTTGTGCACTATTGGATTTCTGGACAAGATTTTAGAGTCGGGAGTTAGTGTTTTGAAAATAGAGGGGCGGGCGCGCGGAGCTGATTATGTGTATACTGTCACCAAAACTTACAAAGAAGCTGCTGAAAGTTATTATTCTGGGGGATATTCTTTGGAGAAAGTTAGTGGGTGGATTAACGAATTATCGAAAGTTTTTAACAGAGGATTTTGGCATGGAGGATATTATCTTGGGAAGGAATTGGGGAAGTGGGCGGGGTGTTCCGGCTCTTTAGCTACACAAAAAAAGTTTTTGATTGGCAGAGTACTTCATTATTACGATAAAATTAATGTTGCGCATTTGGATATTTTTGATTTGGAAATTAAATCTGGAGATGAGCTGATTATTACTGGTTCTACTACAGGAATTGTTGAGGTTAATGTTGGAGAAGTTTTTAAAAATGGGGAGCTGGCTTCGGGGAAAGTTAGCGGCGCTGATGTGAGTATTAAGGTTTTGGAGAAAGTTAGGAAAAATGACAGGGTTTGGCTTGTCGAAAAAAATAAAATTGGATAGGGGAAAACGGTAAAGGTAAGTCTAAGAACACTTGCCTGAAAAAGAAAGCAGTTAAATTTATTCTAACTCTTTCCATTCAATTGATAAGTCATCTATTGAAAGTGCGTTTCCAGAAGAGCTGAACAAAACTCTGTATTGGATTTGGCTTCCCCCAATAAAACTTCCCTGCGCCAACCCTTCTCCATTTTCAACACCATACCAGTTTACTCCATCAACACTTATATGTAAATTTATTGTATTGTTCGCGTCTGTTCCTGACTCTGCCCATGAAACATTTGTTATTTCAATGACGTTGCCTGTGATAGGAATAACAACTGATGTGAACTCACCATTTCCTTCATTGATTCCGAAATAATAATTAGAGTATATTTCGTTTATTTCGGTGTCTATCAAACTTCTATTAAACCATACGGGCTGGTAGATTTTTCCAATGAAATATCCTCCACTCCCGTAAGAACCAATACACCATCTTGTTCTGTCTAAATACCTTATTCCGTCAATTATCTGAGATCCTTTTAATTCTCCGTTTATGTATACTGATTTTGTTGAATCAGACATAGAATATTTATTGCACACATGGACCCAGTTTCCAAGGGTATATACAGAAGAGATTTCAAGATTATTCCATCCTGTCGCAGATAAATTTCTTGTAGCCCATTTATACTTACTACCTGTATCCCAAGAATCGTAATTAGTAAACTGAGCGAATTGGTTTCTAGTTCCAAGAGAGGCAGGGTTAGACCAAAAACAAAGCGTGTGGTCTTTGGAAGGATTAAATGAATAGCCGGCAGAAATGCATAGAGAATCGTCTCCATCTAAATCTAACGAATACCCTGCAAAGCCCGCAGGAGTTTCCGCACTCTGCGCAGGATCGTTAGTTACTGGGCTTCCAGAATAAGACGAAGTCATATTATTTTTTCCTTTAGAATCGTATCCGAGATTACCTTCACTTTCAAATAAGTATACAGTTTCAAGAGAGTTGTCTGACTGATAATCATTTCCGTTAGTGAAAATTACGCGCCCGTTTTCAATACGCACGCCAGAAGAAAAATTTAACATTCCATCAGAACTATTGTAATTATCTGAATAGCAAGTTTCATCTGTATTCCCGTCGCAATCATTGTCTATAGTGTCGCAGAGTTCTACTGTTGAGGAAATGTCTCCGACGCATGAACTCCATGAACCAGAAGAACTGCAAGTTTGAGTTCCGAACTCGCACGCGCCGATATCACTTCCACAATTTTTTGTTTCTCCTTCAATGCAAGGACAGTTTTCGTTAACAGATCCGTCGCAATTTTCATCTAATAGATTTATGTCGCATACTTCTAATTGAGGAAGAGTTTCATTTTTACAATTGTCCCATATCCCAAGAATACACGTTTGAGTTCCAGGAGAACATATTCCGACTCCTTCTGTTTCAAATGCGCCGGTGTAACAGAGCTGAATTAAGCTGTCATCAATAAAACTATCGCAGTCATTGTCGAGATTGTCACATAGTTCTGGAGAGGGGGTTTTTGCACTGCAGTTTACCCACTGCCCAAACTGGCAAATTTCTGTACCGTAATCACATTCTCCAATTTCTACTCCGCATTGTTGTGTTAAGTTCTCATCTGTTTCCATATTGCAGTTATCATCCAGATTATTGCATGACTCTTCTGAACGGGGGTTTGTTAAATTCAAATTGTCATTGCAGTCTTTTTCCAAACCATCATCTCCTTGCTCTCCAATTGCACAATTGTCATATCCATCTTCATCATTATCAGAACATAAAATAATTTCAGGTGTTCCGTCCCACCCTGCCAAAATAGCAGCCAGAACCCACTGGGCTTTTCCTAATCTTAATGCGCCAACTTCTCCTATATGGTCTCCATCCTCTATATAAGAAACAAGACTCCAATTTCCGTCGTAATCCATCATATTATCAGGATGTATCATTGAATAGTCTTTACCATTCCAATTCTGGATGTAATGTTCTCTTTCATTATTATACTCTAGTATATCGGCATAATCAAACAAAACTTCACTGCTACTATTTTTTACATAGTCTCTTATCTTATCCTGCTTTAACTGCCTTTGATAACCTGCTTCTCCTGAATAGCCATCAACAGGTCCTGTTGTGAAAATAATTGTTATATTTGAGTTATTTAGTTTCGCGTAATCAGAATACGCTTGCGTTGAATTTAAGTACCAATTCATGTTAACATGATTTCCAGTTAATTCATAATCTTCGTCATCTAATCCCCACCTTAAGTCTCCGTCGGGGCCCCCAACAGAGCTTCCTGCCCATCTTGTATTATATTTAGAGTCGATAGTTCCTCCTGGAGAATTATGCCACGTCATGTCCCAGCACCAGCCAAACCCTAAAACAGAGGGGCCGTAATTATTGCTGTTTGCATAATCTAAATGAAGCTTAATTCTATCTTTTCCTGAATTAGTTGTATACCAAACATCTTCTCCTGCACCTGCCCCCCACGAATTATAAATTGTCCTTACAAATCTGTTGCTTCTCATTGCATCTTCTCTGTAAGATTCAGGTGCTCCTGACTCAGTAACTATAACAGAATATTTGGGATTCAATTCGTTTAATAAACTAAGGCCTTTTCTATAACCTAGACTATGAGATTCTCCTGCGAAATCCATCCAATATTTTTTCGCTTCATTAAGATAATAATCCGGAATATCATCGTAAATCTCAACGGCAGTATGATCTATTACCAATGCGTTATTCTCTCTTTCGTCATTATCCTGCAAAGTTATGCAGTCTGAATCCTCTGGGTAATCAATCGAGCTGTCTCCGTCGTTATCTACTCCGTCCTGACAAAGAGCAAAAAATTCATTTTCATTAAGACTTCCTCCTTGGCATGAAAAATCCATAGAATCTACAGCACCGTCATTGTCATTATCTATTCCATCAGAGCATTGTTCAGGAGTTTCGATACAGTTATTTCCATTCCACTGGCAGTTTAAATTACAAATCAAAGAATCATTCATGCAGTCTTCTTCGCTGTAATCTGCACAAGTTGTTTGAGAGCAAGAAGCGCACTGGCTTAACCCATTAAAATAACATTTTTCTAGAATAGAATAACATTCTGATTCATCACAAATATTAAATAATCCTTCTCCGCATTCAGAGCATAAATTAAATTCTCGTGTCTCGCAAACAGCATTACAGCATCGTTCGCTGTCTGAAGCGACTAATTCGTTTTCAGGGCAGTATTCATTTAAATCGCAAATATCTCCCCCCTGTTCAGAGCAAGTTTGTTGGGGAGAATAAGTAAAATGGCTAGATTCGACAAGAGCTCCCTTATTTCCTGATTTGTCTGTAGCATAAACTTTTAAGTAGTATGTTGCTCCACTAATTAGATCTGTTGCATCTAGCTGGTAATATGGATTTTGAGAGATGTTTGTTTTTATCAATCCTGTTGTTTCTTCGTATACTTCAATTCCATAGCCGATTATTCCTGCACAACCACTATCAGACGCCCCAGCCCATGTAAAATACAAACTTGAGTTTAAAACCAAATTTGATGCCTGACCAGGAACTTCGGTATCAATGCATAAGTTACAGCATTCGACATTTGAACGGGAATTAAATTCATCAGTCGCCCTTACGCAGATTACATGTTCTCCTACAAAATACTCCGGCTCTGTTATTCTTGACCACCATTCTTCTGTTGCATCTGCGGGAGCATCCCAATTTGATGTTTCCCAGTCTTTTGAGTCTCTTTTGTATTTTATATCTACAATTTTATTTTCTTCAGGGCTATTGATTATCCCATGGATTTCCACATTAGAATAATTAACATAACTATTTCCATTAACACAGTCTGCCCTGCTGTTCCAGCCGTCATTTTGAGAAAAAAAGATACTTTGGGATTCTGGGACAGCAAGAACAAAATTTAAAGATAATAAAAAAACAAAAATAAATATTTGTGACCTCTTTAAATCCATGAGAACGAAAATTGCTTTAGTCTTTTTAAAAACTGTTGTATATTAAAGACTATTTTAAAAAAATAGGATATTAATAGTCATTTTGAGAGATATAGTTCTTTGGTGAGTTTAATAAATAAAAATTTTTAAATAGTCTTCTTTTTCAATTTTGTTATGGAACTTAGAAAATTCATCAGAGACGAATCTGCATTAGAAATTAAAGCTGAGAAAATTAGCGAAGGTGCCAGATATTTAGCTGCTAAACTTAACGAAGGGATTTGGTTTAACGACGAAGAGAGAAAAGAATTTTACAAGATTGCGGGCTTGGCTTTTTTAATGTACGCGGCTTTGTGCTGATTTATTTTCAAAACAAACTTTTCAGAGAGCAAAATTAAAAGTGTCGTATCCGATAATTATTTCCTAACGACAAATTAAACTGTTTCTTTATTTTCATTCTTTTCTCCTTTTCCTTTCAAATGCCTGTGCTGGAGTTTCCA
>JAGVXA010000014.1 GCA_018304025.1 Candidatus Pacearchaeota archaeon | reverse complement strand
ATTTCTTCCTTATTCATTTAGTTTGTTAAGAATTATCCGCAAACTAAATTTATGTTCTACAGGACATATGTCCTACGACATATGTCAGTTGCTTCTACATTTATTTTCGGCTGGATAAATTTATATAATTAATTTAATTAGCGAGAGGATGAACAAACTCAAACTAAAATTTTTGGTTGATGTCCTGATGTTTTTTAGTTTTTTAACAACTGCTGTTTCTGGTTTTGTTTTGTGGCTGGTTTTGCCGAGGGGAAGCGGAAGAGCTGGAAATGTTTTTATTTTTTTTAGAGAAACCTGGCTGCTTATTCACGACTGGTTTTCTGTTCTATTAGTCATTTTAATTCTTTTTCATCTTGTGCTAAATTGGGGTTGGATAAAAAGTGTGTTTAAAATTAGTTTTGGAAAGAGAAATTAATTAATCTGTTAATTCTGAGGACTGGGGCATTTCTATTGCGCCGTCGCTTCCTACTGGAAGGGAGTTCTTGTTGATTATCATGACGTCGCCGATTGCCCTGACGAATTGGTGGGGGATTATTACGCCTTTTGCTCCCCCGAACATTGAGAGGAATCCGGAGCCGACTTTTATTTTCCAGCCGTCGATTTTGTTTTCAGAAAGATTTACGTCGTCAACCTGCCCGAAGAAATCTCCGTCGGATGTGTGAACGTATTTTCCGATAACCTCGCTTATGTTTTTTATTCTGAGCATGATAAATTTTATTTGAAGTAGTATTTATACTTTATGCTTTGGGGAAATATGCTTTTCTGAGAAGGTTTTTCTAGAAGAGTTTTTCAATTTCACTAAATTTCTGTTTATTAATGTAAATCGAATGCATTAATTTAGTTAGTGTGATAATATCGAGAAATTAATCTTCTTTGGCGCGCATTTGGACGCACAATTTTATTCGGCTGTGCGTCTTATTATTAACCAAATTCACTTCGGCGCGAATTGTCATGGCAATTCGTTATCGGTTTGAAAATTTGCAAACTGGGATCGTTCGATATTCTTCGAACGAGGACGCCAGCAAATTTTCTGCGCGCCGAAATGAATTTGGAGAGAGCGCGCCGAGCAATTTCCGAAAATTGATAATTAAAATATATATCGATTTATTTCAGAGAGAGATTTTATCATTTTTAATAAGGTTTTGGGAGACATAATGTTTATTAATTGCTTTTATTGTATTTATAGATGGCAAAAGGCGAGTTATCACAGGTTTTGGCAGGCGTGCTGATTTTATTTGCTGTGATTTCTTTTGGGTTTGTTCTTGAGGCGAATTGGCTTGGAGTTTTGAAGGGATTGATTTTTGCTATTTTAATTATCGGCGTTCATGTTTTGTCGAAGAAATGGGCTGCGGGACTTTTGGATTGCGATGTCGAGCACAAAATTTGGGGAGTTTATAGATACGGATTCAAGGCGCACCATCATTTTAAGAAAGAAATTCCTGCGGGAATTATTGTTCCTTTATTTATGCTTTTTTTCAGCGTTGTTTTTCTTTGGCCGATGGGAATTTTAATTAAGTTCATGGGAATCTTAACTTATGAAGCAAGAGTTTTGAAGAGGAGAGCTGCGCGCAGATTTGGACCTTATTCGTACAGCGAATTAACAGAGTGGCATAATGGATTAATCGGGGCTGTTGGAATTGTCGGCTTGATGTTTTTGGCTGTGATTGCATATTTTGTGGATCAAGGATATATGTCCAAGATGATTGCTTATTATTTATTCTGGAATATGCTTCCGATTTCTAATTTGGATGGAACGCAGATATTTTTTGGAAATAGGATTGTGTGGGTTGTTTTGGAGGTGGTTACTCTTCTTTTTGTTGCTTATGCTTTAGTGATTCCTGTTTAATTTTTATCAAATAAGAAATTATTGCGACGGCATTGTCGCCGGGCGAGCGAACCATTCTGAAGGCTGGTTGAATTCGAAGCAAAATTTTTTATTATTTTTTGGAGATACTAAAATGTCGAGGGAAAGATTTCCGCCTGTTATTTCTCTGTCGAAATCTTTGCGGCTTAAAGAAGATTTTTCACTTTTGCGGAAGTAGATAAATCCTTGCTGCTCTGAGCCGAGAAAGAGAGAGGATTGGTAAGGCAGAGATTTTGCATCGAAATCTTTTTCCCTGTTTCTGCTGACTTCGTGCTCGTTGAGAGCGGACAGCAGGCCTGATGCTGCGCCTAGCGCGACTCCGACGACCATTGATTTTACTGCGCCTTCTGAATCATAGGAGCGGGCCATTTTTCCGCCTGGAACTTGCAGCCATTCTTCTCCAGTTCTTGAAACAAAACGGATATTATCTCTGTCGTATTTTATTTCTTCGCTTGAATTGTTTCGTATTTTTATCAGAACAGGGAGGTATGCTTTGCTGTTTACAGAACGCTGAAATACTTTATCGCATTCTTTGTCTGTGTCAAATGGCTCGACGGCGATTTGAATATTGCTGTTGACTAAATGAGAGTATTGCGACGGAGCGATTTGGGGCATTGGCTTCGCGCTGTAGCCGCAGCCTGCTGCGCCAAGAGTTGATGCTAAAGCGAGCGAGAGTAATCTTGAAGGTTTTTTCATTTTGCTTTTTTTAATTCATTTGTTAATTTAGGAACTATTTCGCGCATTGCATTTTGGAGGGCTTGCTCGGAGGAATTCGCATATTCTGATTCTGACGCAAACAACGCGAGAGGGTTGGACTCTGCTTCGAATGTTCCGTCGTATAAAATGTTTTCTTTGTCTTTTAATTTTACTCTTAGGTTTATTTTTGTGTTGTAGGTAAAGAAAACATCTGTATAGAGATGGATGACTGTGCCTTCAAGAGTTTTTGGGCTATTCGGGGAAAAATTATATCCTGCCTGAGAGAGTTCTTTTGACAGCGCGTCTTTGAACCAATCTCCCAGCTGGTTGTTGGCTTTGACTTCTGCTGTTCTGAAACCGTAGCCATTCCGAACGCAGCCGATAATTGCGCGGCATTTGCTGTCGTGCTCGTTTCTGTCGTCGAATTTGTCGAAGGAGAGAGAGTAATTTTGAGAAGGTGATTGGGGAGTTACTGGATTTTCGTATTTTAGGTCGCAATGGCGATTGCCGAATGCGCATCCTGCAGAAGATGCCATAAGCGCGGCAAGACCGGTTAATGCAAGTCGAGTCATAGCTGTTTTTTGCTGCATTTGCTTGATTGACTATTTCAGTATTTATAGATTATGCGCATTGAATATATTGTTTAATTTATGCCGAATAAAATAATTCTTTTTGAATGAGAAATGTTTAATAAGTAAATTGCGACTGATAATTTGAAGAAGATGGATGAAATTTCTACACAACCCAGGGAATATCAGAAAAAAATATTTGAGACAGCTTCGACGGTTAATACTCTGGTTGTTTTACCGACGGGACTCGGGAAAACCTTGATTGCTTTGATGCTTGCTGTTGACAGGAAGAAAAAATTTCCTCTTTCTAAAATTATGATTTTGGCTCCGACGCGGCCGCTTGTTGAGCAGCATTTGAAATCATTCAAGAGAGAATTGCCGGAGTTGTGGGCTGAAATGGTTTTGTTCACCGGCAGCGTGAATGCTTCAAAACGAAAAGAAATGTTCAGAACCGCGGAGATAATTTTCTCAACTCCTCAGTGCATTGCCAATGATTTGAAAAAATGCCTTTACGATTTGTCTGAAGTTTCGCTGCTTGTTATCGACGAATGCCACAGATGCCTGAAGAATTATGATTATACTTCTGTCGTTGATTTTTACAAAAGGCAGGCTGACTCGACGATAATTCGGATTTTGGGGCTGACTGCTTCGCCTGGTTCTGACGCGGGGAAGATTAAAGAAATTTGCAGGCACATGGATATCAGCGAGATTGAAGTTCGAGACAGAGATTCTGCCGACGTTAAGAGCTACTTGCAAGAAAGGGAATTTGAGAGAGTTGAAGTGCCGTTTCCTGCGGAGTTTCAGGAGATTAATGTTTTACTCAAGAGGATTTATAATTCTAAAGTTGAGGAATTGAAGAAAAGGAATTTGATGTTTGGGCCCGCGAACAAAATTAATTTATTGAAACTGCAGAAAAGATTGGGCGCTCTTGCCGGGCCGGGGAAGTTTAATGAGATGCGAGGAATGTCTTTGACGTCGCAGGCGATTAAAATTGCGCACGCTTCTGAATTATTAGAGACGCAGACTTTATCAGGTTTGAATGATTATCTCCGAGGATTAGTCAAGCAGGCGAATGAAAAAAAATCGCGGGGAGTTCAGCAGTTAGTTAAGATGGGCGAGTTTAATGCTGCTTTGATTTCATTGAATGAGCTGCTGTCGCGGAAAATTGAGCATCCGAAAATTGAGGAGTGCGCTGTTTTGGTTGAAAATACTTTTCGGGAGAAGAAAGACGGGAAGATAATTGTTTTTACGCAGTTTCGGGAGACTGCTTCGAATATTGTTTCGCGGTTGAATTTGATTGAGGGGGTTCGCGCTGTTACTTTTGTTGGGCAGGCGCGCAAGAATGATACTGGAATTTCGCAGAAAGAGCAGAAAGCAATTATCGAGAAAGTTAATTCCGGAGAGGTAAATGTTTTGGTTGCGACTTCTATCGGCGAAGAGGGTTTGGATATTTCAGAGGTTTCAATGGTTGTTTTTTATGAGCCGATTCCGTCGGCAATTCGGAAGATACAGCGCGCTGGACGAACCGCGCGATTAAAGCCGGGAAAATTAGTTATCTTGATGACTCGCGACACGCGCGACATCGCTTATCATTATGCTTCGACTGCGCGGGAGAAAAAAATGTACAAGAATTTGGAGGATGTTAAGAAGGGGTTGGGTGAGAAGACGCTGAGAGAATTTACATGACGAAAGATACAGAATATTGGCTGATGGATATTAAAGACAAAATTAGTTTGAGAAAAGGTAATTGTTGTCCTCCTCACAGATTGCCGCATACGTTACCAATTATCGGAGAATTAGTTAAAGATGAACCCTGTCATTATCATAATTCTAAATTGAGAATGCTACACCATAGATTTTTTTGCAGGATGCTTGGATGTCCGTATTATGAAGAGATGATAAGAAGATGCAAGGAGCCAAACTAACATGGCTAAATTATTTGATATTTTTTCTAAACGGAAAATTGAGAAGAAGAAAGAGAAAATTATTGTTGACAATCGAGAGAGGAATTCTTTAGTTGTTTCTGAGTTGATGAAAATGGGGCATGAAATTGAATGGAGACAGCTTGCTGTCGGAGATTACTTAGTCAACGGAGTTGCAATCGAGAGGAAAACTGTTTCTGATTTTAAATCTTCGATAATTAACAAAAGGATTATTTCACAGCTTCTTGAGCTGAAACAGTATGACAAAAATTTATTGATTGTCGAGGGAATTATCGAGGAGGATGTTTATTCCGGAGGGATTCATGAGAATGCTTTTCGTGGATTTTTATTAAGCGCTGCTTTGGATTTTAATTCCAGAATTATATTTACGCATAATGCTTCTGATACTGCAAAATATATTGATGTTCTTGCGCGGAAAAAAGAGAAGGGCGAACTGGCGATTCGCGCTTCGAAGATTGCTCTTACACGCGAAGAACAGCAGCAGTTCATTTTGGAGGGTTTTCCGAATGTCGGCGCTGTTAAAGCTCGACGATTATTGGAGAAATTTGGCTCGTTGGGGAGAATTTTTTCGGCGAGCGAGGAGGAATTGGCGGAGATTTTGGGGAAGAGGGCTGGGGAATTTAGGGAGTTATTGGATTAATAAATTAAATTGTTCGCGGTGCGAATTGCTGTGCCAATTTTTCTGCTGTTGGCACAGTTATCTTTAAGTTCGCTTCGCTCACTGCGCACCGCGTTAATTATTTATTGAATTAACTTTTTTGGCGAGAAATAATTAGTGTAGTAATATCGAGAAATTGCTTCGCAATTTCCGAGAATTTTGAAATAATTAATAATTTGTCTTTTGTTGCGAAAGATTAAACTGAAACAAGTTTGTAGGTTCCTAGAGTTTTATAGACAGGGCCCATTGGTTTTAATTCAGAGGATTTTAATTCAAATTCTTTTATCTGGAATTTCAGTTTTTTTATCGGGAGCTTTTTTATTGACTCGATAAAATCTTGCTTGTCTTTGACGTATTTTATTCTCGCTATTGTCAGATGCGACATGAATCGATTTTCTTTTGGGAAAAATTCTACGAGGACTTGGTCAATTTCTTCCTGCAATTGGAAGATTTGTTTTCCTGTAACTTTAATCCAGATGATTCTTGGATTTGAATGATAAGAAAATGTTCCTGTTTCTGCTAATGTTGCTTGGAATTCTGGGAAAATTATTTTTTCTAATTTTGATTTTACTTTTTGGATTTGTTCTATGGAGAGTTCGCCGAGGAATTTTAAAGTTAGATGAAGGTTTTCGGGTTCTGTTAATTTACCGTCGAATTTTTTGTTTTTAATTAGGGATTGCAATCTGGTTGCTTCTTGAATTATTTCGTCGGGGAGTTCTATGGAGATGAATGTTCTGATTTTTTCTGCCATTTTTTGGGAAATTTATTTAGGAACAATCACAGCTGCAGAATATGAATTGATTTTTGCCAGAGATTTAACCTGTTCTAAATCGACTGCATTTATCTTTTTCTCTTGAGTGTAATAATCCTCGGCTTTTGTTGTTAATTCTGCGAACATCAGCTCGCTCATCACGTTAACTGATTCTTCTTTTGAAATCCTGTTTAATCCGATTACTCTTTCTTTGGCTTCTTCCAAATCTTTTTCTGTCATATTCTTGACGTCTTCGAAGCCCTCCAAAATTAATTTTTTTACTTCGGGAATTGCCTGTTTTGTTGTTCCGACGTAGATTGTATAGTGCGAATAATCTTTTTCTGTTTCAATGTCACTTTTGACAGCGTATGCTAATCCGCGTTTTTCCCGAATTTCTAAGAAAAGTTTTGAGGACATTCCGTCTGCTAAATATGCGTCGAGAACTTCCAATGCTGGATAATCTGGATGAGATGCTTTTGGCGCGTGAACTGCGAAAACCAAATGGGCCTGGTCTATTCCGGGGCGAGCTTCTGTTGTTTCCTTGTTTAATTTTTTGATTGGCTTTATCTCTGGAGTTCCGTCTGATGGATGAAAATTCTTTTCCAAGTAATCGCAGACTTTTTTGAAATCAGCTTTTCCGACGAGAGTTACTATAAAATTTTTCGGGTTGTACATCTTTTTGAAATATTTCATCAGAAAATCTCTGTCGATTGCAGAGACTGTTTCCTTGCTTCCGATAATTAATTCTCCGAACGGCTTGTCGTAGAGATTTTTTTCGATTTGCTCCATTATGCTCATTCTTGGATTGTCGTGGTACATTTTTATTTCTTCAAGGATTACTTTTTTTTCTTTTTCGAATTTTTCTTTTGGAAATGCCGGGTTATTGAGCATGTCTGTCAGAATGTCGAGTCCTGCAAAAATGTGCTCGCTTGGAAGCTTGAACCAGAAGCTTGTTACCTGCTGAGCTGTGAATGCGTTTAGGATTCCGCCTTTTTTTTCGATTTCTCTTGAGATGTCCTCGTGAGTTCTTGTTTTTGTTCCTGTGAACAGCAAGTGTTCAATTACGTGGGCGATGCCTTTTATTTCTGACTCTTCGCAGGCGCCGCCGAAGGGATTTGTTATTGATACTGCGACGACGGGCAAGTCTCTTTGCTCGTGGAGAACTGTTATTCCGTTTTTTAGTTTCTTTTTTTGGAAGTTCATGTTTATGACTTGAGGAAAGATTTAATAAATCTTTTGGAATTTAGAGGGCGTGCGAATTAAATTTTTGCAATATTCCATAATTGGTAAAAGAAGGTAATAAAAGAAGTTGTTGTATTTTTATCGTAAATCATCGTACAGGAAATGGGTTCATTATAGTTTAAGATTAATATTCTATTATCTCCAAAAATATCAATTGTGACAGGTGTTAAACCATCTAAAACTTTTGCTTCTGTATATTTCATTTTCTTAAATGCTTTGAAATAATCTCCTCTTTCAGAGAAAATATGCTTTGCAATAATTTTCTTTTCCATTCTTCTTGCTGACCATTGCTTCCAAAATTCATTAAATTTTTTATCTTTCTTTTCAGTAACCCCCATAGCCAATATATCTTGTTTTTCTTTCATATTTTCTAAAGCTTCTTCTGCTGCAGTTTTAATTCCTCTAAACCCAATGTAAGTCATGGCTTTAATCTCTTTAGTTTTCTTTTTTCTAATTTTTTCTAACTCCGGAATTGCATTTTTAATTATTTGCTCATCTTTTTCTAATTCTTCTTTTTGTTTATTGAGATATTCAAAAAGTTGAGAAGGCGGCGCGGCAGTATAGTGTTTTATATTGTTAATGACCGATTCGCTAACTAGTCCTTTTTTCTTTAATGATTCTAAAATTTCGTATATCTTTCCAGAATTTAATCCAGAATGTTTTAATATTTCGCCTGATTTTGACATACCTTCTTTGATTAACGTTAAATAAACTAAACTTTCATTATGCGTTAAGCCAATATGTTCCAATACTTTTGTGTCCATTTTATAGATTAGTTTAAAGTCTTTTTAACTCTTTCTACTACCCTACACTTAGTGGGGGATTATGTTTAAATAGGTATAACAGGCAGATTTTCTATGACTAAAGAAACAAAGCAGATAGGAGAAGCAGTTAAGTTATTTGATAGAACCATCAGAGAAGAAGGCTTGGACTATAAATCAGATGTTCTTGCAAGAGCAATAACTTTTGACATAACTTCTAAGGGATTATTTCCAGAAGTAAATCTCTGGCTCCCGGCAAGATACTCGATTAGCAAAAAAATTGGAGCGAGTTTAGATTTAAGATATTTTGTTTCTCATTTAGCACAAACTTTACATGAACAAGATAAATGTGCGTATAGGTCACCAAAGTTACAAAGCAGTATTTCAATGAGGGGATTAAGTGGTGCAATAGAGCAAGCAATAGGCCAACTATATCAACCAGCCGAATTTATGGGTGTAAAACTGGACATAACTTCTTATGAAACAGGATGGAAAAAAGAAGAGCCTTTCTTTAGTATAGACTTTGATGCAACGACAGATATTTCTAAAACAAGAACTGATGAGCGTTATCTTCCAAGCAAGTCAATGGAAGTATCTTTAAGAAGAATCGCTCATTTTAAGGACATTCTTGATGCGGCGAGATTTGCTGTTCAAATCTATAAGGAAAATTAGTCGATATCGAGTAAGAATTAAAAAGTGTGATTGGTTAATCAATTAAAATGAAAAAAGAACAGATAAAAGAAATTTATATTTCAACAGATATAGAAGCAAACGGTCCAATCCCTGGCGAATATTCTATGTTGAGCATTGGTTCAGTAGCACTAGGAGATAATGGAGAAGTTCTTGGAAAATTTTATAGGAAATTAAGCCCTTTAGAGAATTCAAAACAACATCCCCAAACAATGGCCTTTTGGGAAAAGAACAAAGAAGCATATCTAGAAGCAACTTCTAATCCAGAAGACCCAAAAATAGTTATGGATAATTATGCTAATTGGTTAGAAGATATAAAGAAAAAGTATAAAAAAAAGATGTTCTTTTTGGCTTATCCTGCGACTTGGGATTTTATGTTTGTTTCGTGGTATTTAATAAAATTCGTCAAAAGATATTCTACTAACCACTTCATAGACACGCCATTTAGCCATGAGGGGATAGATATTAAAACTTTTTCAATGGCTCAATTGAAAAGACCTTATTCAGAATCTGGAACTAGTAAAATGCCTAAAAGATGGCTAGTTGACAGAAAATCAAAAGATATTTTTAAACATAAGGCAATTGATGATGCACTAAAGCAAGGGCTAATGTTTATGCGCATGTTAAAAGAAAATAGAAAAAGGACAAATGAATACTGATAAGTCTTTGGGGAAATAATTAGTTCAACAATATTGAGAGTTATATTTTAACGAAAATTATTTATAGTTTCATGATTTGAATTTTTCATGCCGAGTTTGCCAGCTGGTGTTTACAGAGTGAAGGATTTGAAGAATGACCCTGAAAGGAGAGATAGATATCTTGAGATTGTTAGAAGAATGAGAGCTAAGGCTGAAGAAGATGCAGAGAGAATTCGGCTGGAGAGACTTGAGGCGGAGAGGATAGTCATGCAGTTGAGATTATTCAGACCGATTTGTCCTAGAAGATATACTGAATGATTTTTTAGAGAAGGATTTATATAATTTTAGTTGTTAATAAGGAGATGACGAAACAGAGGATATCGAAACTTGAAATAATTGGGTGGGTAATCGGTTTGATAGCTATAGGAGTTTTGATTTTCGGGATTATAAGAGAGATTTTCTTAAAATGAATGTTAGCGACAGATTGCAGATAGTTGTTCATCTTCTTAATTTTATTATATTTCTTTATTTTGCAGTAATTTTGATACAAACTGATCCGCTCGACGTGACTAATATAATTATTAGCGCAGTTGGTCTGATTTCTTCTTTGGTTGTAAGTATCCTTAGTGCTGTTGAGAGATTGAGGGGGGAGTAATTTATTTAACTGACAGATTTTATTATAAGTCATGCCAATCAACGCTTCATACGAATATTTCGACGCGGAGAAAGAGTATCTGAATGCTGCGACGTTAGAAGATAAAATCTACTGGCTTGAGGAAATGATTCGCCGGGCGCCGAAGCACAAATCGTCGGAGAATTTTGTTTCGGAGTTGAAACGAAGATTGATTAAATTCAAAGAGAAAGAGGAGAAGGGGAGGAAGAGTTCTAAAGGCAAGAAAGGAATTCGGAAAGAAGGATTTCAATTTGTCTTGGTTGGACTGCCTAATTCCGGGAAGAGTTCTGTTTTGTCTAGAATAACAAATGCTTCTCCGAAGATTAGTTCTTATGGTTTTTCGACTACAACTCCTGAAATTGGAACGTTTTATTACGAGGGCGTGAAAGCACAGGTGATTGACTTGCCGCCGATTGGGAGCGAGAATTTTGACATTGGAATTGTAAATACTGCTGATTGCGTAATCGGAGTTGTTGAACGGACAGAGGAGATTGAAGAGATTGGCAAGATTTTAACAAGGGCGATTGGAAAGAAAATAATTATTTTGAATAAAGTTGATTTGCTGGATAAAGAGGGATTGAGAAAACTTGAAGCAAAAATTAAAAGCAAAAAAATTAATGGGGTGATGTTTTCTGCTTTGACTGGATTTAATCTGGAAAGGCTAAAGGAACTGATGTTTGAGCAGATGGATGTTATCAGAGTTTATACGAAAGAGCCGGGGAAGGGGAAGGCGAAAGAGCCGATTGTTTTGCCTCGTGGCGCGAATGTTCGTGACGTTGCTGAGAAAATTTTGAAAGGGTTTTCTGCGAAGGTTAAAGATACGAGAGTTACGGGGCCGTCGTCAAAATTTCCGAATCAGAGAGTTAGCTTAAGCCATGAATTGAAGGACTTGGATGTCGTGGAGTTTCATACCCGGTGAAATATAGCTTACAGAAGGATAATTGATTTAATAGGAGAAGATTATTAGTATCGATGAAACCTATTAAAAATGTAATTTTTTGGGTAGCCTCTACTTTATTTTCTTTAGTTATAATTGACTTAGGTATTGTAGTGATAAATGAAGAAAAATATATTGGGATTATTACTGCTTTGATTGGCGTGGCTTTATTATTCTTTGCATATTATTCTTTTCAAATAAAAATTAACGAAGAAAGAATAAAAGAATTAAAAGAGTGGGCGGAAAGCAGAGAGGAATTATTAAATACTCTTAAGGATATTGTGATATTAAAGAGAGTGAGTAAAATAAGATGAATAAAAAAGGGAAAATAACGTCGTCAGATTTTTTAGAAATAATAAAGATAATTGTGATTGTGATAATTGGATATATAATAATCAAGGCGCTTTTGTCTGCGGCTTAGCGTCCGGGCCAATTAGAAACAGCATCAGAGAATTTTTTGTGCAATTGCATCATACTTTCATATGCTTTTTGTGTCGCTTCTTTTCCAGTTTTGCAGTCATTTAAAAGAAAAGGCTCGCCGAATGCGTGGAAGGCGAGTTGTTTTGGATAAACTAATGAAAATGCAAATGCTGCGAGGTCTGTGGCGACATAAGGCACATTGCGGAGTTTTCCCTTTACTCTGTTGAGGGTTTGGAAGAATGGCTGTTCTAAAGAATGGCTGTTTGAGTAGTTTATGTACATTGGCATAAGCATTATTTCGAGATTTAATTCTCTTGCTGCTCTTAATGTAAAATCAATTGCTCCTCTGTCAAATTCTTTGTAAATATTTCCGTAGTCTCTTCCGCTTTGAGCATAGTCCAAAATACTTTTGCCGTCTTTGACAGCGCGTCTTATTACTTTTTTTATATATCTTAATTCTCTTTTTCCTTTTGTGTTGAAAGGAAGTTTTATTGCTCCGGCATTTATCCAGATGTCCGCCAAACACGGGATAAAAACATTTGCTCTTGCGAGGGTGGAAGGCCAGGGAAGATTGAGACGATTTATGTTGTAGCACTGCTGGAGATAATCAAAATGACTTCGGTGATTTGAAACGTAGAGAACTTGCTTGTTTCTGATTCTATCCAAGTCTTCTCCCGTGTTTATTACGGAATGTCTTACGAATCTTCTGAGCAAGTATTCGTTATTTTCGCATACTTGGTTTGCATATTCTTGAATTTCTTCTTTGGATTTCATGGGACTTTTCGAAAAAAAGAGTTTTTAAAATTATGGTTATTTGAAATTTTTCCTTATTGGAGAAATTATTTCTTCGAGGTGCTCGGCGACTGCTGTTTTCAAGTCAGCAGGGTGGAGTTTTCCTTCTTGGTATTCTTTTTCTAATGCCTGGTAATCTGTGTAGGTTTTATTTCCGCCGAATTTTTCAGGGCGGGAGATTTGGAATTTGTTTAGGTGGGGGAAGAGAATAAACTGCGTGATTTGCAAGATTGGATTTTCTTTTGTTTCTTTCATCGGGCAGTGGGCTTTGCTGATTGTGTTTTTTATTTCTTCGCAGGAATCAGTGATTGAAATGCCTGAGCCTGGAATTGATTTTGACATTTTTTGCCCCGGGCCTTTTAGAGAAGTTATTAGCGGAGTGTGGAAAGCTACGAAATCGTAATTTAAAATTTTGCTTAAATCTTTTCCTATCATGTGAACTTTTCTTTGCTCTAAACCGCCTAATGCGACGTCGACATTAAGATGCTTGATATCTGCCACTTGCATCAGAGGATACCATAACTGAGAGATTGTCGCGTTTTCGACGTCTCTTGCGATTTCCTGCATTGAGCGCAGCCCACGGTTTATCGTCGAGGATTGAGCAAGCTTCATTACATCTATCTGATATTCTTTTTTGAACTGGAAATCAGAGCCGAGAATAACTTCGCATTTTAATCCGATTGCCTTTATTGTTTTTTTCCAGGATTCTACTTCTTTTGCAATTTCTTTTTCTTCGCCTTTTCTGTTTAGTAATGCGTGAATATCTGCCAACAGGATTTTAATTTTAAATCCTGCTTTTTGGAGGTCCATTAATTTTGTTATTGTTACGAAATGCCCGAGATGCAGAGGGCCGTTGGGTTCGTATCCGCAGTAAACAGACGGGGATTTGTTTTTTTTGATTAGTTCGTTGAATTTTTCTTCGGGGATAATTTCTTCGGTGTTTCGTTTTATTAGTTCTATTTTTTCTGATTCGTTCATTTGGAAGTTAGGGGGAAAGTTATTTTAAATGTTTTCTATTTGAGATATTTAAAATAAAGTTGGTTTCGGCGCAAATTGGACTCGCTTACAATTGCGAGTCTTATCGTTAACAGCTCACTCCGTTCGCTGCGCGCACTAATGAATTAAAATGAGAAGATTGGCTTTTGTGGTTGCGATTTTGGGAATGCTGGTTTTAGTTGGGCTGCTGGTTTTTAATATTAAAGAAGTTGAGACGCTGGAGGGGTTAGAGATTAATCAGCGGGTTTCTTTATCTGGACAAGTTGTTTCAGAGAGAATTATTTATTCTGACGAATCGCTTTTGAAATTGGATAATAATATTACTTTGATTTGCTCGGGGTGCGGGAGTTATCTTAATGACGACGTATCTGTTGAGGGAGTTGTTGAGGAGTATGGGGGGGAGAGACAGGTAAGAGTTTTGAAGATAATTAATTAAAACTCTCTGTATCTTGCATTTCCAGTATGCCCATAAATATCTAAATGCAGACTTTTATTAGAACCAAAGTGAGTTCTTATTGTTTTTAATTTCATTTCTTTTAATTTATTTTCGATTTCTTCTAATATCTCAAAACTTTTCTTTGGTTCACAAAGATTATTGGACAAATGTGCAAATGGAACAACTACTGCTTTATCTCTTTTAACTTCATCACACATTTTTTTGATTTCTTTTGTTATCGATTCAGACACTTTCTTTTTATTGTCTCCCTTTTCTATTGTTATAAAAGCAACAACGCAATTATTGCAAGATTGTTCTTCTTTTCCGTTAACATCTTCTTTGAATATTCCTTTTGGACGGTTGGCAAAACTGTGGAAACTAACACCATATTCTTCTGCATGAAATAATAGTGCTCTCATAGTTTATTCCTTGAATTGCTTTGAAGCTTTAAAGAACATTACAGACGTGATGATTAAATTAACTAAATAGATGAGGAAGCCGATTGGCGAGAGGATGAATGTGATGAAGGCTGCGCCGATAATTATGTTGAGGATTCCGACGGGCTTGGCTAATTTTATTTTTTGTTTTATCTTTAGAAGAGAGACTCCGAGCAAGAGAGTAAGGATTCCGTACAGCACGAGAAATCCTATGGCGAATTTTGTGTTTCCGGTTATATCTAACGGGTTGTTTGAATTTAGCAAAGGAATATTTGAGATTAAACTGTTTGCTATTGATAATATCGCTATGAGCCATGATACTTTGATTAGAAGATTATTGTTGAATTTTTTTCCTAATTTAAGAAATCCCTGAAGCACTAAAATAGCGACTGTGATGGATATAATTAATCCTACGACTACGAGGGGCGCTGACATTAGACTTGAAATTGATTCGTTGATTGCCTGTTCGTTTCCTAATTGCGGGATTATTTTGATTAACACTCTTACAAATGAAACTGCTCCGAATATTAATCCGACGAGAATTGCTATTCCTGCGTTTCTTAGTGATTTCATCTTTTCCTCTTTTTAGTTCCGGTTACGTCTCTGTCGCTCCACGCCACGATGCCGAGGAAGACGAGATAGACCAGGTTTATGAAGATGAACAAAACGAACCAGCCAGGATGGCCGACTGCTTCAAATGTTTTCCATTGCCAGATTATGTAAAATACCGCGAAGGTTATTACGAAGGGAATAGCGACGATAAATAAAATTACTGAGAATAGAATTGAGAAAGGCAGAGCTGCGAGAGCTATTGCAGGGAGGATTAGCAAGAGAATTGGCCAAGGATTCATTTTTGCTATTTGCGACGTCACGAGCGGTTTTCCTATAAATGGAACCCAAACCATCCAGGGATTTTTGTGCCGTGCTTTTTTTGCGATTGACATGAATGCGAAGGAAGTGTAGATGTAGACAGCTAAGACGAAGAATGAATAGAATGCGATTATACCTGCTATGAATGCGGTGTTAATAAATTCTTCTGTCATTTTATCTTATTGCCAGAGTGAATGTTTTTTATTTTAAATATGTTTGTGTTTATGATTTGCAACCGACGGAGTTTGATTATAAGAAAAACAAAAATAAAATCAAGTATAATAAAGGCACCAGCAGGAACATGGTAAATTCTGTGTATTTGTGCAGTTTTTTGACAAGCGCGTCTTTTTTTTGCTCGTGGAGTTCCAGCAAAAATACATTGAATACAAAACTTAGGAGGATAACAAAATAGCTTAAGACCATGAATTTATCAATAAATGTAAGGTATCCGACTGGCGGCAGCTGATTAGCCAGAGATACGTGAAACATAACACTTGCGACTAATGCAGAACCAACCATTGCTAATCTGGTTGTAATTTTATCTGGATCGAGAATAAAACTGGAAAGCATGACAAGGATTATAAAAGTAATCGGAAGAAATGTTTTAAAGACAGAATTGATAGTGATTCTGGATATTGGAATTTCAAATACATACTGTGAATATGTTTCGTTGTATGTTTCATATCTGTGCTCTCTGATTGATACACCCCATTCATCTATATTCCACCCAACAAAATTTATGGATTCGTCAAACCCTGTTTCTTTCATGTCAGAAACATATACTAATTCATTTATTGTCTTTTTTTTGTCTTCTATTATAATTTCCATTTTTTGATTGTCAAATGGAAATTTTTTAAGGTCTATTGGACTGACTAAGTTTGCTTGTATTCTATAGAACTTTTCATTAGGTTCGTCGATAATTTTTTCAAAGCTTGACGCCCTGCCGTTCATGAACTCAAAGTCCTGCGAGGGGCAAATTCCACCGCATTTTAGAGAGAGATAAAAATCTGCAGTGAATGCTCCTGTTGCGATATCAAATTTTCCTAAATTGAGAAGATATAATCCGATTTTTATTTCGGTATCTTTATTATTAATCTCGTTTGTTGTTAAAGCGGAAACAGGGAAGAAATTAGACGTTAGAATTATTACGCCAAACCAGACTAGCAATATTTCTTTTTTCATTATCAGATGTCATAATTAATCTTTTTAAAATTTTCTGACAAATGTTAAGCAACACAGATAAGTTTTTATAGTTTTAATTTCTCAGCTTTTTATGGAAGAAGAAAATAAAACAGAAGAAAAGGCTCCTGAAGAGTCTTCAGAAAGCCAAACAGAGGAAAAGAAAGAAGAAGAGGAAGAAAAGGAAGAAGAATCCTCCGAACAACAAAACTAAACTGATGTGTTTTGTTTAAATTTTTAATTTTTATCAGGGCGAATGGCGGGTGGGCGTTTATTTTTAAAATTTTCTAGAAATTAGAAATGCTCTAAATTAAACAGATTTTTCTTTTCATTTAATTTTTTCAGCAGATTAAATATAATGATTATGATTATTGCGGCGAAAAGCCCGATTACCCAGCCCGAGACTCCGACAGGAACTGTTCCGAATATTTTGTTTAAAGGTGAATAAATCACAGCCACTGTTATAAGAATAGAAAGAAGAGATGCATAAAGAAGATACTTGTTAGTTTTGAGGGATTTAAACGACGCCCTGTGCCGGAAGGATGTGAAATTATACGCATTTGCTATTTCCAAGCAAATTAATGAAAGCAGTGCAGTTGTCCTTGCTGATTCTGTGCTTTGATGAAGAATGTTGAAGCTTATGAAAAAAGCAGATAGAGTCATAATCGCCATGGATATTCCAGCGATTCCAAACCAAACTATCAAGGATTTATTTAATATTTCTTTTTTCTTTCTTGGCTTCTCTTCCATTATATCTGAGGAAGAAGGATGCAATGAGAGAGTCAGCGCAGGCAAGTCGTCGGTTACAAGATTCATAAGCAATATCTGCAATGCCAATAGAAGAGGAATTTGCCAGTTGAGAAAAGGAGCCAGCAATACTCCGACAAACAGAATCATGAGTTCAGCGTAATTGCAGGATAATTGATAGCTGATAAATTTTCTAATATTTTTGAATATTGTTCTTCCTTCTCTTATTGCCACAATAATTGTTGCGAAATTATCGTCTTTCAATGTCAGGTCTGCAACTTCTCTTGAAACATCTGTCCCGTTTTTTCCCATCGCTATTCCGATGTGGGCTTCTTTCAGCGCGGGAGCGTCATTGACTCCGTCTCCTGTCATAGTGACAATCTCGCCGTTAATTTTTAACGCCTTTACAATCATTAATTTGTGCTCAGGTTTTACTCTCGCAAAAACAGCTATTTCGCTGACGATTTTAGAGAGTTCAATTTCATCCATCTTGTCTAAGTCTTTTCCTTCTATTACTTTTCCTTTCAGTCCTATACTTTTAGAAATAGCTACAGCTGTTTCTTTGTTATCGCCTGTAATCATTTTTACATTTATTCCGGCTTTTATGCATAATGCTATTGAGTCTTTGACTTCTTCTCTCGGCGGGTCTTCCATTCCAATCAATCCCAGGAAAACAAGATCTTCTTCAAAATGGTCTTTGCTGAAGACGGATATTTTTTTGTATGCAACAGCAATAGTTCTTAACGAGTTTGATGTAAGTTTTTTATTCAACTCCAAAATTCTTTTTTTCTCTTTTTCATTCAGGCTGGACAGTCCCCAGCTTTTTTGCACCTTTCCGCATTTTTCCAGCAAAACTTCCGGAGCTCCTTTTGAGAAAACATAGTTCTGTCTTTCTAATTTACAAAGAATAGACATCATTTTTCTTTTTGAATCAAACGGCTTTTCTTCTATTTTTTTAAATTCCAAATCTTCGGAATGCACTCCTGCTTTTGCAGCCATAATTAAAAGAGAAGCTTCGGTGGGGGTTCCGTTTATGCTGTAAAAATTATCTTCTCCTGTTCTTTCGATTCTTGCATCATTACAAATGACGGAACTTTTTATTAAAAGAGATAAAATTTCATCTTTTGCAGGATTTATTTTTTTATTGTACAGCATGAAATCCCCTGTTCCTTCATATCCTGTTCCGGTTATGTCTATTAGATGATTATCTGCAAAAATTTTGCTCACAGTCATTTCTCCTTTGGTTATTGTTCCTGTTTTGTCTGAGCAGATGACTGTGGTTTCTCCAAGAGTTTCGATGATGGACATCCTGTTTACAATTGCATTTTTCTGAGCCATCTTGTAAACGCCAGTGGCAAGAGAAGTAATAAGAACTACGGGGAATCCTTCCGGAAAAGCCGAGACAGCCAATGCAATCACCAGTATTAACGCGTCGATGAGAAGATTTTCCGACGCTGGTTTTCCTACAATCATAAATAATCCTGTAAGTATTGAAAAAACAACCGCCACAACCGCCATGTACTTAGATATTTTATTGACTTTGTTTTGAAGAGGAAGTTCTTTTTCAGCAGTTGAAATCATGCTTGCTATGCTCCCGAATTTAGTTTTCATTCCGGTGTGGACTACTTTTGCAAAACATTTTCCGTTGACGATAAACGAACCCATGTAAATAAGATTTTTTTCAGAATAATTTTCTTCGTTTTTAACAGCTATTTTTCTTGTCTCTCTTACTTCTCCAGTAAGTATGGATTCATTAACCAAAAGTTCCTTTTCTTCAATCACAATGCAATCTGCCGGGATTTTTTCGCCATTTCTTAATAAAAGGATATCTCCCGGAACTATTTCTTTTGAAAGTATTTCTTTTTCTTTTCCGTCTCTTATAACAATTGAGACAGGCACCAGCATTCCTTTTAATGATTTGATTGCTTTTTCTGCACGGTATTCCTGGATAAAACCTATAATAACGATAAGTAAAATCACAACTAATATGGTATAAGAAGTTATTGATTTTCCGACGAGAAAGGATAAAACTGCTGCGATAAGGAGCAAATACACCATAAAGTTTTTTTTAATCTGCCTGAAGAGGATTTTAAACGGAGAAACTACCAAACTTTCTTTTATTTCGTTTGTGCCGTACTTTTCAAGTTTTTTCTTGGCTTCTTTTTCAGTTAGTCCATTTTTTTCCATTTTGAGAAGATTAATTATTTAGCAGCTATTCTTTTCTCCTAATTGCTGTTACCATCGTGAAGAGCAGTCTTATAATTACTTCAATAAGAAATATGAAGAAAAGATAAAGGAAAACCTCTTGTATGAACAGGGGGATTTGAATTGTTTTTTGGATAAATTCTTCTATCGAGAAAAAGTTAGGGTCTATAAGAAAGATTCCTAAAAGAGTGAATGGGAACATTTTTGATAAATCCTTGCTCAAGTCTTCTGAAATGTAGGCTGTAAGCCTTATTGCTCCGACTATTCCTGCGGAGATAAGAAGAATCTGGTCTATGCTCTGATTCTTGGAAAGAAACAGAAGGAACAAGGAAAGAATTCCGAACCAGAAGAAAATTATTACAGGGAATATGATTAAAAATTCTAGGAAGAAAAATATCACTTTAAAAAATTTGTTAATTATAGGGTGGGCGCTGTTGTTGTATTTGTTCAGGTCTAGTTTGAAAATATCTCTTTTTGCAAGAAATCTGTAAAACTTCCAGACGAAAAGAGCGTATATTGTTATGAAGATTATGTAGAATCCGACGTGAATGAATATGCGGTATTTTTCAGGAATGCAGCTTTCGAGGGTGCTATAAAAGTTAAGAACAGATGCTACTGCGGCTTCTTTTACGGCGTTTATATCCATTTTAATTGTTAAATATTGTTAGGCTGCAATAACTAATCCTCTTTGATAATAGATTGTTTTTTATTTTAAATATGTTTGCGTTTAGAAAGTTATTTATATCTTTTCTTGCGAGTTTTGATATGCAGACATTTTTGCCTTATGCAGATGTAATAGAATCACTTAGGGTTTTGGATAGCCGCCGGCTTGGAAAACAGAGAGTTGAAGCACATCAGATTTTGAATATTCTTTTGGGCAGGACTGATACGAAAGGATGGCGAACACATCCTGCTGTCAAAATGTGGAAGGGATATACAAATGCTTTGAAGAAATATTTTAACGAATCTTTAATCGAATGGACTTCTCGAGGATATAAAAATAATATGAAATTTGAAAAGATTAGAGGAAAGATTGTTTTTCCTGTTTGGTTTGGAGACGAGGGATTTCATTCTGCTCATCGTGGTAATTTGCTTAGAAAAAATAAAAAATTTTATTCTCAATTTGGATGGAAAGACTCGCCGAATTTGAGTTATGTCTGGCCCAAGAGGTAATTTTATTTTGAGAAAGATTTATTTTTTAATATCGGAGTTTTTTGAGTTGGTTTTCCCAGTACATAACGCAGGCAGTTGGAAAGAGCAACTAAATATATAAAATTTAGAATATTGTGACAATTGATGATGTTTGAGATAATTATCGCTTTATTTATCGGGATTTTTTTTGGAGTTTGCAGCGGCTTGTTTCCGGGAATACACATTAATCTTGTGGCTGCGTTTTTGCTGGCTTCTATCGGATATTTCTCGGGGATTGAGGGGATTGTTCTTGTTGTGTTTATTGTTGCGATGGCGATTACGCACACGTTTATTGACTTTATACCGTCGGTATTTCTTGGGGCTCCGGATGATGAGAATTTTCTGGCTGTTCTGCCTGGGCATGAGCTGCTTAGGAAAGGAAGAGGGCATGAAGCTGTTGTTTTAACTTTGTATGGCGGCTTGATTGCCTTACCGATTATTCTTATTTTCAGCGTCGTGTTTATCTTGTTTTTGCCGATTGTGTTTGGATTTGTCAAATCGATTATTGCTTATATTTTGATTTTTTCTTCGTTGTATCTTGTATTTAGAGAGAAGGAATTTATTCTGGGAATTGTGGTTTTTCTGATGGCTGGTTTTTTGGGACTTTTTGCATTTAATCTTCCTGTTCGCGAGCCGCTGCTGCCTTTACTTT
Organism: Candidatus Pacearchaeota archaeon; assembly: GCA_018304025.1. Classification (GTDB taxonomy): domain Archaea; phylum Nanobdellota; class Nanobdellia; order Pacearchaeales; family GW2011-AR1; genus UBA73. The sequence continues at coordinate 5,738 of JAGVXA010000014.1, read as the reverse complement.
CCGGATTGTTTGGATTGAGCGGGTTGATAATCAGTGTCAAGACTAAAACAAAAATTCCCCGCCAGAAAATTTCCAAGTTGAAAGAGATTAGGATGAATGTAAAAGATTTTTTGAAGACGAGTTTTGCTGTTGCTGTCGCTGCGCCGCTCTGTTCTTTTTTGCCTGGAATTGGAAGCGGACATGCCGCGATAATTGGAAGCGAGATTTCTGGGAGCAGGGAGAAAAGAAAATTTTTATTTTTAGTCGGGGCTGTGAATACCGTCGTCATGGGCCTTTCGTTTGTAACTGTATATGCGATTGGAAAAGGGAGAACAGGAAGCGCTGCTGTTGTTCAGGAGATACTTGGGGAGATAAGTTTTAGGGATTTATTATTAATCTTGGGAGTTGTGGTTGTTGTTGGACTGATTGCTTTTGTTTTGGGTGTTGGGCTGTCAAAGTTTTTTGCGCGATATGTGATGAGATTTAATTATTCCAAGATTTCTCTTATTGTCGCGGGGATTTTGGTTATTGTGAATTTGATTTTATCTAATTGGATAGGGATTGTTGTTTTAATTACCGGAGCTGCTGTCGGGATTTTTTGTGTTACTTCTAATGTAAGGAGGATTCAGATGATGGGCTGCTTGCTTTTGCCGTCGATTGTTTATTATCTGACTACATAGGAATTTTTAAATAGGGAGAATATTATTATAACATGCGGAGACTAAAATGAGAAAATGCGACGCTGTTGGAGGAGCTTTGATTCTTACTGGGCTTGGATTTATCGCTTATTCTGTCGGGAGCGGAAGTTATAATGCTGTGCAGGGAGCGCTAATTAGTAATGATTCGAGACAGATTGTTCAAAGGGATGAGTACTATGAAACTGCGCTTAGCAATGTAGATTATATGGGGCTTGGATTATTTACTTCGCTTGTTGGGACGTTGTGCTTTAAGAATGATAGAACTGAAGAAAGAGATTGAAGTTATCGAAGGATTTTTAAAGTTCGGAAATTTAAATGTTTTATGAATTCAAAGGCGTTGCTTTTAGTGATTGGGTTTTTTGTTTTGATTAGTGGTGGGTTTGTTGGCGCATCAATGCAACCAAGTGAAGTAGAAGAATGGAATAATAAAGCCACCGAAATTTTAGTCGGAGAAGTTTTAAGTGTTCAAACGATAAGTACAAATACTTGTTCTGAAAATAGAAGTTTTGAATTTGAGATAAAACGTATTTTAATTTCTGAAAGCGATTTAGAGGAAGGAGATAAAATAAATGTGCCTTTTTTATATAACATTGATACAATAGAATGCGCTGTTGCTGGGGGGAATTATGCTGATGTATCTGTAGGGGATTTAATAAAAATTTATGCTAGCGAAGAAGATTTAGTGTATAATTTAATGTTGGGAGGATATTCTATAGTTGAATTAGATGGATTAGACGATTCTGGCACTACTGGGTGTATAGGGCTTTATTGGTTTGACAATGATAATAAAGAATGTTCGCAAAAGGAATTTTGCGGGGCGTATATGTATTATGGATTGCAGACTTTCGATACTGAAGAGGAATGTGAGAGTGCTTTGGTAGAAACTAACTGTAAAAAAGCAGGTGAGTTTTGTGGGGGAGTTGTTCCTGAATTTTGTTGTGAAGGGTTACAGTGTTATGATGACGAAGGCGAACCTGCTCCTTCTGGAACTTGTAGTAAAGATAAGTCTGCTAAGGTATGTGCGCAAGATACAAAGCGATGTCCTGATGGTTCGTATGTTTCTAGAAACTCAGAGGAGAACTGCAAGTTTGACGAATGCAAAAGAAACAGGGGGAACATAACTTTCACGCCGTGGCAGAAAAGAAACGAGAGCGAGTGTGTTGTGGGATGCAAGTGCGTCGGGGCTGTGATGTCGTGCCCTACTGAGAGCGGGAAGATTATGACGATAACTGCAGGAAGAAGCGGGAATGTTATTGTAATTACTGTTGACAAAACAGAAGTTAATACTACTTTGGAAGTTGAGATAGAGAATGATACTGAGAATAAAACAAGACTCAGAGCTAAAATGTCGAACGGGAGAAAAGCTGAAATAAAAATCATGCCTTCAACAGCGTCGGAGAGAGCGCGGGAGAGATTGGGAGAATTAGGATTCAATATTACGTTGAAAGAAGTTGGAGATAAAGTTGTTTATGAACTTGATGGAGAGAAAGAAGCGAAGATTTTGGGGATGTTCAAGACGAGAGCGAGAGTAACTGCTGAAGTTGATGCTGAAAACGGAGAGGTTGTTAGGGTTCGCAAGCCGTGGTGGAGCTTTGCAGCGAGCGGGATTTAATTATCTAAGAAAGATACTTTTTTCAGTTTTTAAGAGAGTTTTTAAACTAGAGAACTCTAATTCTTAAATGATGAAAAGGGGACTTTTTTTAATTCTCGGATTTTTTGTTTTGTTTGAATTGGGGATTGTTTTTGCGTGGGAGCCGCCGATTGGAATTCCCCGCCCTGAATTTGGGATTGAAGAAAGTTATAGAATGTATGACATTGAAGCGAACAGGAATCCTTCTTTGCTGTATGCAATGAATGAAGAGGGAGGGTTTTACACGCATTATGTTGATAATTCTGTTTCCTGCATAGACTCGGGCAATCCTTACGGAACAGCAGCAAATCCAAGATGCACGATACCGACGATAGTCAGCGATGTGCCTGAAGGGAGTGTTGTTGAGATACACGGAGAACAGTATAATAAAAAAGGATTCATAACTCTCAATTTTGTCGGAACAAAAGAGAAACCGATTTTTATAAGGGGTTACAGTCAAGCAGATAAACCTGTCTTTAACATCACGGGTGGTTTTAGGGTTGGCGGGCGATACACAATAATAGAAAATTTGGCACTTAGCGCCACAGCAATTTCATTTCATTATTCTCTTGCATTTCGAGATCATATCTCAATCAGAAATATAGAAGCATTTGGACCTAATGCAGCAATTGGTGTTGGAAATATTGGCTACACTGTACCTGCAAGCCAGATTGTTTTTTATAATAATTATATTCATGACACTGCCATTGACATAAAAGGAGATACTGATACTCCTTCGGGAAATGTGGGCATCGCAGTCAACTCAAATTCAAACCATATTTGGGTTGTTGATAATCACGTTCATAGAACTGGTTCTGATTCTTTTCATTCGGGGCACGCCTGTGTTAATATAGACCATGTTTATATCGGCAGAAATGAATTTCATCATGACAAAGAAAATGCAATTGATATTAAAGCTGTAAGAGATTTTATAATATCTGAGAATAAAATCTATGGTTACAGAGGTTCATGCAGTTCTGGTGCTGACGCTATAAGAGTTAATGACGAAGGCGAACAAGATAATATCTGGATTATTTTCAATGAAATTTATGACAGCGATGTTGGCATTGCTCCGTATGGCGCGATTTTTAGACCTTATGTAATTGGAAATTTAATCTATGATACTCCTGTTTTTGGAATCAGCGACGACGGAGATTTAGCAAAAGGTTCAACAGTAGTCCATAATACTTTTTATGATGTCGGCACGGCAATTAAAGAAGTTAAAGACTGCTCAAATAATATTATTTCTGGAGCGAAGACAAATATTGCTGGTGATTGCAACCCGCTTAATAATATATTTGATGAAGGTTTTGCAAATATGCCGGAATTCTGCGAGAGGATTTCTTATTATCAGTATCATTCGGCTTCAGCTGTGCTAAGCAAAACAGAATTGGGAACGCGTGTTCAAGTTCCCGGCGTTAATTTTGAGAGCATGGGTGTCGAGTATAACGACAGGATTTCTGTTGAATTTGTTCCAGAAGTGAAGTACGTCAGTACAACAGAATGCAGTAACGGCTGCCTAGCTGGAGGTACAAGCACTAAACCTATTTGCAGCTGGCAAAGAGTCGGAAGTGTTTCAGGAGATACTATCACCTTGAAGAGAGATATCGGGTGTCCTGGAATTACTGCTGTCGGCGATGTTGATATTCGGATATGGTATTATCCTGATACAAACAATGAGTTTTCTATTGACGATGGTTTTGATTTTCAGGCTGGCGATATCATTGAGTATAATTATGATGGAGTTCCCAGAACCATCAGCCAAGTCTTAAAAAACTCTGCTCAAGACCTAGAAGGAAATCTGAAAGATAAAATTATTTTTAATCCTGCAATTTCTGAAAAAATCGAGGGAGATACCTCTTTGTGCAATTGGAGAAATAACGACGACTTAAACAGAAATCTTCGAATAAAAAGCACGAGTTTGGCAATTGATGCGGGAACAAGCAGTGATGCGTACGCTTTGTTTTATAATAATTTTTACGCAGATTTTGCAGCGCTTAACAGTGCTGAGCAATTGAATATTGCAGTTGATGCTGGCGGTGTATTTAGACCGCAGGGAGTTGGATGGGATATTGGGGCGTATGAATATCAAACGACTTCTTGTGCACTAACAGAAGCGTATTGGGAAATTTGATGGGTGTTTAATGAAAAGAAATAAAAATAAGAACTGGGAAATTCAAAGAAAAGAAGCGAAGCATTTTGGATTATCTGTGAAAGGGCTTGCAAATATACTGAGCGCTGTTCTGATTGTTGTTATAGGAGTTCTTGCAGTTGCAATTGCCTGGAGTTTTATTTTTACGATTGTGAACCGCGCAGGCGAAGGTTCGACTAATATTTTTGAAGATTTAGCCAGCAGTTTAAGAGGCACTTCGCGAGCTGTTATTGAGCTGAAAAACAAGCCGGCAGATTCTTCTGTAAATCTTGTTGTGAAAGGAATCAGCTGCCAGGATGGCCAGCAGGTTGAATTAAAATATTATGAAGTTGACACATTATCTGAAAATGATATTCTGGTTTCTTCTGAGTGGCATTTGCCCGAAGTACTTCTTTTTTCTAACGGACAAGCGCGCGGCACATGGATTAGCGAATGTATTCCGGAGGGTGAAACTAACGAGGACGATGAAAATCCGGAAATTATGTTTATAGCGACATGCGGGGCGAGCAGTGTGACTTCGGATATTTTCGAGATAACTGGATGTGAAACTATTCCTTCGTGCGCAGAAGGCGAGCAGTGCGATGATGGAAATCTTTGCACTGAAACAGACAAGTGCACTGCTAGCGGCGATTGCGCTGGAACAGCCAAAACTTGCTTGGAGGGGAGGCAGTGCAATTTAGATAATGGAAATTGTGAATTTATTTCTGCAAGCGAAACAAATTGCGCAAATGGTTTTGATGATGATGGCGACGGGAACATAGACTGCGCAGACAGCGATTGCGATACTATTGCCTGCACGACAATAACGGGAACAACCGGCAGGTGCGATATATCTATTAGTAATAGCTGTTATTATACTGGAACAGTGAAAGCAGTTGATATTTTTGATGGGGAAGTAACATTGACTGCAAACGAGGATATTATTCCAATCCCTGTTGCCTCTGGAGGAGAGCCTAATTGTTATATTAAATTTGTACAAATTCCAGTATCAGAGGATTCTCCACTTGGGCGAAAATTTGAAGTTCTTTCTGCAGGCGATGACTTTTCAGGCGAGGGCGATAAGTTGTATTTTCTAAATTCTGGAAATATTGGAAATGCAAAAGCAGGAGATATTTTTATAGCGTGTGTTTAAGCAGAGGATAAAAAAGTTTAAATCGGAATAATTAAATTCCTCAAAATACTACAAGTCCTCATTACATTCGGCCTTGTAGTCTAAATCGGAATAATTAAATTCCTCAAAATTCTACAAGTCCTCATTACATTCGGCCTTGTAGTCTAA
>JAGVXA010000013.1 GCA_018304025.1 Candidatus Pacearchaeota archaeon | reverse complement strand
GGATGAGATATAATCATTTTCGACCGCATACAAGTCTAGAGGGAAAAACCCCGGCAGAAGTTTACTTTAGCAGGTGACATATGTCACCTGCGTGCACACGTTAAGATTAAGACGTACGTCTTAAACATATTAAGACACCAGCCTTAATTAATTTTTATAGCTTTCTCCCAGCGTTTCTTCTCTTCACATCAATTTCCAGTACGCTTTCTTTATCTCGCAATTCCCCGTCGTCGGACTTTCATCACACCCCCATCCACAAGGATCATCGTCAATAGCCATACTATTCGAATATTGTACACATGAAGAAAGAAAATTGCAATCAACAATTGTGCCGTTACAATCATATCTATTAGACTCTTTCCACACACACCCATAATCCTTCCTATAAACATCCCACATATCCGCTGCAAATCCTATCCTCTTAAAAATTGCACTACACCAATTCACATTGTCAGAAAAAATTGGTTCTCCAACACTAATTCCAAAAGGTTTATCGGGTTCTGGTAAGGAATTGCCTGCACAAATTTCCCATTTAGTATGGGTATAATTATTAATTATATTATATCTATCAATATAATCAAACAATGCACTATGATTCCACAGCGTTTTCATAGAAGCAGAATCTTCCATTATTAATGTTGATAAAATAAAGCCAGTCCAGAAATTACCATTCCCTGCTCTGTAATCTGCGTCCCATGACGGATCATCAGTATATTTGCTATTAGTGTGTTCTATTCCCCACTCTGCCAATCCTGACAAAGAATCATTATATTCTTTGCAATCAGTTGACTTGCTCTCAATACCATGCCCATAATAAATAAATCCAGGATTATGATACTTATATCCTCTTAAACAATCAAGATTATTATTGCACCCAGAAGTATCTGGATTGGGATTAGGAACAAAGATATCATAATTTTCATCAGTTCCATCGCCCGCCCCGCCATCCCAAACAGATTCTGGATTTGGATGTCGAGTCACATAAAAAGTTGATTCATCTTCTTGAAAAGAAATATAACCAGCATTCAAGTAACCTACACCATTTATTCCTCTAGCAGATATATTTCTCATTTCATCATCCTGATTTCCATTTATGTTATCATTTAACATAACTCCTGCAAATAAAATAGGCCATTTATTTCCCGCATGAGTCTGGCCACCAGCCCACCAGTTTAAACCATCACTATTTTTTGCTATTCCCATATTGTCTATTCCAAATTGAGTCATTCCAATCAATAGTCTTCGTTTTAAAATATCACTTGTTGTTTTGTCTGTATTCCATTGCAATTGCAATGCTAATGCTCCTTCGCTCACTTGTCCTGCAACCGTGCCCATGTCTCGTTCCATATTTTTAGCCGGGTGAATTCTTGGACCGTTTGGAGAGTCTAAAAAATTCAGCCAAGGCCTTTCAAACATTCTCTCTATTGTCTCATCTTGATCATCTGGATTAATGGAAGTTAAGTGATAAAGAGTAGGAACTGATACCCCTTTTTCATTAGGATTTAAAAAACCAAGTAAATTTCTATTTGAAATTGCAGTATTAATATGAAAAAACAAATTTTTATTATTTCCTGAATAAGCCGGACGAAAATAATTGCTTTTACCATTGATAGCATCATCTGGAGCAGAATTCAACACAGTTAATATAGCAGCAGAGTCTACAAAACGATATTTGTCATCTACATTAGGATTTTCAATGCTGATTGTCGAAATCAAAGAAGTATTTGATGAGAGATCAAGAATCTTTCCATCAGTACCCACCCCAAATGCAACATTAGAATTTACATCCCAATTATAGTTATTATAATTATCAAATCCCTGCACAGCGCTATTACCTTGAGGATTTGTCATTGCTCCATTTTTTATTCTTCCTTCGACATCTCTTGACGGCGGGTCAATTCTTAGTATAGTCACATTCGGAATTCCAACAACCCAAAAATCCCCGTTAACAAAAGTCCCGCATTGATACGGCTTGTCAAAGAACCAAGTAATTCCATATTGAGAAATATTATTCTCTTCTGTCCAACCGTCGACGCAATCAGCGTTCACAAAATCAATTAAGAATATTAAACTAAATAAAAAAATAATTCCACCCAAACCCTTTTTCATTACATCCTCAACAAACTCAAATTATTAAATCTTCCGCCAAGAATTCAAAATAAAGATTAATTAATTCTCTTCTTATGAACCGCAAAATATCTTCTGATAAAATACTTCACAAAAGAATCTTCATCTTTCTGCAGCGCTTTGTAATATGAACGTCTTTTTTTGTATTCGATTATCAGCATTGGATAGCCCCTATGCCACAAAATATAATTCATTAGCAATCTTCCAATCCTGCCGTTTCCGTCTCCAAAAGGATGAATTTTCTCAAAGTTATAGTGCGCTCTCGCAGAAAGCTCAACTGAATTTATTTTTTGATTGTCGTAAATAAATTCGATAAGTTCGTTCATCATTTTTTTTATTTCTTGCCAGTCAGGAGCCAAATAAGAGCCGACTCTGACAAGATAGTCTCGGTATTTTCCAGCAATATCTGGTTTAACATCGCAAAAAATATCCTTATGCCATTGCAATATTAGCGCATCAGTTATCTTCTCCTCTTTTTCCAGCATCCGTAAAAATACTTTGCTATGCGCCTCTGCTTCTTTAACATCTCTAAGCGGTTTGTTAGGAGAGATATTATCATGGATTATTTCTCTTGCTTCTTCGAGCGTAATAGTTGAACCTTCTATCGCATTGGTGTTATATGTAAAAGCGATTGAAATTTCTTCCAGCTCTTTTTCTTTCACGCTTTCTGGAAGTCTTTTCCATTCTGCTTGAAAATGTTTCTTGATAGATTCAAGTTTTTTATTAATATTTTTTTGAAACTCTTCTCCAAACTTCAGTTTAACCTCTTCGATATCTGTCGGAATTTCTGCCCCAAGATATTTTTCCTTCGTAATTATTTTCCCGCCTTTTCTAAATGAATGCTTGAGATAAAAATATTTTTTATTTCCTTTTTTTCTTGCTGTTATTTTCATATTAATCTTACACTTACAATATATTTAAATTTTGTGTTTTTGCAACAAATGTAGGGCACAAGAGTTCTAAGTAATATTCAAATCCAGTTACCCAAACATCTGCTTCGCCTTAGAAATAATGTGATTCTCCAATTCAATCTTCTTATCAATTCCAGCCTTCCTTTTCATTAAATTCTCAACAAACTCAAATTAATAAATCTTCTCTTTATAAAATTCTCCAATACGCTTTCTTTATCTCGCAATTCCCCGTCGGCGGAGTTTCAGAAATAAATTCGTATGCGCCAACATCCGGCATCGAATCTCGTGGATTTCCATCAGCGTCAACAGGCACAACCAAGGGCGAAACGCGATTCAATAAAACAGATGTTGAATTTGGTCTTCCATATGAATCAAGACATGGATTGCCTGTTGTGTTTCCTGTTCCAGGCCACACACTATAAATTGGGACGTAATATGTCATATAATGATTATTCTTCCAATCAAAAACGCTGACTCCTGGTGCATCAGGTACTCCGCCAATGTTATCCCCAATAATTGCCTCGAAAGATAGTGTCTGAAAAACATTCCCCTCAACTGAGAAATTAAGAATATTTAACGGAACCCTTCCGTCTAAAGAAAAGTCATTATAAAAATGGAAATTCCCCTTGAAAGTATTATGCCAGAATAAAAAATGATTTCCAGGAACATACCAGCCGATTCCTCCAGGAATATCAGCAATATAGTTATTTACAAATGCTATTCCCTCTGCTGGAGGTCTTAGTGGTGTTGTCTCCCTGTTCTGTCTTACCCAAAATGAGGGAAGATTACCGCTACTGTTGTATTGAGTATCGCATCTAAATCCATACAAAATTGCATTATTCGGCACCCATGGTGAGCCATCAGGCAGTGTCGATCCTCCAACCCACTGCCAGCAATCCTGATGCCAGCACTCCTCATTAGTTGATGGATTCGGGCAAGTATCTGGTCCTGGTTGCATATCAAATACTCTTGAATTAATAACGAAAGGAGTCTGACGAATTGCATCATCTCCGATATGATATATACTTAAATTTCTTGCAAGCAGTGCCCTATCTGCACCCCACATAGTATTTGTAATATTACAGTTAGTAAGATATTGTGCATTCTGGACAGGTGAAGTCTCTCGTTCCGCTAGTAAACCTTCATGCCAATCATATCCAATAACATAACAATTATCTGCCCAACCCAGATTCGACCTATAAAATATTGACTCAACCCATTCTCTTGTTCCGCGAATTGTGACTCCTGAAACTTTTAAAAGTTTGGTAGTTGGAAGTCTTTCAAGATAATGTCCTGTTCGATTAATTATGGTGTTCTCTTTCGTACCAGAATAATCTCTAGTTATGGTAATCCATTCATTTAGAGTATTTATAGAAGAATATCCTCCGGCGTTCATGCTGTAATTTCCAGGCATAAGCCTCACAATTCCACCATCTGCCTTTCCACCATTTGCAATTTCAATTATCTTCATGGCTTTTCCGACTGTAGCAACTGGTGAATTTCTTGTTCCAGGATTTGAATCGCTTCCAGTCACTGAAACCCATATTTCCTTAGGCTGGGCTCCAGAAGGATAAACACTAAGATTCAATGCATCCAATCCCTCTCCTCCGCCATGAGTGTCTTTTGTTCTCACTCCCCCATCCCTCCCATAAACAACCGCCTCGACGTTAATAACTCCATCTGAAGAAAATTCCGAAGCAGACAAAGGCACCCAATATTCCCAAACACCTGTCTGCGGATTCAAGCCCATCTCCGTCGCTGTCTTCACTCCGCCAGAATATCCCTGTCCTGAAATTAAAAATTCAACTCTATCAATCCCCTCCTTAGAAAACGCAACAACTCCGAGATTTAATGTCTCCCCAGAATTTATTCTCTGGTACGGCACAACATCCCAACGCGCAATCGGCGTCAAGCCGATAGCACTCACAAAACTCCCAAGACAAATCAAAAACAAAATCCCAAATAAAATTAACAATCCCCTTTTCATCACATCCCCAACGAACCCAAATTAATAAATCTTCTTATCATCCAATTTCTTCAACAAAATATTTTCATCTTCTCAAATCTTCTCATCATCCAATTTTCAATAAATATTTCCTTCTCCATTTTACTTCTAAATTATAATATCTCTCTATAATCTTCATCAAATAATCACAGCTTTTTTCTGTAATCCTCGCCATTTCTCTTATATGATACTACGCAAAATAATCTTGCCTGTATAAATTAATAATTTCCAATTTTATATTTTCTACCATATGGTAAGATATTATACCAATCGTGTATAAATCCTATCTCGTCTCATATTCAAACCCAATCCTCGCAATATCCGCAACATTTATCTTATTGTCCTTGTTGATATCATAAGCAGAAACAAAGCTCGAATCAGTTGAAACATTATTGTAACGGCTCACAACATTAATTATATCCGTAGCATTCACCAATCCTTCATTAGTAACATCGACACCTTATTAATTTACAAACCAGTAAGTTTTATAAGTATTGAAGAAATATAATTCTATGGAAAAAGAATACGAACAGTGGATTAAAAAAGCAGACAAAGATTTGAACACAGCCAAATCAAATATCAATAATGGAGAAATAGAAGCAGGTGCATTTTTCCTTCAGCAGTCCGCAGAAAAAGCCCTTAAATCTTTGCTAATAAAAAGAACTAAAGCATTAATGAAAACGCATGATTTAGTTATTCTCTCAAAAAAAGTAAATGCTCCTGAAAAAATAACAAAATATTGCGAGAGATTAACTACGTTATATCAAGAAACAAGATATCCGGATGTTAAATCAGAAGAAGATATAAAAGAAGAAATAAACACTCTTCTCTTGTACGCAGAGGAGGTGCTAAAATGGACAAAAGAAAATCTATAAGTATAATAAAAGAATTTGTTGATAATCTGAGTAAAGATTACGCTATCAAAAAAGTTATTTTCTTTGGCAGCAGAGCCGTCGGAAAACCGCATAGAGACAGTGACATTGATTTAATTATCGTATCTGACGATTTTGAAGGTGTAAATCGTATCGAAAGAGGAGCAAGCATGTACAACTACTGGCCTTGGCTTATCCCTGTCGATTTTATATGCTACACAACAAAAGAATTCAATCTCCTTAGAAAAAGAATTTCCATCGTCAAAGAAGCCCTGGAAAACGGAATTATTATTCAGTAATTTTCTTCTCTTCACATCAATTTCCAGTACGCTTTCTTTATCACGCAATTCCCCGTCGGCGGAGAAAATTCGTATGCTCCAATATCCGGCATCGAATCTCGTAAGTTCCCTTCAAAATCATCTCTGACGTAAACAGATTGAACTCCTTGATCTATTCCAGCAGATTTTGTAGGTGTTGTCTGCAAACGAAAATCTCCAGTCGTAGAATTAATATTTGGATTAGAAAAAATTGGCAGGATAAATTGTCCATGTAAGTCTTTTCCAAGCGTCTGCCATTGTATCAGAGTCTGTGGAACTAACGGCCCCCAAAGCCATGCAAAAGTTCCACTCGGCCCATACCAAATATTATAATCGCTCGTAATAAAATCGACATTATCGTGACCCTCTGGATAAACTAGACCCTGTACATCGTTTCCAATGCTATAATTCCAAACAGCGAGGTTATTCAAAAGCGTAATATTTGTTAATCCTTGTTTTGTTCGGTTGCTTCTTAAAAGCCATATTCCCACCAATCCTCCGCCAGTTGCACTAGCCCTATAAATTGTGTTGCTCAAGATTTTAATGTTGTTCGGTGACGAAGGAATATAGTCTTGATCAATATATATCGGCATTGGATAAAGTCCTGCGCCCTCTAAATTAAAAATATTATTTCTTACAGTGATATTATTCCCATATAAAAAAAGCTCTGAATTTTTTACGAATAAATTGTTCTCGATTATTGCATCGCCAAGCCATTCATCTCTATCACGACCTTGCGGAGCGTATGCAACTGTCCCATCGCTAAAATAATTATCGCTTATGATATTATATCGAGAAACACCGCTAACACTATTTAGTAAATTATGAAACTTTATATTAAGGAGGCCGGGAGTGGGATGAATAAAACTATTATGCGCAAGCAACGTCTTTCCTCCATGAAATATGCGGACATTATGTGATGTGCGAGTATTTCTGATAACCACCCCCATAATTGCAGAATGATAAAGATCTCCAAAAAAAGCATAACCGATATTATTAACTTCCCCGAGATTTTCTATCACTCCACCTACAAAATAATTCTCGTTCCCCTTGGCAGACTCGCCCCCGGGAAACATAAAACCTGAATTAATCGAATCTATATCAATATTTAATGCAAGCGTCCTAGAAGGAGTTGAAGAAGGGTCCCAAAAAGATATTGCAGACCCCGTACTAGCTCCGCGCAATCTTAGGTTTGTTATTCTCCAGTCTGTTTGAGTTGCACCGTTAAAGATAAAAATAGAAATATTTTCCACTGCATTCAAAATAGGTTTCGTCTGGGTAATTTCGTCAGTTCCATCATCATTAAAATAAGCGCCGATCATTCCAGGCCCAGGCATATCAATAATTCTTCCCTCGGATAAATTCCAAATGTCTCCCCTCTTAAATAAAATCCTCCTGTTTGTCCCAACCATTGTCACTCCTCGGGCAAAGCTCTGAAATGGTCCGCAATTTCCTGACTGAACAATGGGGCATCTTCCATCGTAAGTATCATTTCCTATTGAAGAAGAGACATAATAATTTTCCCACCCTCCGGATGGCTCAGCTAAAACTTCAATCACCTGCTCATACTCATGAACAACTCCTAAAGTATCTGTAACATTTAATTTTGAAATATAATTTCCTGAATTTTCATAGACATGCGCTCCTATATACCCTATTGCTTTATTCTTTGATGGATACGTTCCATCTGAATTTTGTCTTCCCGCATTCCAATTCCCGCTTAATGGATCTCCAAAATCCCATTGATAAAAATAAGATGCATAATCTCTATCATTTGGCTGCACAACTCCCGAGTTCCATTCTGGTGTATTTGTATCAACAGCATCGAAAAACACCGCGCATGGAGCAACACAAGTTGTCCTTGAAACAGTTGTCATCTGCTCAGCTGCGGAAGCAAAACTCCCCACCCCAATCAAAAACAAAACTCCAAATAAAAATAGCACACTCTTTTTCATCTTATTTCTTAATCCCTCCGCGTATTTAAATTTTCTTTCCTGCGTATTTTATCCTTCTGCTCTCAAATTTCAACAAATACTCTTCAACTTCCTTGCACACTTGATTGTAATCGGGCAAAACAAACAGCAAATTTTTCAAATCTCGATTATACTCTTTCTCCGTCGGAAAATCTAATTTCAATAAAGACGCCTTTTCTTCTTTAAGCTTCAAATCAAGAAATTTTTTGTCTAATTGAATTTTTCTGCTTATCAAAACCCAGACGTCATATAAATCCCTCGGCTCTTTTCTCCTGACTAATGAGCGTATTTTTTCTGCAAGAAGTTCTTTTTCGTCTAGAGCGACAAGTGTAAAAAAAGGCACATCAGAAAATAGCTGTGAAATAACTCTCGCAGAAGTCCTGCGCGCTTTTGTTTTATTGAAATCTATTTTCAAGGTATTAGTCGATGCGGCGCTTCCAGAATAAAGGGGTCCGCGAAAACGCAATTCGAATCTTGCATTTCCTTTAAACTCTTTTTTTTCTTTGCTCTCTAAGGCAATATTTCTCAATTCGTATTCTTTGATTATCTCCAGTATAATTGATTCTATTTTTTTAATCGAAAGAGTTGTGCTAAAATCCAAATCCTCCGAAGCTCTCTCCAAACCGTAGCAAATCCTTAAGCAAGTTCCTCCCTTAAATGCAAAAGAATCCGCAAACTTAGATATCGCATGCAAAAAAATATACTGAAGATACTCTTTCTCCTCGTAATAAAGAGTTGTCTTTCTTTTTTCTTTTGCTCTTGCAAGTTCATCTTTGCTTATCATTCATGTATAACAGCCATTTTTTGTTCAGCTGTCCTTCTTTTTTCAATGTGGGGTCGTATAATTCGTAGCCTTTCCCAATATTCTTGTGTAAGGGAGTTAAAATATTCTTCGAAACATTGCGTTTTTCTAAAAGACAGCCAAGACGCCGATTAACTGCTTTATTTTTTACTTTTAATGCAAAATCAACCAGCTTTTTTTTGTCCAGATTAGAAAAAGCGGCGGTAAAGCATTTTTCAATCTCCGCCATTCCCCCGCAATACTTCGGAAATAACAAAGAATCGATAAAAACTTTTTCTTTTTCTGCAATGACTACTTTTCCATCCAAAACATATCCAAAAAATTTATGTTTTGCCACAAAAATATATCTAAATCTGCCGAATTGTTTTGTATATTTCGGACTTATAAAATAAACTTCCCTCGGCATCTGGTCGCTGTAGCCATAATAATTCAAAGCTGACCACAAAGAAAGATAAGACGGAGAATGCAGTGCAGCCCCAATCTCCATTTCAGAAGAGTCATAAAGAGCAAGTCTTTGTTTTCCTATCGCTTTTATCCCTTTTTTTATTTTAAGAGCTTTAATTCTATTATAAGCGTCGCTTTTTGTGATTCTAAGCAGTCTAACCAAGTCCTCTGCTTTAAAGACAACCAGATTATTCTTCTTCAGCATTTCAAAGACGTCGTATTCTTTTTTACTTAATTGCATTTTTATCGATTATTAGTAATTTATTTACTAATTTCAAAGATTTTTACTATTTAAACTTTGCTCAACCTCTTCGGTTTTATCCTTCTGCTTCTCCGAACAACCAAAACAATGGCGCATAAGACAAAAGCAATTGCCGCGCTCAAGGCGATTATAAGAACTAAATTCTTGTCGAAGAAATTAGATACCGGCTCTTCTTTTTGCAAAACTTCAAACTGGACAGACGAAGTCGCGAACGCGCCAGGATAAACTATTTCCAGCGCCAGGACATATTTTCCAGGAGGCAAGTTGGCAGTGTAAAAGTCCTTTGTGAAACTCTTGTCTCCCAAAACATAAAATGTCTCGCTGTCTTCCAAATAATTATTTCCTGAGAAATCCTTGATTATGTAATTAGCGACGACATCAACTTTTTCCTGCGGCCCAACTTGCTGCAGATCTATCTGCGCAGGAATATTCTCTCCGGCGGAAATCGTTCTGTATTCCCTCGACAAAGAAATAGCTGAGTCAAAAAGGAAATTCTCGCTCATTATGTTGACTGCAACAGTAGACTCCGCGACAGTCTCTCCGCTGAAAACAAATTTGACTTTCCCTGTCATCAGTCCTTTTTCTTTAGCATTAATTTTCAAGACAATATCTTTCTGCTGCCATGGATTCAGGGTAAAGGAGACAGGAGAAACAGACGCAGAACCGTCAATTCCTTCCAAAACAATTTGCAAGTCAATTATTTTAGCTCCCTTGTTTGAAATAGTTATCACTCGCTCGACAGTTTCTTTCGAAATTGCGTTGATGTTTAATTTTTTCTGTGCAATTTCCAAATCCGAAGTCAAAACTTTAATTGCCTGTGGTTTTGTCGAGCTGCCTCCGCTGCCCCCCGCTGAACCGCCGCCAGGAGTAGTTGCTGCCGGAGTAGAAGGACAATCAGCAGAGCAAGTCGCGGTTGTCTCTCCAATGCCTGCGTCGCAAGTCCCGTCGCCGCAATAATAAGTCAAAGTTGTTTCAACGCCGTTAGAATCAATCAACAAAGCGCTGTATAAAGTCGCAGTTCCCAAAGTTGTAACGTCAAACAAATCCCCGCTCCCGGAAACTCCCGTTTGAGTGTTGTCCAGTTTAGATTCATAAACGTAAAAATAATCCCCCCGAAGATTAGTTCCGCTTGAAGTTCCTGCTCCCAAAAATCCGTCAAATGCCGCTCCTGTCGGTGTTCCACCAGAATAAGTCATTTTAATTTCATAAGCGTACAAATCACTTGCGTCTGTAATGCTCGCGCTGTTGCTGGAAACAGAAACATCGGCAGCCCAAACATTTGCAAGACTAAATAAAAATAAAACCACAATTAACACCTTCTTTTTACATTTCATATATCTAACAGAAAATCATTAAATATAAATCTTGCCCTCGTTAATTTGTATCTGCTCACCACCATACGCTTCTATCATTCAATCTCCTTTACCAACTCCCAAATATACTTTCCATTTTTCTCCCCCTTTAATCCAATAACTGCTGTCTTGCATTTATACTGCTCAGAAAAAAACTTTAAACTTCGATTGTCTGCGTTCTGAAAATTACTTTTTACTTCAATAGCGTATAATTCCTTATTTTTTACTATAAAATCAACTTCTTGCTTGTTCGTAGTTCTCCAGAAATTTATTTTTTTATTTAGTTTTACTAATTCAAGAAAAACAAATGTTTCAAGTGCATTGCCATGAATCACTTTAGGAAATTCTTTCAGCCATAACAAATGCATCATTCCAGTATCTAAAAAGAAAATCTTGGGATTCTTAGACAATTCACTCCTCAAATTCTTGTGGTAAGGATTTATTCTCTTTATTATGAATGTATTTTCAAGCAAATCTAAATATTCCGTAATTGTTTCGCGATTTATTTTTAGAGTGTTTGACAGTTCCAAAACATTAAGCAGTTGTCCGGATTGCGAAGCCAATATCTCAAGAAGTTTATTGAATGAGGAAATATTCCTTATATTGCCTATGTCTCGAATGTCTTTTCTTACATAATTTGAAATTATTTGCGAAAGATAAATCTGTTTCTTTTCTTCTGAGCTTTCTAAAACAATCTTTGGATAACCCCCAAACCGCACATATTCTTCAGCCATCTCGATCAATTCGTTATTCATCGCGGAAGTATTTTCCTTCGATAACTTATAATTTTTATTTTTAAATATTAGAAACTCTTCAAAACTTAAAGGATAAACTTCAAAATTAACAGTTCTCCCGACGAGGGATTCTTTAAACTTTTTTCTTATCTCAAACGTTGAAGAGCCAGAAACAATTACTTTTATCTGGGAATAGTGATCATGCATAATTTTGAGAAATTTCGTAGGGTCATCCATGTATTGTATCTCGTCAATAATCAAAAAAATTTTCTGTTTTTCATCTGCTCCCTTTTCAATAATATATTTTGAAACACTTTCAGCTCCTTGATTGCATAAGTCCAATAAATTTGGTATCTCTAAGTCCATGTAAAATACATTTTTTTTAATATGATGCTCAATTAAATATCTCAATAAAGAAGTCTTGCCAACCTGTCTTGCGCCATAAATTACAATTATCTCTTTTGATTTCAGAAAATTCATTATCTCGTCGACAACTCTTCTTTTGAACAGTTTTTCTTCCATTTTTAATTATGTTATTAGTATACTAAACTATGCATATTATTAAGTATATAAATCCTTCGCCTGTTCGATTCTCTTACACCAATCTCCAATACGCTTTCTTTATCTCGCAATTCCCCGTCGGCGTAAGACATCCATTCGGACAACTCTCCAGCAGTCAAATCAAAAAGTTTATATACTTAAACATAATTACTTGAATCAAAGTAAATACTTTGAGAATCTAAAATGCCAAAAATGACCGTATCAGTTCCTGATGAAGTCCTGGCTAAATTCAAGAAAGAATTTCCAGAGATAAATGTTGCGGAAATAGTTCGGGCTGGAATAATAAAAAAACTCAAAGAACTTGAAAGATTAGAAGAATTAAAAGAAAAAGGAAAAATATAATGGCAAGCGTAACATTTGCAGTTGATGAAGAAGTTAAAAAAAGACTCTCTAAATTTCTCTGGGTAAACTGGTCTGTTTTAGCAAGAGAAGAATTAACTAAACGAGCTAAGAAAATTGAAGCATTAGAAAAATTATCCCTGCTGTTAACAGACAGCGAGATGACAGAAGAGTTATCTTTGAAAATGGACGAAGAATCCAAAGAAAGAATATATAAACGAATTAAGTCTCGTTTCAAATAAATGAAAATAGTATTAGACACGAGCATTGCATATTTTTTATTCAGTAAAGATTCATTCATTAGAAAGTTCATAGTTGAAAACAAACTTTCCTTATTTTCCGTAGACGAACTTCTTGAAGAATTATCAAGAGAGTCGGCTAAAATCTGCAAAATAACAAATCGCTCTTTCGAGGAAGTTTCAGAAATGTTGGATTTATTTCCATTAATAATTAATTTCAAACCTGTTAAAAAAGAATTTTTCGAGAAAGCCGAGTCATTAATTTCGCATAAAAACGATGCTCCCTTTCTTGCACTAGCGCTCGAATTAAATATTCCGATTTGGTCTAATGACAAGCATTTCAAAGAGCAATCATTAACCAGAGTATTTACAACAGAAGAATTAAAAAAATATTTTTCAGAAAAATCTTTATCAGAAGAATAATCCCTCTCCTCGCACCCTTTCTCGTCGTAATTTCTTTCTCTTACGCCAATCTCCAATACGCTTTCTTTATCTCGCAATTTCCCATCGGCAGAGATTCAGAAATAAATTCGTATGCGCCAACATCCCCGCCATTAACTCTTAAATTATTGTCAGCATCAATCGGTACAATCAAAGGATTAATTCTATTCAATAAAACAGAAGTTGAATTTGGATTTCCATATTCATCAATTCCAGGGTCTCCAGTTGTATTGCCAGTTCCAGGCCATTCGCTATAATACTGGCGATAATTATCTATATAATGGTTATCCGCCCAACCCAAGACATCAACTCCAGGCGCGCGACTTAATCCTCCGTTATCGTCTCCTAACGGTGCATTTAGTTCAACATTATCAAAAAGATTTCCTTTGACTGAAAAGTTTACAATATTCAGGGGTGCTTTATCTCCACCACCAAACTCAGAGAAAGGATCATTCCAAAAATTAAAATCAGCATTATAGGTATTATGCCACATAAGCATATGGTTTGTTGAAATATACCAAGCATTTTCAGCTCCATAAGCATCCGGAGTTAAAAGGGTATGAAAATTAACTAATGCCATTCCTTCTGCAGGAGGATTTACTTTCCCTAAAACAGAACCCCCATCGTGACTTCTTGCAAAAATTCCCTGATAACTGCTATTGATACAATCAAAATTATATACTATAGAATTATGCGGAACTGGAATTCCAAACCACTGCCAGCAATCTGCATGATTACACGTTTGTTCAACACAAGTTCCATCTCTGGGATCAATATTTTTTGCCAGAGCATTTACAACAAATGGCGTCCTAACAAAAACATCATCTCCTAAACCTTCCAAATAAACATTTCTTGCCATCTCACTGTTATACACTGCTTTTGATAGACCAATAAAAGATGAACTAGTATACCACTGCCGAATTGATTGGTCAATTGGATGAGACTCCTCTATAAATTTATTATAGCCAGTTAAATTGCAGTTGTCCACCCAAATATCATACCAATCGTGGTAAAGAGTAGCAGAAGCGAAAACATTTCCATTAACATTTTTTATTGTAATCCCTTCAACCTTATTGAATCTAGTTTGAACTATTCCTTTGGTCCACCCATAACCTTGCAATATCGTGTTCTCTCTGTTTCCTCCAATCTCTTTATTAGAAGTTATAGTTACCCACTCATTTTCACCTTGAATGAAACCATTTACTCCCCCGCTACTTTGATTGTGTATCCCTGGATTTAATATAACAATTCCTCCATCAGCATTATTTCCATAGCCATTGCTGCTTCTCCACTGCCTAATTGTATCAATCGCCTTGCCTATTGTTGCAAAGTTTTTGGTATTATTATTTACTCCTGAAATTCCCCAAGAATCGCTCCCTTCGTTAGGTGCTACCCAAATTTTTGGTTGTGGCAAATTTCCGGTTGGATTTACATTAATAGTTAACGGATCTATCCCAATCCCTCCACCAATAATAAAATGGTCTCCATTTTTTGGTTCATATAAAAATGTTTGCGGACCATTTCCCCAGCTTACTGCATATGGAAAATTTATTGTCTTTGTGGTCTCGTTATAATCTCGTATAAGTTTTCTGACACCTGTCCACCAAGGCCTGCCATTTTGGTAAAATATAATATATTGCTGCCAGATATTTGCAGGAAAACCATTTTGACTAGTAACATTACAAACATAATTCCAACGAACCGTAATATTATCTGTCCAACAATTTAAAGCATATCCTTCTTGCCCAAAAGTTCCCTCAACTATCCAATTTTTATCCCTCACTCCCCCATCCCTCCCGTAAACAACCGCCTCGACATTAATAACTCCGTCAGAAGAAAACTCCGAAGCAGACAAAGGCACCCAATATTCCCAAACACCTGTCTGCGGATTCAAGCTCATCTCCGTCGCTGTCTTCATTCCGCCAGAATATCCCTGTCCTGAAATTATAAATTCAACTCTGTCAATTCCCTCCTTAGAAAACGCAACAACTCCTAAATTCAAAGTCTCTCCAGCATTAATTCTCTGATACGGCACAACATCCCAGCGAGCAATTGGCGTCAAGCCGATAGCACTCACAAAACTCCCAAGACAAATCAAAAACAAAACTCCAAAAATAACTAGCACACTCTTTTTCATTACATCCCCAACGAACCCAAATTAATAAATCTTCTTATCATCCAATTTCTTCAATAAAATATTTCCTCTTCTCAAATCTTCTTATCGTCCAATTTATTTTTATTGTTAAATCTTCCGTCAAAAAAGTACTGTAAACTTACAGAGATATGCGTAAAATATCTGCAACAGGATAATCATGTAATCGAAATAAAAAATACCGACGATAAACGAATCCAAGATAATTATCTGCGATACGCCGTCACACAACATTAAAACAAGATTTACCAAGTCCATTTAACTGAATAGCGCCCGTCAAAAATTCAAAAACAACCTTTTATAGATTCTTCCCCTCTTATCAACATATCTAACAATAATTGTATTCGGATTATTTACAATGTCAACCAAAACTCTATAATCACAGACTCTTATTTTAAATCCATATTGTTCATCTTTCAAAACTTCTATTCCCTGCCCAGTCTCTCCAACATATCTCATCTTCTTAATTATTCTTTCAGAAATTTCCTTAGGTAATTTTCTCAATTGCTCTTCAGCTTTTGGATCATATCTCACCTCATATTTCATTATAAGAATTCTTGTTCAATTTGTTCTTGAGTTTTGAATTTTCTGTAATCTCTTTTTCTCGATTCAGACACAGCTTCTTTTACATTCTCTTCCAATTCAAGATTTCCCTCTTCGAGCATTCTCTTTATGTATTCCATTTCTTTCTTCAGAATAATCAAAGTTTTATTGACGTCGTTTAATGTTGCATTTTCCATATTTCCTAAAGAAGACTCTCCTTTTTATAATTTTCTATCGCGTCTCATATTCAAACCCAATCCTCGCAATATCCGCAACATTTATCTTATTGTCCTTGTTGATATCATAAGCAGAAACAAAGCTCGAATCAGTTGAGACATTATTGTATAGGCTCCTGACAAAAGTCACGTCAGTCCCGTTTACTAATCCTTCATTAGTAACATCAACATCCAAAGTCGCCTTGTTCAAATTCTTGTTGTAAACATAACTTCCCGCAATTCCAGAAGTTGAATTCGCTGAAGTTCCAGCAGTCAAATCTACAGACGCCCCGCCAAGAGTAAAGTTCCGGATTAGTCCAAAGTAATTCAATTGCAAAATTCCTCCATTCCCGCCGCTTCCAGAAATAGTTGAATACCCTCCGCGCCCAACAAACACCGCCGAAGTCGTATTAAACAAATCAATAACAGTGATATTCAAAACACCCGCGTTCCCTCCCAAAGAACCAGAGATATTAGAACCGTTCTTCCCAGAAAAGTCAATTCTATTTCCAGTCAAGAAAGTCAAATCCGAACGAGTCGCGTTAGTAGTAATATTCAAAGCCAAATTATTTCCTAAAGTATAAATCCTCGACGAGATAGTCATATTTCTAAACTGGCACAGCGAGTTGCTGCAAAGAGAACTATAAAGTGTGCAGTTGGAAGTTATCGAACAAGCCCCATTCTCAACACAACCAGCCCCCAAACAAGAACCAACTATCTTAACATTCAAAGTAGTTGTATAATTCTTATTTCCAGAACTATCATTAGCAGTCGCATTGTATTTGTAATCTCCTGCAGGCAAGCCAGTCCAATTAACAGCCCGCGTCCCGTCGGTAAACATAGTTGAATTAACCAGCCCATTCGAGTTATTATATAAATTAAACACAACACTCTGGAAATTCGCATCAGAGGCAGAAACATTAACATAAAGTCCGCTCGCATTATTTACAACTTCATAATCATTCTCTGTCCCCACTCCGTAGCTCAAGTTCGGCGCAGTCGTATCAGCCACAGCTGTAGATATATTAACTATTCTCTCCTCCGTCGAATTAACATTCCCAGCCAAGTCAACAGCATAAGATTTGAATGTGTGTTCTCCTTCAGTTAAAGAAGTAAAGTTATTGTAATATTTCGAAGCAGATGCATTGTATAATGCAGATATTTCAGAAGCCGACAAGCTTCTGTTGAAAATCATTACTTCGTCGATTGTGCCGTTGAAATAATATCTATTCAAATAAGTATCTCCTCCAATTGAGTTATATTTCGGAAAGTCTGAACCAGAATCTGTGCTAATTTTACCAAACAAAGTATCTGTCTCTGTCTTATTTAAGACGCCGTTTAGATATATTTTAGCGGCAGTGCCATTCCAAGTTCCAACCACGTGATACCAAGTATTATTTAAAACTACATTAGTAAATGGTCTTAAGAATTTGCTCTTGTTACTAATAACAAAACCAAAACCACAATATTCACCAGCTATCAAGTTATAGTCTGTACCAGCAGCGTTACCATTAACTCTTGACCTCGCAAAAATACCTTGGATTGCGCACACATCAACTGTTTTTACCCAAGCCGCAACAGTCAAATTTCCAGATATATTCAAAGAGCCACTATCAGTTATATCGACTCCATTAACATTATCATCAACTCCATTAAGATAAATTCCACCGCCGAATTTGCCTGCTGTTGTTAAATATTCATTTGTACTGGCAATTGTTCCATTATTGTTGTTTCCAGACCAGTCATAAACTTTTGTTGAATTTTCTCCAGGCCCATTATTGTCAAGTCTATACCAACTAACAAGAGAATTATCAAAATTCGTAGCAACATAATGTTCTTCGTTTTCATCAGAAGAAGAAACATTAACTACAATTGAAGTAGCAAACTGATTCGAACCCGATGCAGGAGTATCTCCAACAAATGAAATTAGGGGATAACTCAAGTCAACAGTCAAAGTATAATTACTACCAACGCCAGTCGTCTCATTCTGCGAAGTAATCGTATTAGCAACAACATCAAACACTTCCCAGAACCAAGTATAAACTCCTTCAACCATCGAAACAACAACAGAAACAGTTGTAGCCAAAGGCGCTCCAACTATAGAAACGAAAGTACTATTGTAAAGCCCGCTAGCGTTGTAAATGTAAAGTGTTGCGTTACTCAATCCGCTCCCAACGTCAGTTAAGTTAGCAGTAAAGTTAACAGTAGCGTTAGCACTAAACGTAGCGTTAGCAGGAGAAATAGAAGTAATATTCGGAGCAGTAATATCAGATAGTCCAACATCCCACCAAACATTCCCAGACATATTCAATGAATCATTTGTATAATTCGCATACCCTTCAGCAGAAACATTCACAATATAAGGCGAGTAATAAATCGTCGTCGAAGCATTTCGAGTATATTCAAGTAAAGTCTGCCGGGAAATCAACCCGCCAGCACCAGTCAATTCATTAAACTTCCAAGCCCCGCTCGAATTCCACAAACTAACATTCGCGTTCTCGATTGGAGCATGCGAATACAAATCAGTAACATTCACATCCAAATACCAGTGCATGTTCAAAGTCCCCACCCCCCCAGTAATCCAAGTTGTATTTATCGAAGTCCCGTCGGTGCGGGTAACATTAGTCAGATTCCACGTTCCAGAATTTGATGATGCCGTGACGTAAATTTCATAATTCGGTGCATTGATGACAGAATCTGCAACAGTCATGTTAGTTCCACCCTGATAAATATAAATGCCGTATGAATTATTTGAAATCAAAGTTGAATTAATTATTGTTAAGTTATCAAGACTTCTTCTTACATACATCGCATAATATGAAGTAGAATTAAAAATCGTGTTTGTTATGTAGGTGTTGTCAGAAGTCTGGTCTATCCCGATAGCCTCCACGCTCGAACCCGTCGTGGTTATGTCGTTTCCATCCAAAAAGTTGCCTTTGCTTAATTGTATGTATAATCCTCTCCCTCCGACTGATGTTATAGAATTATTAATAATCCTGTTATTATTTTCAGCAACATTAGGGTTTGATATCTGAAAAGCCCCTGCTTCATTTGTTGATGCAATCAAATTATTACTAACTGTATTATTATTCGCACCACCAAAAAAGTATAGAGCAATCCCTGTCGTGCCATTGAAGAAATTGTTGTCAATAACAGAATTGCTAGTCCCAAATAAATTCAACCCGTCATACGAGAAATTAGAATTCCTTATGGTTATGTTATTACAGTTGCCAAAAATAACCTGTCCATATTGTGTAAAGTCAATGCCGTCAAAAATCAAGTCATTACAATTGTAAGTATAATTTATCGGCTTTCCCTCAGCAAGGTTGTCGGCAGTAATAGTATTGTTATAAGAATTAAATCCTCCCCATGATGCACTTCCAGAAACCACTATCGATTGATATTTTGAAGTATTTATCTGATTGGAAGAAAAATTAGAATTAGCAGCATAGTACATCCGAATACCATAACCGCTTCCCTGATTATTTGTAATAATATTGCCAATTACAGAACTATTTTGTGAAGTTAAACTAACACCAGACAAATATACTCCTGCAAAAAAACCACCCAAAGGATTTAGAGTATTATACTCTACTTGGTTATTATGCGAGTCATGTATATATACACAATTCCCCGTAGTTGCATTGATAGTATTATTTTGAACAAGATTATTGTTAGCTCTCGTATATAAGTAAACACCAGTACCAGTTAAACCAATTGTGATTATAGTATTATTTTGAACCCGCCCATTTTGCGCGCCTGAATAATAAATAGCATATTTATTAGAGGTAGTAGCTGTCCCTTCTTTAATCACGCAGTTCTTTACTATCGTAAAGTTTTGATTCGAATAAACACCATATCCTAATGTGCCGTTGCTTGAATAGTTAATCGTCTTTCCCGCGCAGTCCAATGTAACATTCTCCGCAACTACATTAAAACACGTCCCCGTCGTATTCACGTCCGCAGTCAAAACATAAGTCGTATTCGACTCGTTCAACTCCCCGCACGAACTTATCGACGTGCCGACAGTTGTTGTACTCAAACTAAATGTAACAGAACTCGAATTAACATTATTAGCACTATCATTACAATAAACTTTCCAAGTATTCGAACCCTCAGTTGAATTCAACCCACTCCAATTAACTCCCGCACTCTGAGTAGTAGAATTCCAAACTCCGCTATCATTCGACCACCAGCATCTCTGTATATTCGTCTCCGTCAAAGTATAATTCAACTCCGTCACATTAGCACTATAAGTCGTATTCAAAGGATAAGTAATATTCACAACAGGCAAAGTAATATCGACAGTAACAGTATAATTCTCCCCCGCGCCTGTAGTTTCATTCTGTGAAGTAATAAAGTTATTAGCAATATCGAACACTTCCCAGAACCAAGTATAAACTCCTTCAACCATCGAAACAACAACCGAGACAGTTGTAGCGAGTGGCGCTCCAACAATTGAAACAAAAGTACTATTGTAAAGCCCACTAGCATTGTAAATGTACAAAGTAGCATTTGATAACCCACTTCCCACATCAGTCAATCCAGCAGTAAAGTTAACAGATTGATTAGCACTAAATGTTGCGTTAGCCGGCGTAATAGAAGTAATATTCGGAGCACTCGACTCAGTCAGCATAAACACATCCTTATACTGATTCATTAACAACGAAATATTCTCGCTCTTATTCCCGTTCCTGTAACCAAACGCAGAAACATTAACAGAGTAAGGCACACGATACATCCTCGACCCATTATTAACATACTCAGTTATCGTCGTCATATTCGTCCATCCAGTTGAATTCGTCGTCAAATTCTCAAATTCAATTCCGCCACTAACGTTGTAAGCAGTTATATTTGCCCAAGAAATATTATTCCCAACAGTGTCATTAACGAAAGCTCTGTAATACCATTTCCTTATTAACTCAGAACCAGCAAGAACAGTTTCATTTGTCCCCGCTGTTCTATATGAACAATTAATAAATGTGTTATTTGTACTGTTAGTAGTCGTATACAAAACATCTCCGCTAATTCCAGTTATATTAACGCAATCTTGAATTATCGTATGATTTGCGTCTCTAAATGCAATTCCTCGGCTGTTAGTTGAAGTTCCTATTGCTGTCTGCTTGTTTAGTACATTACCCTGAGATAAATAAAGATAAATTCCGTAACCTGAGTTGCTTGTTCCTGTGTTTGAAGTTAAATTATTGTTCGAAGATGCCCTAAGATAAATTCCGTAACTTGAAGTGCTTGTTCCCGTGTTTGAAGTTAAATTATTGTTCGAAGATGCAGAAAGATAAATTCCCTGACCTGAAGTGCTTGTTCCTGTGTTGTTTGTTAAAATATTATTGTTTGAAGCCGAATAAATAAAAATTCCAACATTTGAAGTGCTTGTTCCTGTGTTTGAAGTTAAATTGTTGTTTGAAGACGAATAAATAAAAATTCCGTGATATGAAGTGCTTGTTCCTGTGTTTGATGTTAAAGTATTGTTGCTTGAAGATTCATCAAGAGAAATTCCCTGACTTGAATTGCTTGTTGCTGTGTTATTTGTTAAAATATTGTTCAAAGAAGAAGTAAGATAAATTCCACTACTTGCATTCCCATAAACACTTACATTATTATTTAATAAAGTTCCGTTCGAAGAACTTGATCCATTAAAGAAAATTCCATGTCTACCTTGATTTGGAGAAATTGCCGCAGTTTCATTTCCGTCGGTAATAACGCAATTCTTGACAGTTGAATATCCCTTTGTTGCATAAACTCCATACTCTGAATCCAACCCACCCTGTGAATAATTAATATTATATCCATTGCAATCCAGAGTAACATTATTAGCAGAAATTATGAAGCACGTCCCCGAAGAATTAACATCCTGAATTAAAGTGTAAGTCGTATTCGCTTCGCCAAGAGTCCCGCAGGAATTACTCCCATTAACAGCTCCGGCAGTACTCAAACTAAATGTAACAGAACTCGAATTAGCATTATTAGCAGAATCATTGCAATAAACTTTCCAAGTATTCGAACCCTCCGTAGCATTCAACCCACTCCAATTAACTCCCGCACTCTGAGTAGTAGAATTCCACGCCCCGCTATCATTCGACCACCAACATCTTTGCACATAAGTATCAGCAATAGTATAATTCAATTCAGTAACATTAGCAGTGTAAGTCGTATTCAGAGGATAAGTAATATTCACAACAGGCAAAGTCACGTCAACAGTAACAGTATAATTCCCCCCCGCCCCCGTCGTCTCATTCTGAGAAGTAATTGTATTAGCGACAACATCAAACACTTCCCAGAACCAAGTATAAACTCCTTCAATCATATAAACAACAACCGAAACAGTCGTTGCTAATGGAGCTCCAATTACATTTACGAAAGTAGAATTATATAATCCACTCGCATTGTAAATATACAAAGTCGCATTCGATAATCCCGAACCAATATCAGTTAATCCAGCACTAAAGTTAACACTCGCATTAGAAGTAAATGTCTCATTCGCAGGAGTTATAGCTGTAATATTCGGAGCAGTGTAATCAATCGTCACAGTTCTCAATTCAGTTGCATTGACATTCCCGCCCAAATCAACAGCATACGACTTGAACGTGTGTTCCCCTTCAGCTAAAGAAGTGAAATTATTGTAATATTTAGTTGCAGTTGCATTATACAACGCAGATATTTCCCCAGCACTTAACGACCTGTTGAAAATCATTACTTCGTCTATTGAACCATTGAAAGGACCTGTAGATTCATCAGAATGTGTCCCAATAGTTAGAAGGGTTGCTCCAGAATCAATAGTTTGAATGCCCGAAGTATTTGCTGGGCTATTTGCATCTTCTAAGCCATTAATATATAAATGCAAACCGTTAATGCTATTATTAGCATATGTAAAACAAACATGGATCCATTTATCCTTTACGGATGAACCAGTTGCGCTTTCGATATACGTGCTAGCATTAACTCCATCAAAAAAAAGTTTATACATATCTGTTCGTCCGGTACCGCTACCAAAATCATCCCTAACAAATAAAAATCCATTACTCGGGCTAGAGCTATATTTAGATGCAATATAATCATCATTAGTTATTGAAGTAGAATATACCCAAGCACATCCGCTTAATTCTGTAGCTACATCAATCTCATTAATATCTTGGGTAATAATTCTGTCATCCACCCCATCAAACTCAAATCCTCTCCCAAATCTCCCCGCCCCCGTCTGGACAGCCCCGCCCATCTTCGTTCCATTATTCACTCCCATATAATCCACCACATCCCCACTCGAATTCAAATCATCCATTCTCCACCACCCCACCAAAGAGTTATCAAAATTCGTAACAACAAAATGCTCCCCTTTCTCGTCGGCAGAAGAAACATTAACTACGACAGAAGTCGCTGTCTGGTTAAATCCAGAATTAGGCGTCTCCCCGACAAATGAAATATTCGGAATAATTGTATCGACAAATAAATTATTCTTGGCAGAAGAAACAACATTCCCTCCCATGTCCTGCGCGTACGCCTTCACAGTGTGCTTCCCGTCAGACAAAGAAGTCATGTTCGTAACTAAATATTTTGCAGACGAATTAGCATAAAGCGCGGCAATCTCCTCCGCAGATAACGAGCGATTGAATATCATTACGTCGTCGATGGAGCCGTTGAAATAATAATCCTCCCCCCCATCTCTGCTTCCAATAATAAGGTCGCGTGTACTAGGATTAATTAATCCGGTTTTAGGGCCATATGTTCCAAGCAAAACGCCATCCCAGTATGAACCAATAGTGCTGCCATTATAGGTGCCTGCAAAAAAATGCCATCCACCATCACTATAATTTACATATTGATTATTATATGATGCAATATTTGTAACAATACCCACTTGTGTTCTATTACCACTATTAAATCCTAAACTAAATGCCCCATCATTATCTCCAAGTAACTTACGAACAACAAATGAAACTTGGTCTGCTTTTTTTGTTTTTACCCAAACAACCATTGTAATTGACGAAGCATTATCAGATGCGTTAAAAGCACCAATCTTAACATAATCCCCATCCCCATCAAAACTAAATCCTTTCCCAAATTTCCCTGCTGTCGTAGAGATTGCATTAATCCTCGTTCCATTATTCCTCCCCAGATAATCCACAACATCCCCCGAAGAATTAACGTCATCCATTCTCCACCAAGAAACCAGAGAACCATCCCAGTCAACGAACGTCGATACATTCGTAGAACTATCTGTGCCGGTAACATTCACGACGACAGAACTAGAATTGTAATTGGATTCATTGACAGGCGCGTTCAACGCCACAGTCGGCGAAACACTATCGACGGCAAACGCACTCGACGACGAAACAACATTCCCCGCGACGTCAGACGTGTAAGCCCTGTAACTGTGCGCCCCCTCAGACAAATTAGAATTGAACTGCATTCTAGTCGCGTTGTACAATGCTTTTATTTCCTCCGAAGATAACGAACGATTGAAAATCATTACTTCGTCGATGGAGCCGTTCCAATTCTCATCATTTGTCATCACCGTCTTACCTATGCTGATTCTATTATCAATATAGATATTCGGAGGAGTTATCGTAACATTATTTAAATTGCCATTTATATAAAGGGAAGCTGTACCGTTTGTGATATTCGACGCATAAGTCAAAACATAGTTGCACCATGACAGATAACAACCATTATCTGAAACAGACGCATAATTATTTACCCCACCCAATTCAAAATAGAAACGGTCAGTGTCTCCAAAGTCTCGATAAGTTAAAGAAAAGCCCGAAACAGCACCCAAAGTTAATGTTGCAGAAATACCTAATGAATTGTATATTTGATTATTTTTAACATACACCCAAGAGGATATAGAAAAATTACTGCCAGTAACAACATTGGAGTCTGTGCGAATTACTTTCTCCGTGGTAGGGTAGTTGCCAGACCCATCAAATCCCATCCCCTTCCCCATCTTCCCATTCGAAACCTGGACAGCCCCACCACTCTTCGTTCCATTATTCCTCCCCATATAATCCACCACGTCCCCCGACGAATTCAAATCATCCATTCTCCACCAACTAACAAGAGAATTATCAAGATTAGGAACAACAAACCCACTCCCATCCTCAGAAGAAGAAACATTAAACAATACCGAAGCATTCCCGTAAGTCGCGTTCAGAGGCGAAGTCAAATTAATCGACGGATAAACAGTATCAACAGAGAAGAAATTCAACGAACTCGTTCTCAAGTTGTTCACAGTATCATTACAAGAGAAAGTTACATTGTGCGTCCCGTCAGTCAATGCAGCGTAAGTATAATTGAACCAAGTATCATTCAAGCGAGTCATCGAAACATTCGCAGTCTCATTCAACGAGAACCCGCACCAAGAAGAATTCTCCGAAAGCGAAACAGTGAAATTAACAGTCGCGTTGTTCAAGTTCGAATTATTCAAAGGCGAAACAGTCAAGACCGGCCCTGTCGCGTCGTAACTCACGCTCCTCAAAGAAGTCGAATTCACATTCCCCGCCATATCCTGAACATACGCTTTCATCGTATGCGTCCCCTCAGTTAAAGAAGTAAAGTTCTTCTCCAAATATTTGATTGAAGTATTTGCATAAAGCGCTTGTATCTCCGTCGCCGACAACGAACGATTGAATATCATTACGTCGTCGATGGAGCCGTTGATATCATTATAATTAAGATTGGCGTATCTACCTATTTTAAGATTGTAACCATTGGAAATAGTTGTAATCGGTTCATTGACAATTATAGAAATTGCAGGAGTAGTTCCATTTACATATATTTTCATACCCGTAGCATTTCCAGTTCCGTTATACACTGCAACAATATGATACCAAGGTCCGATAGATGTTACTCCTGCAGTTGTTCTAGATGCTAAAGCGGAAGTCCATTCTGTTGTCACAAGTTCAAAACTAACTCTCCTTGAACTATCCACTCTCAGTTCCCAATAAGAATTCACTGCATCACCTTTTCTTAATAAGTTTTCACCCCATGAGCTGCTAATATCATCAAACTTTACCCACATTGACAAAGTGAAACTACTACTATTCGTGAAATTTATAGTTTCGCTACTTGGCACAGAGACATAATCCCCATCCCCATCAAACTCAAATCCCTTCCCAATCTTCCCATTCGAAACCTGCGCAGCATCACCGACGACAGAACCATTATTCGAATTCCCTGACCAAACAACCAACTCCCCACGACGCACAAGAACAATATCATTCGGCACATCAACATCATAAATCTTATTATTATAAGGAACCTTAGTAATTGATTTAACTTTAATTTCTTCTCCGTTTCCGTCTAAAAATACTAAATTATCCGCTTTAATTTTTCCATTATTAATATCACTATAAACCTCTTTAACTCCCCCAAGATTAAAGCCCTCTACCGAAAGTTTTTTATAATCCTTCTCTTTAAGTTCCTCCATGGCAGAAATATTAGTTAGAATACCTAAAGACTGGGAAATTGAAATAGAAGAGTCTGGTAATCTCTCATTATTAATTAAATTATTATTAAGAAGAGAATTACAGGAAAGAGCAAGACTTCGTTCTATTGTTTCTAAATCGCAATTAACCGAAGAAGACGTCAAAGAATTGTCAGACAAAATTGACAAGGCATTATCTAAAAGATTTCTGCAGTCAATTAAGGAGTAATCAGTTATGTTAGTAGTAGTTGATGCTAACAGATTGATTTCAGCGTTGTTATCTAAAGGAACAGTCTTTGAAGTTTTTCTGTTAAATAAGTCATTAAGAACAATAGAATTCATCGCCCCAGAATATTTATTTACCGAAGTTGGAAGGAATTTAGGAGAGATAGTAGCAAAAACTAAATTATCTTCAGAAGAATTTTCAAAAGTCTTTGAAATAATGAAAGAGCAGATAGAACTAATTCCATTTGAAGATTTCAATAAATTCGCTGACGAAGCTAAACAGTCTTCCCCGCACGACAAGGACTTGCAGTACTTTGCATTGGCAATTTCCCGTAGCTGCGGATTATGGTCTGATGAATCATTTAGGCAGCAAACCAGAGTAGAAATATTTTCAACTGGAAGACTATTAAGATTTCTCAAAGACGAGGAATAGTCAAGTTCGTTCTTGAAGTAAATCTTATGCTCCTAATCTGTCTCTCCGTCGGCAATTGTAATTCTTTCTCTCCTGTTTCCTGATTTAGCGTCATAACTCTTTCATCATCATTCAGTTCAGCAAAATACTTCCACTCTTTTGCAAAATATTTTTTAGAAATTGCGGATGCGCCCCAGCCGGGATTTGAACCCGGAAGTTCGCGAGAACCCAGTTTTTGAGACTGGTGTCTTACCATTAGAGCTACTGGGGCTTCATCCGCTGAGTTATTAAAATTCGAAAAGTTTATATAGATGTTGCTGCTACCATTACTATCTTTCGCGAGGATATGTCTTACCATTGGGGCTACATTAGCCTCTTTATTTTCTTTATCACTAATTATTTCTTCTTCATTAACAATTTCCCCGTCGTTATCATAATACTCAACAACATATTCTCCGCTGTTAATTTCTTCTTCACTTAATCCATCGCAATCAACCTCTTGCAAAGTCAAAATCTCCGTCTCATTATCGTAGCACCCCATATAATCCACCACATCCCCTGAAGAATTAACGTCATCCATTCTCCACCAACTCACCAAAGAACCATCCCAGTCGACGAAAGTAGAAATATTCGTCCCAATCCCCGCCGAACCGTCAGCAGAAACATTCACATAAATCGAATTCCCCGCACTCGTCGAACCATCCGAAGGAGTCGGAGCAACAAACGAAATATTCGGAGTACTAACGTCAACAGTCAAAGTATAATTCCCCTCCCCAGTAGAAGTATCTGTCCTTACGAATTGATTCGCCCAATCCCAAACTTCAAAGAACCAAGTATAAACTCCTTCAATCATTAAAACCGGAATACCGACGACAGTACTGAAAACACCCTGCGCATAATCCCAAGTCGTCTGGTTATACAATCCCGTCGTATTGTAAATGCTCAAAGT
>JAGVXA010000023.1 GCA_018304025.1 Candidatus Pacearchaeota archaeon | reverse complement strand
GTTTTACGTCGGGACTGACAGAATTCGAATAATGAAATAATAAAAACAGTTGAATAGAAGTAGCAATTAGGAACTAATTGCTACTTGGGATGTAGCCTTCTCCGAAGTTCAATTTTTATTAAAACTAAAAACAAAAAGATTAAATAGCCAAATAATTGCAAAGTTTTATGACAAAAGCAGAACACAAAGTCTATATTGGTAACTCAGACATAGAATGTCTTATGTCTGAAGAAGACAGAAAAGAAGCTAAATTTGTAAGTCATTCTGTTATATATAGCGATAATATCATAAGAGACATGCCGCAGGATTGGCGTGGTGCTGGGACAAGTGAATTAGACAGACAAGCAGTTTTAGATACTGCAGAAAGATTATACAATTCTTTCGGTGGAAGATATAATGTTCATATTAAAATTCAGGAATCCGATGACAAGCCAGAGATACAAGCAGAACAAAAAGATTCGGTAGACTTAACTATAATTTAATATTCTATAATTATCTCTTCTCTCCAACACGTTGTATCTAAAATTATTTATGTCCTCGAATATGTCTCACAATCAGCGAAATCCCAACAATCCCCGCAAAAACAAAAAGAAAAATCATCCCTCCCCAAACCACCGTCAAAACATCCTGCGAAACTCCTTCTCGAACCAAAAAGAAATAACTAAAAAAGCCAGCAAAAAACAAAACCAAAACAAAACCAAAAAAACCAATAACAAAATATTTCTCTTCCATTTCAAATAAACTAACTAAAGACTTATAAAAAATTGTTACCACTTTAAAAGGAAAGATTTATAAAAACATATAAAGGAAAAAGAATATGCCGCTTGATATAGTAATAGGAGCTTTAACAACCGTTTCTCCAGAACCTTGCGGACTCGCAACTTATTGGGGAAATTTTAGCTTGGCTTTGAGACAGCAGTTTCCCCGAAGAATAAAAGGAATGACTGTCACAGCAATAGACACGACAGAAAAATCCTACAGAAAAAACCCTACAGTCCAATGCATAATCCAAAAATATAATCCAGACTCATGGAAAGAGGGAATAGAAAAAACAATAGAAAATCTTGAAGCATTGGGAAGCAAATATCCTCGCGCAGTTAAAGTTCTCTACTTAAACAACGAATTCGGTTTGTCTCCTCTCTTCAACGAAGATGGCTCATACGAAAATGCAAGAGGAACCCATTTTGTCGATATAGCAAGAAAAGCAAAATCGCGTGGAATTTATGTTGTCGAGCAAAAACACACCTTAAGAACAACGCCGCAAGATCACGAACGTTCAATTTACGCGTCAATCGATGAAATTGTCGACGCGTCAATTGGTTTGTCAAAAAGCATAAAACCAATTTTAAGAGAAGTTTACGGCATTGACCCCGACGACCACGAAACCGCTCTAATCGAAAACATTCACCACGGAAGTTGGATGACTAACATCTCAATTCAAGAGCAAAGAAAAATAAGAGAAAAACTAGGACTTCAAAGAGTCGGTACAACTCTCCTAATCGCCGGCTTGCAGGGAGAAGGAAAAGGAATCCCCGAGGCAATAGATGGTTACGGAATGGCGATAAGAGAGTACGGAGTAATTGAAGAAGACACTGTGTTAATGATTGCAGGACAAATTCATCCCGGATTAATAAAATCAGCTCCGGAAAAAGCAGAAAAATTAGAAGAAGAAAAACAAAACGCCTGCGAAAGATGGAAATTAAAAACAGTGAAAGCAACAGTTAAAACTCTTCCAAAAATAGACCCGAGAAAAGTAAATGTTATTCTATTGGAAAAATATCAGACAAACAGGCACATGATGTGGCTTGACAGCAGTTCAGATATAAACATCACGGTCTATCAAAATCTCGAACAAATTGCTTCGGGAAGATTTATAGAAGGGGTTGCTACCGGCGAAGCATCCATCACTACTCCTTTTGTAAATGCATATGACATTATAGAACCAACACATTTTCAGGGAATCTCTCCGATGGAACTAACAACATTAAATGAGCGAAGCGGACTTGACTGGCCGTTAATCGACGACAGATTGCCAAAAGCATCTTTTGTCCAGCCAAATTCTCAAGACACCCCGAGGCAAATTGCAGTAAGCATTCAAAGAATGACGGAAAATAACCGGAAACTCCTGAGAGAAATGAAAAAAAATATGCGTAGAATTGGAAAAAAACAGGGATGGGAATCTCACGCAAGAGCTTTCATGAGACTAATAGAAACTCTGGAAGAAAACAAAACAATCGACGCCGAAGCAAAATAATCACAAATCAAAATCAAGCAATTTTCTTTTTCCCCGTCTTCCCTTCAACTCCCAAACATGCTTGCTTCTCTGGTTATGTCTCCAGATAAATCTCCCGACAAATATTAGCATAATAATTAAAACAACTCCTACTCCAATCCAGGATAGCGTCTTGTTTCCTCCTTCAAAAACAGCAAATCCTCCGACAGAACCAGAAGGCAGAAAAAGCGTTTCTTCAGTGCTGACAGTAGAAACTCCGTCGCTTAAAACCATTGCAAAATTAAATTCCCCGAAAGAATCTTTTGGTAATTTGAAAACTAAAACATTCTCGGCTTTTTCTTTTGCGCCAAGCGATATGGATTCTTGCCCCGCAGTTCTGACAATGCTGTCAAAATCAGACATTGAATAGTTAATCAAAATATCGTGATTCTCTCCAGAGTTTTCAACTAAAGAATAAGTAACTCTGAGTTCTTCGTCAAATCTTTCATATTCCAAAATCTCCGCTTCAAAATTTTCTCTGTATGTAGTAATTTTCAGCGAAGTCCCTTCTTCTCCCTCGTCGCATTTCAAAACAATCTCGCCGGAATAACTTCCCGGCTCCGCAGTAGCAGGTATATTCAAATCAATATTATAAGTATATTTTTCTCCGTTGCTCAATCCCTTGCTCTGTGAATTTCCCAGCCAGCTTGCTATCGCTCCCTTAAATCTTAATCCGCAATTATTCAAAAATTCAAAATCCTTGCTTGTAACAGCTAAATTAATTTTTTCCGAAGTTCCTCTTCTTAAAACCACCTCGTCAATCTCAGAAAATTCAATTCTGATTGCGCGCGTTGTTTTGTTTGCAACCGAAGTCGTAGTTCCGCCGCCTCCACCACCTCCGCCCCCGCCAGTGCTTCCGCCCCCAATCTCTCCGCCCCCGCTTGGAGTCGAAACGCTGAAAGAAGAATTAGTCGAATTCAAATTTCCCGTTCTATCTCTCGAATACAAAAACAAATTATACGCAGAATCACTCGGCACGCTAAATGTCGTGCTCGTGCATCCTGCAGCAGAAACATTTTCTAATCCTGAAACAAAACCACCCGTAGAACTGTATCTAACATCAAACCAGCAAGTCATCTCTGTCAGCGAATCAACATTATCGCCCGCAGAAAATTGCAAAGGAATTCCAGAATTGCTCGTCTTAGCCCCTAAAGGTTCAGACAAAACTAAATTTGGCGCAGCAGAATCATGCTCGATTGTAAGGTTATAAATTCTGAATGAATTAATATTATTTGCAGAGTCATTTACATAAACACTCAGGTTATAAATTCCGTTAGAATATCCAAAAGTTAAATTATTAAAACCGCCGGCACAGTTGCTGACACTTCTGTTCGTTTCTCCATTATTCAAACTATACCAGCACGCTTGTAAATTCATGTCAGTGGATGTGAAGTTCAATCCAATAGAAACATTTTGTCTGAACACAGAGTTATTCGACGGATATTCCACATTTAAAACTGGAGTTTGCGAGTCAATATTCAAGCTAAAATTACTCGAAGCAAAAGCGCTGTAAGTTCCTGTGCAAAAAACATTCCAGATATAGCTCCCATCTTCCAGTTCAATATTAAATTTGTTTAATCCTCCTGTTGAATTAACCGCGGAGGAATTCGTCTGGTTCAAATGCCAGGCCCCTCCGGAATTTATCCACAGACTGCAATTGCTTACTTGGGACGCAGTACTCACGCTGTAATTTAATTCTGCATTTTTATAACCTAGCCATTTATTGTCACTCGGACTTTCAAGACTGACTGCCAACTGAGTATTCACAGAAAAGTTTCTCGACGCATAATTTTCATTTCCCAAGCTGTCGTTGGCATAAACGTAAACAGTGTGACTTCCTTCACTCGTGTTAAATGTGATGTTTTGGCAGTCAAAAATAGAGTTATTCAATTCGCCGTCCAAATTATACCAGCAAGAGCCAACTCCAGATAAATCATTAGCGCTGTAGTTTAAAGGCAAACTCACGTTGTATCCGTATGTCTTTGATTCAGGAAAAATTATATTTACGCTCGGCCCTGTTCTGTCAATTCTTAATTCTCTCGTTGCAGTGCTGTTAATATTCCCGGCAATATCTGACACGCTGACATTATAATAATAAACTCCCTCGTCTAAATTCGTCCAATTAATTTCTCGTCGCCCATTTGTAAAAACACTTTCGTTTACAATCCCATTTTCATCAAACAATCTAAAAGTTATATTTGCTTCATTCAATTCAACAACTGACACATTCACAAAAATCCAATTTCTGCTAAAATTAGCGCCGTCTTCTTCAACTCCAATTCCATAATCTATCAACGGAAAAATAGAATCTTTGAAAAAAGTCACGCCCGCTGTTCCTAAATTTCCATTTGTATCATTGCACCAAACTCTCCATATATTCGAACCTTCTGCAGAATTCAATCCAGTCCAATTCTCTCCAGCAGCAGCACTCGAAAAATTACTTTCCCCGTTATCGACGCTATACCAGCATCTGCCCGGATTTGTCTCTGCAATAGTATAATTTAATTGCGAAATATTTGCATTGTAAGTTTTATTCAAAGGATAAGTTATGTTTACAATCGGCGGTGTTGTGTCAACAGTATCTCCAGTAATTTTAATATCGTCGGCTCTGCAATATTCGGTACCTGAAGCAGTACATTCAAATCTTATTGCAAAATTTACGTTATTATTTGCTCCAGAAGGCAAACTAAATTGTTTTGAAACATATGCGGCGTCATTGCCCGCACTGTCTCCTGTTTGTTCCAATATCGTCCAGGTCAAACCATCAAACCATTCTACTTGAAATTCATCAGCTATGTCTAAACCAATAAGCCTTCTTGAATAATTAAGAATTATATTTTGATAGTCAGAAGTTGATATTATTTTCTGCATTGTGCTTGCTGGCTCATTTGTACTTCCAGGATTGACTTCTGCATGATAACTTCCGGTAAAGGGGTTGGTTGTTGAAGCATACCAATAGCTTTCAGCAAGAGCATCTTTTGTAAGAGTCCATCCGCTCATCCCCCCACTTTCAAACCCATCACTAAAAATCACAGCAGCATCACCAAGCCCAATCATAAATACACCAGCAACTACAAACAAAATCAATACCCCTTTTATATTCATCCTAAAAAATATATCCTCGCACTTATAAACATTTCTTCAAATAAAAAAAGAAAGAAAAAATAAAATTAAGATTTACTGTCCTGTTATTTCAATATCGTCAACTCTGCAGAATTCTGAAACAGCGCCCGCAGTGCATTCAAATCTTATTGCAAAATTCAGATTCTCGCCTGCATTCATAGGCAATGAATACTCTTTGTAAACATATCCTGCATCATTCGCCGAAGCGCTTCCCGTTTGCTCTAAAATCTGCCAAGTTGTTCCATCAAACCATTTCACTTGAAACTCATCCCCAACATCTAAAGCAACCAATCTTCTATAATATCTTAAAGTTATTGCTCCGTATCCAACAGTGCTGACTGTTTTCTCCATCACAGAAGCAGGTGTTGTAGTCGACATCGGTTTGCTCTCAGCAGAATAACTTCCCTCGTAGGGGTTCAGCGTCGAAGCAGCCCAATTATTGCCTCCAGATACAGCGCTCAAAACCCATCCATCAAGATTGCCGTCGTTAAAATCGTCGCTAAATAAACCTAATGGAGCAGGCAGATTGTATTCATCATTATCCTCGCCATTAACGCATCCTGTATCAGCCAAGTCTATCAGCAAATCGCCGTCGTTGTCAATTCCGTCGTTGCATTGCGTAATCGCAGGGTCAGTTTCGTCATTATCATTAAC
>JAGVXA010000025.1 GCA_018304025.1 Candidatus Pacearchaeota archaeon | reverse complement strand
GGATGAGATATAATCATTTTCGACCGCATACAAGTCTAGAGGGAAAAACCCCGGCAGAAGTTTACTTTAGCAGGTGACATATGTCACCTGCGTGCACACCAGCCGAAAATAAAAAACATTTAAATACATATCATCTCTAATTAACTCATGGCATTTGAATACGGAGGTGCGACAATTTTATCCAGTCCCTTATTTGTCACAACCATCCTTCCCTTCCTCTTAATCTTCACAATTGTATTCGCGGTATTGCAAAAAGCAAAAATTTTCGGCGAGGGCAAAAAACAAATCGACGCAATTGTAGCTTTAGTTATTGGACTATTAGCAATCTCGTTCAGATACGCAATCGGAATAATCGTCGAGTTAGTTCCTTTCCTGGCAGTCTCGCTAGTTATAATCCTCGTCTTGTTAATCCTCCTCGGCTCTTTCCACAAAGAAGGAGAATTCGAACTTCCAAAGGGAATAAAGTGGGTTTTAATTTCCTTGTCAATGTTGGCGCTGGTAATTGCAATTTTAATAATTACCGGCTTCTGGAGCACAGCGTATGATTACATAACTATCGACGGCGGTTCAGGATTTCTGACAAATATTATCTTCGTTATAATCGCTGTCGCAGCAATCGCAGCAGTTGTCTGGGGCGGCGGCAAAGCAAAATCGGGAGCAGCGGAAAAATAAAAACTAAAAAGAGGATTAAGAAAGATATATAAATAAAACTTAACTAAAAATAAAATGGCATTTTACAATTCACTGCAGGACATTTTCTATCAATGGGAATACATAGGCGTATTCGACTACATCCTTCCTTTCTTGCTCGTCTTCGCAGTTGTCTTTGGAATTCTTTCCTCAACAAAATTCCTCGGAAAAAACCGCGCAGTTTATGTAATCATTGCAGTCGTCATCGGGTTATTGGCGCTAAGATGGCAGAACTTTTTCAGCGTTTTCCTTGCAGAAATCTTTCCAAAATTAGGAGTCGGGCTCGCAATTATTCTCTCGCTTTTAATTTTAGTAGGAATGTTCATCGCAGAAGACGAAACAAGATACTGGAGCTGGGGATTAGCGTCGATTGGTGCTGTAATCGCACTAATAATTGTTTACCAGACATTTGAAAAACTAGGTTATAACACTTGGGGCTTCGGAAGTGATTCAGCAGGGCTCATTATTCTAGCTGTCCTATTGATCGCACTCATCATCGCAGTTGCTGTATCCGGAGGCAAACACGAAGGAAGCAAAAAACCAGGAAATGCTGTCTGGTTGCCCTGGAGAGACGTAGATTTTGCTAAATCATAAAATGGCGGCAGACATATCCTCAATAACTTACTTCGCACCCATCGCAGCTTTCTTAATCGTCTTCGTCATTTCTTACGCAATCTTCTGGAAAATAAAACTCCTCGGCGACAATCAGTTTGTAAATATCTTCGTCTCGTTTCTAATCGCAGCAATCTTCGTCTCAGCAGCAGGCGCAAGGCAATACGTCCAAGTAATAATCCCTTGGATAGCTGTCCTCTTAGTCGCGTTGGTATTTATTTTAGCAATAACAGGATTCATCGGAAAAGAAGCAGCATTCACAAAAGGAATCGGAGTAACGTTCATTATTCTCTTCGGATTAATTTTCTTAGTATCCGCGTTTGTCGTATTCTCAAATCTTCTCGTCGGCTATCTTCCCGGCCCCTTCTTCGGCAGGAACACAAGCCCTGAAGCAGAATACGCATTAAGCTGGCTCTATTCACCAAGAGTCGCCGGAGCAATTTTATTAATAGCAGTTTCTGCAGTTGTTAGCTGGATTTTAGTTAAAGCGAAATAAAATCAGTCTCTTCTCTTCTCGAATCTATCAGCATCTCTTCCATAATGTTTTTTAGACATCATCTCATCCCACGCTTTTTGCAAATCTATTCCCTCCCGATTAGCCATACAAACAACAGTGAATAACACATCAGCCAGCTCATTTCCCAAATTATTATCAGGCTCCTCTAATTTTTTCTTTTTTGGTCCATAAAGATGATTAACTTCTCTCGCAACTTCACCTGTTTCTTCAGCCAGTCTGACAGCTATTTCATGCGGTGTCCAGTACGATGTCGTAAAACCTCTTACCCATTCATCAGTCTCGTTCTGAATATCTTTCAAAGACATAAAAAAATAAAATAAACAAAGTTTATAATAATTGTCGTGATAAATTAATCACCAAGAGAAATTATCTGAAATCCGTATTTTTCAATTTCTTCCTTAGAGCAAAAACTAGAATTAGAAAAATCTTTAATCTTATCAACTCTCAAAACTTTCTTCTCAATAACTCTCCCAGTATATTCCTCAGTTTCAGGATTCCACTCCCTTAAAACTAAAACATCTCCCTCGCCACATTCAAAATCATTCAGTCTAAACTCATAAGTTTTCTTTCCATCGATTATCGCTGAAAAATATTCCGGCCAAGTTTTCTTTTCAATTTTCATTATAAACTAAATTTACACCTTGCTCAGACAATAAAGAATGTTCAGCAGAATCAGGATCAAACGGCTGATAAAATTCCATGTCTCCTGCAATATTTATCGGTTTTCTATAACCTGTAGGTACATCCCCCCTAATTTCAATTCCTCTGTCCTGGATTCTCTTTAATCTCCTTGCAGTTTCTAAAG
This sequence comes from Candidatus Pacearchaeota archaeon, assembly GCA_018304025.1. Classification (GTDB taxonomy): domain Archaea; phylum Nanobdellota; class Nanobdellia; order Pacearchaeales; family GW2011-AR1; genus UBA73. The sequence goes on along the minus strand of JAGVXA010000025.1, from coordinate 4,329 downwards.
AAATTCCCTTCATTTCTCCAAATCCCCTCTCTTCCAACCGAACAATATGTCCCATTTCATGGATTAAAACAAATGAACAGTCGATGTACGGTTCGATTCCACTGGGGCTTTGTTCAGGAAATCCTTCATTCATGTCAAACCTTCGCATCAAGTACACACGCTCCATAAAAAAATAGAATAAGAGGAGTTTATAATAATTATCGTGACGGCGAATTATAATAATTATTGCGTCGCCAAATTCGCGGAGTTGATGCGTCGCCAAATTCGCGGAGCGAATTTTACCGATAAGATTTTGCGAAGCAAAATCCAATTGTGATAAAATAAAATCTGATTTATTACTTCTTCCCGCGATTCACAGCCCTAAAACTTTTCTGCGTCTCAATCAACTCATCCTTCAAATGCTTCACATCCCCTACATACTCCCCAACCTTCTCAAGAATAGATAATTGAAGAGTGTCAATAATTTTTTCCATCCTCCGCAGTCTTTCATTCAGCCCTTCGATTTTAGCTTCAGCAACAGTCCTAAAATCCAAAACCCTCTCAAGATTTTCCCGCATCTGCGCCATTCTTTCTCCAACAATTTGCTCCGCAATTTCAGTTATAACATCAGAACTCATTCCTTCTTGGTACTGCTGGTAATCTGGATATCCTGCGCCAGGCTCAGAATACTGCTGTTCTACTCCGCCTCCGCTGCTGTAACCTTGAACAGGTTGTTCAGCAGGATAAGCTCCAGCAGTCGTACCGTAATCTTGATATCCCCCAACTTGCTCGCCCCCAGCCATCGACGGTTGCATCCCTTCATATCCTCTCTGTTGAACTAGTCCTTGTTCTCCCTGAAACACAGGAGTTTCGTAAATTCCTTGCTCGCCGCTGTCCAATTCTTGAGTCATCCCAAGATTTTGCTGTCTTCCAACAACAGCCCGTTTAATATCTGCCTGTGAAATCGCTTCAGAAATTTCGCTGACAGAAAATCCCTGCTGGCTCAGCGCGTTCATAATTGCCTGGTCTGTCTGTCCGGCAGATTTCATTCTTTTTACGTCGTCAGTTATGCTCATTTTATTTTTCCGTCCTCAATATGTCTAATTGCCTCTGCAAAATCATCAGCTCCTCCGCCCCCGCAGTCTTGTTAACTTTCTCCATAATTCTCTGCAGCAGCTCTTTTATTCTAATGTTCTCCTCTTTCAATTTAACAACAACTTTTTTCATTTCCTGTATCTCGTTAAAACTCTTTTCTCTTTCATTAATCAGCCCCTCGCCGACTAAAACCATTCTGTCTTTCAAAATTCTCTGCTTCTCCTCCAAATCCCTTATCCTCGTATTAACGTCAGCAAAAAAATCCTGCCCCGAATATTGCATCATCTCTCCTGCCATTCCATTTCTAAGAATTCATAGTTTAAAATCTCTTCGCCTACTAAAAAACGCAAAACTATTTTAATCCCCGATAACCCCTAATACAATGCTATTCAAAAAAGAGACAGCGCTCTTCGCATCAGAAGTCGAAAGGCGGGAGGGAGAAAACGTCCTTTACGTAAATTATTTGGGCGCGCCCTTTGCTCCCTCGCTGGCGGAAAATCCTCAAGTCATGGCCCGCACAATGGATTCACTGGCAGAAAATTCAAATGTCTCAAGAATCGTCTTCGTCCAGCAGAGAAATTATTCCTATCCCTCGGAACAAATTCTCCAGTTGGCAGAAATCGCACGGCTGTATAATTTTCTGACAAAACAGGAAGAAATTCTCTCCCCAAGAAAAATTTCAATGTTCGGCAATCTTCCCGAAGTCCACGAAGATTTGAGTTATCTCTTGGATCTTTTGAAAAGAGACCCGATTGCTTCCTACCAAGAGCTTAAAAAAAGAACAAGGGAATTAAGAACCCAAATGGAGCAAAGCCAAGTCCAAAATAAAAACTCTTTGGCAAACTACACGAGAACATTAGAAAGATTTCTTGCGTTGCTGGAAAACACAAGACTAATCAGAAACAATTTCCAGCAAATCTCGCTCAGCCCATTCGGCAGCCGGGAAGTTTACAAGAATATTTTCCGTCCTGAAATTCTTCCAAATTTCACATTCACAAGACTGGCAGCCCAGCTTCCAAAAGACGCAGAACTAATTAGCCAGTACGAAATAAAAGCAGACGAGGAAGAAATAACAATCACGATTCTAAAAAACGAAAACGACCCGAAATATTTTTATCACGTCATGCCTCCGGAATACGCGCTTAACGAAGACCACCACATGCTTCTTAATCTTGCAAGAAATGTTCTGACAGAACACCGTCCGAAAGCAGAAGAATTCACAGACCCAGCGAGGACAAGGCAGGTCTTTCTGAACATCGCGAGAGATATGTTGCTGGAGCTTTCAAAAAGCAAGGGGCTAACCCTCTCTCAAAAAGAACTAACAGGTCTGGCAAGAATTTTAGTCAGGCATACAATCGGCTTCGGCTTGTTGGAGATTTTATTAATGGATACAAAAATACAAGACATAGTGCTAAACGCCCCGATAACTCAAAATCCAATTTTTGTCCGCCACGAAAAATACGACGAATGCCTGACAAATATAATTCCAAGTTTTGAAGACGCAGATTCCTGGGCAGCAAAATTAAGACTCCAATCAGGACGCCCGTTAGACGAGGCAAATCCTGTTTTAGATACAGATTTAATCTTGGAAAATTCAAGAGCAAGAGTTGCGGCAATAACATCTCCTCTCTCTCCGAGCGGGCTCGCCTACGCATTAAGAAGGCACAGGGACCAGCCGTGGACACTCCCCCTCTTTATTCAAAACAAAATGATAAATTCTTTCGCCGCAGGACTTCTATCCTTCATGATTGACGGCTCAAGAACATTGTTAGTCGCAGGAACGCGTTCGTCTGGTAAAACTTCTTTGTTAGGTTCTCTAATGCTGGAAATCATGCCAAAATTCAGGACAATCGTCGTGGAAGACACGCTTGAACTTCCAGTAGACGCATTAAGAAAAATCGGCTACGATATTTTAAGAATGAAAGTCCGCTCTGCATTAACGTCAGGCACAACAGAAGTCGAGGCCTCAGAAGGAATCAGAACCTCATTAAGATTAGGCGACTCAGCGTTAATAATTGGAGAAGTCCGTTCAGAAGAAGCAAAAGCATTATATGAAGCAATGCGAGTCGGCGCGCTGGCAAATGTCGTCGCAGGAACAATCCACGGCGCTTCAGCTTACGGCGTCTTCGACAGATTAGTAAACGATTTAAACGTCCCGACAACTTCTTTCAAAGCAACAGACCTGGTAATCGTCGCGAATCCAATAAAAACTTCCGACGGCTTGCATTCAATGAAAAGAATTACGCAGGTGACAGAAGTAAGAAAACACTGGACCAAAGACCCCTTGGAAGAAAAAGGATTCGTGGACTTGTTAAAATACAATGTTGAAACAGACGAGCTCGAGCCAACTCCAGAATTAATCAACGGCGACTCAGAAATAATAAAAGACATCGCAGGAAACGTAAGGGGCTGGGCAGGCGACTGGGACGCAGTCTATGATAATATAATTCTAAGGGGAAAAATAAAACAGGAAATCGTCGAAGCCGCAATCAAATTAAAAAAACCATGGCTCATGGAATCAGAATTCAATTCGCTTTCAAATGCAGCATTCCATAACATCAGCAGTAAAATCACAATCCAAGAAGGCACCCCAAAATCAGAAATCGTTTTCCCAGAATGGAAAGAATGGCTTTACAAAAACGCCGAAGAATTCTAACTAAAAGGATCGCTCGGCCCAAGAATATTTCGGATTGGATTATGAAAATGTTTGACAAATAAATCATTCTCTGAAACTTGGCGATAATGGTTTGCGCTAATAACCTCAGATAATTCTCTAGGAAATCCCTCTGACAAAGGAGAAAATAAAACTTGCACAACTCTTCTGTAACGCGCCTTTGTTCCCCTGCTGGTATGAGTTTCAGATATTCCCTCGACAAAACCCTCGTGCTTAACTTCTGCATAAACTCCTTCTCTGCTCATTAATATTTCTCCTCTAACTAAATTATTATCAAACCAGGCAGGCAAAATATCCCCTTCGTCAAAACCATCGGTCCCCCTGCCCACATATCTAGGAGAAAGAAAATAAGCCCTGCCCGATAGAGTTGGATCCTCGCGATGTCTTACATTCATTAAATTAATTGCCATACAATTCACTAGCAGCCCATTATTAAAATACTATTGCAAAATAAGATATATAACAAATTATTCTTCTAAAACTGTAGTGTCCGCTATTAATGTCCTCTCGATTATTTGAGTTGCTCATTGTTTTTATTTCTTTCTCTGTTTTTCTAGGAAAGCTTGAGAGGGAGTTCTAAG
>JAGVXA010000012.1 GCA_018304025.1 Candidatus Pacearchaeota archaeon | reverse complement strand
GGAAACTCCAGCACAGGCATTTGAAAGGAAAAGGAGAAAAGAATGAAAATAAAGAAACAGTTTAATTTGTCGTTAGGAAATAATTATCGGATACGACATAATAAGAAATTAATCTCGATAAACGCCGACACCAGGAATCGAACCACTTTGTTCGCCGCTCGGCGCTGGTATTCCGGCGACGTATGGGGACGTATTCGTCACCTAGCGAGTACCCGAGCAAGAGCGAATCAAAGCCAGGTTCAGCTATAAACGCCCACACCAGGAATCGAACCTGGAAATCCCGAAGGAAACGCGCTCTCGAGGCGCGCGCAGTACCATTGTGCCATGTGGGCTTGACTCTCCGTTCCACATAGCATTTGAGCTAACGCGATTGTGCCATGTGAACAATAAAAGAAAAAACTCCCAATATTTAATCTTACCGAAATCAAAACTAAAAAGTAAAACAAATAAATAATAGTTGCTATCAAATTCATGTCGTTAAATTCTCGGAAATTAGCGAAGGCTAATTTTTCGACTCTATTCAAATAATTATTCCCCTTAATGATATTACCCAAATAATGAATTTCCCTCAAAAAATTTAATGAGGCAAAAATCACAAAAAAATTTATAAAGGAGAGATAGCTATGAATCCAAAGAAGATGGCGAAAAAATTAATTTTCTTGTTGATTTTATTATCAATCTTGCCAGTTGTAACCGCAGCAACATTAGAGATTAACATCAAAACCTACCCAAACCACGTCGTCTTCATAAATGTCGCCGAGCCTTCAGACGATTACCAATTACTGGAATCCATCAAAAAAACAGCAGACACAAGCGGTTTGGCTTCAGCTACTTTCTCCTCTAACAATTATAACGAAATTGACTTGTATGTGCAGATAAATAACGGTAATGAAAAAATTATGTCTGAATATTTTAGTAAAAAGTCCATGTCCGAACCCCTTTATCTCCAGATTATACCTGGAAAAGTAAACGAAGATTACAGGACCTTAGAAATAAAAAACGAAACAGTTGAAACTGCCAATCAAACAGTCGAAGAAGAAACCAACCAAACAACCGAAGAAACAGTAAACGAAACAATTGAAGAAATGATGCAAAACATTTCAAGCGAACCAGGAATAACTGGCTTGGCAATTTTCAAGAATAGCGACTGGCTCTCTTCCAAAACAACAATCTGGGTCGTAGGAATAGCAGCAGTTATTGCAATTGTCGTCGTATTTCTTGTAAGAAGATCTTTCTTAAGCAGCGCGCCGCCAGCGTATCTGCCAAAAGTTCAGCACATGAGACATTCAGGGCAGATAATGCCCAAGCCAAAATCAGCCACTCCAATCGACGAGGAACTCTTAAAAACAGAAGCAGAAATTGAAAACGTCCGTTCAAGAATAGAAAAAATCAAGAGAATAAAAGACGCCCAGAAAAGATTAAAAGAAGAACAAGACGCGCTAAAAAGTTTGCAGGATGATGAAGATTAATTCTAAATATCAAAAACAGTTTCGTCTAGAAATTTTAAGCTAACCGCCCTATTCCTGTCAAGTTCGTCAAGCTGTTCTATAAACCCGGCATAAGAAAAATTTAATCTAATTCTTAATTCTTCAATGTCCCTTTCAGAATTATTCTGCAACTCCTGTCATAATTATCAATCAAAAAAAGTATACTTATAATTTCCCAATCTTAACTTTAATCTTCCCCATCTCTCTCCTCGCCCTCCCCCACCCCAAAAGCCCATTCTTCGCCCCCCGAATTTTAATCACAGATTCTGCATTCAAGCTCCCGATTCTGACAGCATCTTCAATCTTTCCAGTTTTAATCAGACAGGCAACAAAACCCGACGCAAAAGCATCTCCCGCGCCCGTTCTTTCAACAACTTTAATTTTCCTCGCCCCAACAAAATAAATTTTTTTCCCGTCAGAGGCCTGGTTTCCGTTCGCCCCGTCGGTAATGCAGACAATCTTCGGCCCAAGCGCATGCAGCCCGCTAAAACTTCTTTTCCCGACAAGATCCGAAGCTTCCTCTTTGTTCAAAATCAAAACATCAACATTTCTCAGCAATCCCCGAAGATTCCGCGCGCCTTGCTTAGTCAAATAACTGCTCGGATTGTAAGCAATTTTAATCCCGCGTTTCCGCGCCCACGAAGATAATTTTTTCTGCGTCTTCAAAGTCTCCCCAATAGATGACGAAAAATAAAACCATTTGGTCTTTAACTTGCTCAGATTCAATTCCCTAAAAGACAAAGTTTCATTCGCTCCTTTTTTCTGCAAAATCGTTCTGCTCTTGCCCCGCCCAGTTAAAATAACAGAAAAACCCGTCGGTTCTTTTCCCCGCGTCCCCAAAAAATCAACATTAAATTTTTTCAATTCTTTCAAAATTATTTCAGCGTTATTGTCCCTCCCCAATTCAGCAATGCAGCCTGTTTTCAAACCCATCTTGGAAAACGCAGCCGCAGTATTTGTTCCGCCGCCGCCAGTGTAAAAATCCAAATCTTTCATGAGCATTTTCTCGTCAGCAGGAAAACTCAGCATGCCATTTTTTTTAGCCACGTCCATCTCCACAAATGCGTCGACAACTGCCCCGCCTAATGTTATTATATCGTATTTCATTTTAAACTTTCAACTTCTTTTTTATTAAATCCATATCGTCTTTTATTTTATTAAATCCTTCCTTCATCCTCATCTCTGACTTAATTTGCCTATCGCTTAAAGTCCACATTTTTACAACCATCGCAAAAATAATTGTAATTAAAGTAATAAATTCGCTCGGACTATTTCCGAATATATTCCATAATAATAAAATTGCTGCAAGTAATGATAATATCCAAAAAAGCAAATTCTTCCAGTTCATTCAAACGCCCTCCCTGTTATGAATAAATATCCTATCACAATTATTAAAGTTATAGTAATAATCCAAAAAGCAACATCGTCCCAATTTATTTTTTTCTTCATTTCCTCAACGCCTCCAATCCCGGCAATTTCTTCCCAACCAAATACCAAACCAGCGCCCCACCGCTCAACGAAACATAATCAAATTTTTTCTTGGGAATCCCAAATTTTTTCAAGGCAGTTGAAGTATGCCCTCCGCTCAAAACCGAAAAACATTTCGAAGAAGCAATCGCATTCAATAACTCCCGAGTACCAAAACAAAACTTTGCATCCTCGCAATACCCTGCAGTCCCCTTCATAAAAACCGCCTCTGAATTTTTTATCAAATCTTTATACAAAGAAATAGTTCGCGAGCCAATATCAAAAACCTCATATTCCGACGGAAACTCTGAAATCGCTAACTCTTTCCGCCGCCCGTTAGCATTAACAGCCAAATCCATCGGCGTCCGAACTCCAAGAACAACTTTCTTCAAATCCGCAAGAACAGCAGAATAATCTTTAACTGTCTTCTCAAGAAATTTATTTTGCGCACCCAAATCATTTCCCTTGGCAACTAAACAAAGATGCCCGTAAACCCCGCAGGTAATAACTTTTTTCTTCTTCATCAATAAAACATTGTCTGTCTTCGAACCTCCAAGAATAAACAAAGCATTTTTCATTTTATCCAAATGCCCCAAGGCATTCAATTCCTGTTCCATTGTTCTTCCGATGCAAGAAGGCAAAACTTTTGGAAAGCCAGTTATCGACGTCTGTTCCCTGTGCGAAACAGAAAAAGCGTCGTTAACATACAAATAAAAATGCCCAGCCAAAGTCCTGACTAAATTGTTTTCAGCCCCGCCGTCAGATTCTTCTTTCAATCCGCGGACATTCTCCAGCAAAATCGCCTGTCCGTCTTTCAACGAACTAATCTCCGAAAGCGCTTTCTCCCCGATAACATCGTCGACAAATTTAATCTTCACAATTTTATTCAATAATTTAGCGTGCTGCTCTAAAGAAGTAAAATCTTCATCGCCTAATCTGCCCTGATGCGCCAGCACAACAACCCGCGCGCCCTTCTTGCAAAGCTCAGCAATTGTCTTCGCGCTCTCGGAAATCCTGTCGCTCATTTGTATTTTTCCGTCGCTGACTTCAGAATTCAAGTCAACTCTGACTAAAACTCTTTTCCCGGAAAAATTAAAATCATCTATTGTTTTGAATTTCATTTCATCTCCTTTTATGTCAGATTCTAAAGAAAAAGGAGAATAAAAACCTAACTCTTTTTAATTTAATCTCGCTCTTCTAAAATACCTTACAAATTTTTGTAAAACTTTTTGTTCTCTGGAAAAGACTGCTTGATGCGTCATGCCTTTTTCTTGTGCAACTTCATCTAACGTTTTGCCTTCAAAATATCTTTTCATCATCAAATCTTTTTCATCTTCCTCAAGAACAGAAATCAAATCTTTGAATTTTTGCTCCTCACATCTTTCTTCAGATGGAATTCTGTCTAAAACTTCTGGAGCAGCAAGTCTCGCCCCGCCAAGCTACCTAGTTTTTCTTCTTCTAAGATAACCCTTTTTGTTTTTTATTATTCCCGAATTTACTAATCGCATGCAATACGTATAATCATTATAGCTATTAAATCCCCTCTTGATAGCATAAATATTCCGAGATTGCTTTAAATTCATTCCATTTCTGCTCGCATAAAGAGCACACCGAACAGTATCTAAAGAATATCCTTTTTCCACGAGTTCTTTAGCTATTTCAGCAACTGTTCTTGTCAAGTCGTCAAAAGCCACAATTTCTTCTTCAATTGTCATAAATTATTTTTAGAAGTCGTCTATATAAACTTAACGAAGCATCTTAACAACATCCACAACTCTGCACGAATACCCATACTCATTATCATACCAAGAAAATACTTTGACTAAATCCCCTATCACAATTGTCCCGGTAGCGTCAAACAGCGACGAGCACGAAGTCCCAATCACATCAGTAGAAACAATCTCATCCTCAGTATAATCCAAAATTCCTTTCATCGCGCCCATCGAAGCCTTCTTCATCGCCGCGTTTATTCTCTCAGCATCCGCAGGTCTTTTCAACCTCGCAGAAAAATCAACAATAGAACCAACTGAAACAGGAACTCGCAAAGCCAACCCATCAATCCGCCCCTTTAATCTCGGAATAACAGCATTAATCGCCTCGCTCGCGCCGCTCGTAGTAGGAATAATGTTCAAGCCCGCAGCCCTCCCGCGCCTCATTTTTTTATGAACCTGATCGTGCACAACTTGGTCATTCGTGTAAGCATGAACAGTCGTCATAATCCCCTGCTCTATCCCAAAATTATCATCCAGAACTTTCACAATCGGCGCAAGACAATTCGTCGTGCAGGAAGCAACAGAAATAATTTTATGCTCTTTTTTCAAATCACCGTCGTTAACTCCCAAGACAATCGTCGCATCAGGATTCTTGGCAGGAGCAGTTATCAAAACAAATTTCGCGCCAGCTTTCAAATGTTTTTCAGCTCCGGTCTTGTCCGTGAAAAAACCAGTTGATTCAATAACAACATCAACTCCGAGTTTTTTCCACGGCAAATTCAAAGGATCTTTTTCAGCAAGAACTTTAATTATCTTGCCGTTAATTTCTAAATCTCCTCCCTTGACTTCGACTTTCTTGTCGTAGCGTCCGTAGACAGAATCATATTTCAGCAAGTAAGCAAGATTTTTCACGTCAGACAAATCATTAATCGCGGCGATGTGCATCCCCTTCTCCAGCGCAATCTTAAACACAGCTCTTCCAATTCGCCCGAATCCGTTTATTGCTATATTCATCTTCTTTTTCTAAATAATCTAATATCCAGTTATTAAAAACCTTTCCTCTTCAAATTTTATCCAAACCTTTCGGAAATTTCTATATCAGAATAATTCTAAAATTTTAGTTATGTGCAATATTACTCGGACTCAATTTGAAGCTTTCGATATATTTATATAGAATTTTAATCATTTTTGTTTATGAAGCGAAACAGTCTGATAATCTCCACAATCCTTGTAATTCTCGTAGTAATTCTTATTATTGCTTATCCGAGCTTTTTTATCTTTAAACCGTATGCTCATAGCGGTGGTTTTGCAGGATTACCTAAAGATAAAATATGTCAATGTACAGGAATCGCCTATAGCTATTACCCAAGCGGATGGGCAGATGCTTTCACCGAATATTACTGTATTGGTTCTTTACATGATTGTAAATGTTTCGATGAACAGAAAGCTAATGAATATCGAGAAGCTTTTGATAACAAAGAATTCACAGGTAACTATTGGGATAGATTTGAAGAACAGGCTTATTCTGAATGTAAATGACATCAAACCGAATCCTGCGTCATATTGTCGGTCGCTTTCGTTCCAGAAATTTCTATTATTATAAAATACTCGGAAATTTCTGTTATCGTAAAATTCTCGGAAATTGCTCGGCGCGCTCTCCAAATTCACGAAGTGAATTTGGTTAATGATAAGACGCACAGCCGAATAAAATTGTGCGTCCAAATGCGCGCCGAGAAGAGCAATTTCTCGATTCTATCCAGATAATTATCTTCTTCCTAAAACTCTCGATTCTATCCAGATAATTATTCCCTAAAATTAATTATCTCATAAAACAACTATTAATTATCTTCTTCCTAAATTTCTCGAATCTATCCCGACAATTACCTCCATATAAAATCTCGATTCTATCACACTAACTATCTCCTCAAAATATTAATCACCCTAAAATCTATTTCACAAATCCAATCTCTACGCCATTGCTTTCTTTAGCCATTTCATCGACAGAAACAACTTTATACACATACTCTCCGCTCGCAAGTGAAGAAACATCATCAGAAAAAGAACGCATATAATCTCTAACTTCTCCGATTTTTTCATAAGTGCCGCCAATTAATTTTCTATAAATATAATAATACTCTACATTCAAATCTCTAGCAAACTCCCAGCTCAATTCAACTCTCCCGTCAATCAAATCTAAATTCAAATTTGTCGCGTCTTCAACAACAGGATAAGAAGCGTCTCTTAAAACAGCGTCGTCAATAATTAATTCTATTCTGCCCGCATCAACATTTCTTTCCCTGACCGCGCATATAAAATAGAGATCTGTATTTCCGGAAGGATTTGTGATTTGCCTCCCGCATTTAATAAAATAGCTAAATGGAGAATAGTAGTTGTAGCAAATATCCAGCCAATTATATCCTGGAGCATAAATCCCGCAGTAAAAAGAGTTATTCAAATATTCCCCTGCAAAAATGTCAGACGGAGTCTTAGAAGTTATATTCTGATGCATTTTTGCCCACACAGAATAATATAAACTCTCTCCCCCGCTAAGCCCGCTCACAATTTGCTGCATCCCCCTATACTCGCCAGTTCCGGCGCTGTCATTATTAATAATTAGTAAGCTCTGCTTCCCATTTCTCTGCCTTCCGTCGGAAACTTTTAGCAAAGCACCAGAAGTATAAGACATCCACGAACTCGTTCCGTCAGCTTCCATGTCCCCGTCAGAAAGATAATTTCCGGCCACAGCAGGCGCCGCGCCATTCTGAATATTCAATCTAATTATCTTCTCAGCTTTTCTGTCTATTGTATCGTAAACAGTAATCTTGAATTCATGCAATCCGTTTTCATATCTCGAAGTGTCCAATTTCAAACTATACGGCGCAAGAACATCAGCGTCCTCAACCATTTCGTTTTCAGTAGATTCCAAAACAGTTCTTATAACATAAACTTCCGGCTTCCCCTCTGAATTTTCTTCAACCGCAGTATCATACCACGCGCTTGCATTAATAATAACAGTCCCAGAAACAATTTCATTCTCAGCATGAGACGTTATATCTAAATGCAAATCATTTCTATGATTGACAGCCAAAGCAACCTCTCTCATGTTTGACGCGTTTATCGGAGAATTCCTGTAAATCTTGTAAGCAGCAACATTAACAACTCCAACTCCTCCATTATTTTCTTCTCCTGAAACAACATAGCTGAAGAAATGTTTGTTTCCTTCGCTCTTTGTATAATCCGCCTTCCATCCGTCGACACCAACATAAAAGTCTGCCTCGCGGACATCTCCAGAATTATCAGTAACAGTAATAGAAATGTTGTTTCCTCTCACAGCAGATTTTTGGGAAAGTTCAATTTCCATCAGCGGAGTCATTCTTGCCTTGAACCAATATGTTCCGTAATATCCAGACGATGGCCATCTTGACCTCGCGTAATAAATATCTCTTCCATTCTCTCCAAGCAAAGTTTCGTGAGTAAATGCGTTATATCCGTTGAAATAAGGGTAATGATTTATAAAAGTAATATTTGTATAAGGCCCCCAGTAATAATCAGATTCCCAAGTATTAACATAAATCGTGTCCATCGCAATCCATTTGTTTAAGTAAGGATTCCAATGTATCGAACTCAAGATAGAGGGCGCAGAGCTAAAATTGACTGGGGGAATGTATTTTTCATCGTCCCATGCTAAAGAAATCTGCCCTCTTTCAACTCCTTTAATCCAGGAGGCGTATCCACTTGCGTTTGTCGAATTCAAATACTCCCAATCGCTCAAAGATAAATCTGATTTTATTAAGTCACCAACATTAGCTCTGAACATTACTAAATTCCCGCTGCCTGACCTTGGCATTGCAATATAAATATAATCTCCAAGCCTTCTCATGCTATACCCAAGAAAAACATGCGGCGCATAGGCTCCATAGCCCCCGTCAGAATAATCCCAAAATATAAGCTCTGGATTATTAACAGCCATTGTCTCAAAATTATCATCTGAATAAAGCAGCTGCACTCTCTGAGGGTTAGTAGGCTGCGATATATAAAAATAAGCCATGAATAAAATTCTCTTCCGCCCGTCAGGCAAATCCAAAACAGCTCCGCCAATATTATTCACACGGGTGTATCCTGCCTTGCCCGCTAACGAAGCCGCATCATAATATCCGTCGTTGTTGTAATCGTCGCTTCTAACAGCCCAGTTGCGATTATGCTTTAAGTCCAGATTTTTCTCCGGAACAATTTCAGAAGTAAATGCCATCGCCCCGTCTCTAAACACGCCGCCGTCGCCATTAGGGTCCCCAAAAATAAGAAAAAGTGTTCCGTTGTCGTCGTAAAACACGCTCGGATTATCTGCGCCGTTAACATTTGGATTGTCCAAAACACCTCTCCCGACAGGAAAAGCTGTCTTGCCGGTTTCAGCGAGCAAACCCATAAATTCGCCGATAGAATTACCATACTTCCTGCAGCTTGATGAAGTTATATTTAGCAAGAGCGGTTCCTTTTCTTCAACAAAAATATCCTCGGCAACTTCCCACCGCGCCTTAGTTATGACACAGTTTCCATCACCCGGATCCATAAGAAGGAATTTATCAAAAGAGTTAAATGAAAAAATTAAAATTATTAAAATAAATACTCCAATAAATAAAGCCCTCTCTTTTTTCATGAATAAAACTGTCCTGCAAGGTTATTATATTTTACTATCACATTTCAATAAGAATCTATGCTTTTTGTCTCGTAACAAGTTAGTTCGGCGCGCTAAATTCGCGGAGTTGATGCGTCGCTAAATTCGCGGAGCGAATTTTACAGTCCAATTGCGACGCATCAAGAGCGAATTTTACCGATAAGACTTGCCAGCGACAAGAATTGGCAAGTCCAATTGCGACGCATCAAGAGCGAATTTTACTGATAAGACTTGCCAGCAGCAAAAAATCAGCCTTGAACGTATTGCAAGGGGAAGTTGGTAAGAAACCGAGAAGGGTTCTTACAAAAGTCCAAATGCGTCACGCAGCGATATAATTTATATACTAAAAATTAAATTCTTACCTCAGCATCCTAACAACATCCACAACTCTGCACGAATACCCATACTCATTATCATACCAGGAAAATACCTTTACTAAATCACCCAGAACTATCGTCCCAGTAGCATCAAACAACGACGAGCAAGTCGTACCAATCACGTCAGAAGAAACAATTTCATCTTCAGTATAATCCAAAATTCCTTTCATCGTCCCTTGCGCTGCTTTCTTCATCGCCTCATTTATTTTCGCAGCATCCGCAGGTCTTTTCAACCTCGCAGAAAAATCAACAATAGAACCCACAGAAACAGGAACTCGCAAAGCCAAGCCGTCAATCCTCCCCTTTAATCTCGGAATAACAGCGTTAATCGCCTCGCTCGCCCCACTCGTAGTAGGAATAATATTCAATCCTGCTGCCCGCCCCCGGCGCATTTTTCTGTGAACTTGGTCATGCACAACCTGATCATTCGTGTAAGCGTGAACCGTCGTCATAATCCCCTGTTCTATTCCAAAATTATCATCAAGAACTTTCACAATCGGCGCAAGGCAATTCGTCGTGCAGGAAGCAGCAGAAATAATCTTATGTTCTTTTTTTAAATCTCCGTCGTTAACTCCCAAAACAATCGTCGCATCAGGATTCTTGGCAGGAGCAGTTATCAAAACAAATTTCGCGCCAGCTTTCAAATGTTTCTCAGCCCCTATCCTATCTGTAAAAAAACCAGTTGATTCAATAACAACATCAACTCCGAGTTTTTTCCACGGCAAATTCAAAGGGTCTTTTTCAGCAAGAACTTTAACAACCTTCCCATTAATTTCCAAATCTCCTCCTTTAATTCCGACTTTCTTGTCATAACGTCCGTAAACAGAATCATATTTTAACAAATAAGCCAAATCTTTCACGTCGGACAAATCATTAATCGCGACAATATGCATCCCCTTTTCCAGCGCTATTTTAAACACAGCTCTTCCAATTCTCCCGAATCCGTTTATTGCTATATTCATCTTCTTTTTCTAAATAATCTAATATCCAGTTATTAAAAACCTTTCCTATCTAAACTCTATCAAATTAAGATTTATCACGGCGAATAAGGCTCTCCGTTTAATATATTCCCTTCATAATAGTTTGTTATGTTTTTCATTGAAGATGTATTTATTATCGCAGATTGACCAGGCAGAGTTATGAAGATATTCCTCAATATATTGTCTCTTATATCCCCATCACCTGCTGTCCAGAAGTCAATTCCTACTTTATTTTTGTCAAATAGATTGTCCGCTATATTCAATGGATACTCTCGGTGATTGCAGTACACGCCGCAATACCTGCTTATTGCTTTTGAAGAATTTCTGAATGTGTTGTTCACATAGCTTGCCCCCATAACCTCATCGGCAAAGATACCCAAAGCATTATTCTCAAAAATGTTGTTTCTTACAATATCAAAGTCTCCCCAGTGCATCAGACCATTTGCCACATTATAGAGAGTATTATTTTCTATTAATCCTGCTGTCGAATAGCTCGAACTATCGGCATAAACAGTTATTCCTCCGCCATACCATCCTGTCTTAAAGCCATCATGAATCATGCAATTCTTTACAGTGTATTTCTGGTTGCCTCTGCACACTACAACTCCGCTCGGATAAACATATTGATTAAATTCAGGAATGCTGCAGCTTTCTTTGTTTAAAGAAGGATAATAAGCAGCAGAAATATATTCTGTCCCTGTTATCTCATATCCGCTGCAGTCAACAGTCACATTATTTGCGTCAATCATAATTCCAAAATCCTTGCAGTTATCAAGATTCCTGTCCAGAGTTACTACGACGTTGCTCGTTGATATGATTGTCCCGCATGCTAAGCACCCGGGAACTTGCCAGTTGTGGACATATTCGCATCTATGCAGTAAAACATTGCAGGAGGGAGTATAGCAGGAATTGCTCGGACAATCGCTGTTTTGTTCACAGTAATCGCAAACATCTCCCACGCCGTTGCCATTAATATCTCTTTGAGTAGGATTATAGACTGCCGGGCAATTATCGCAGGCATCCCCTAAATCGTCACGGTCTTCATTCAATTGGTCGTTATTTGGTATATCTAAGCAGTTATCACATCCGTCTCCGACTCCGTCGCCATCAACATCTTCTTGGTTCGGATTATACTTTGCAGGGCAATTATCGCATTCATCTCCAAGCCCATCTTTATCCATATCATAATTTCCTTCATTTTCAAATCCAGGGCATAGGTCGCAGGCGTCTCCGTGCATGTCACTGTCAGAATTTTCCTGCAGGGGATTTTTGACAAGAGGACAATTGTCGCATTCATCTCCAAGCCCATCCAAATCTAAATCTGGCTGTCTGTAGTTTGAATAAAATACGCAATTGTCGCAGGCGTCTCCGGCTCCGTCGCCATCTGAATCTTCCTGCCCAGAATTTTCGACAAGCACACAATTATCGCACGAATCTCTGGCTCCGTCGCCATCTGTATCCTGAGAGCTGTAACACTGCCCATAACAGTCAGGTAAACCATCGTTATCTGAATCTATCTCGTTATCGGGAATAATCCCGTCGCAATTATTGTCAATCCCGTCGCAAATTTCCCTTGTGCTGCTGCAATAGCATAATCCTCCAATGTAAGTTCTTACAATATCAAGATCTATAAAATCAACAACAGTGTCTCTGTTAACATCAACAAAATTGCACCAAGGCAAAGAATGTTTTGAATCAGAAGCATTAGTTATTAAACTGCAGTTCGTCGTGCTGTTATAGGCTTTTACCTTAGCAAGGTCGGTTGTATCAACAGCAAGATTTCCTGTTACGTCATGAAAACAAATATAAGCGCAAGCATTTCCAATTCCATCTCCGTCTGTATCTGCCTGATTTGCATTGCTATGGTTCGGACAATTATCATATTCATCTCCAATTCCATCTCCGTCTGTATCTGATTGACTGATATTTTCAACAGAAATATTCTCAGAAACTTTCCACCTCGCTTTAGTTATGACACAGTCCCCATCATCAGGCCCCATAAGAACAAACCTCTCAGAGAAAAAAGCAAAGCTCAAAAATATTAAAATAAATGCTCCAATAAGTAAAGCCCCCTCTTTTTTCATAAATAGAATTGTCTTGCACAGTTATTATATTTTACTGCCGCCATAGTTAATAAGAAGCGTAACTTTTTATCTCACAAATAATTATCTTAAATTCGTATTTCTCATCGGTATTTTCCTTCTAAACATATAACTTCAAAAGTTTAATACGATAAATAATTTATGCATATTCTAATATTCTTGCAATATCCGAACATCCCAAAATTTTTATACTCCTCTGCCTCTCAATAATAAGAAAAGAGGAAAAATGAATAATCAAATTAATTTCGGCGCGCAGAAAATTCGCTCCGCGAATTTTCATAAAGATAACGAATTGTCACGACAATTCGCGCCGAAAAAAAGCAGAGTTAACATACCAAAAGTCATTGCAGTAGATCTCGGCGGAACCAACCTAAGAGTCGCTTTAGTAGAAGGAAATAAAATAATAAAATACATAAAAAACATTACTCCGAAAACAAAAGAAGAACTCCTAGCACTATTAGACAATACAATAGATTCCTTAATTGACAAAGACGTGAAAGCAATTGGAATGGGTTCCCCCGGACCGTTGGAAAACGGCATAATAAAAAACCCCCCAAACATCCCGCTGAAAAATTTCAATCTAAAAAAACATTTAGAAACCAAATTCAAGAGAAAAGTAGCAATTGAAAACGACGTGCACTGCATAACTCTCGCAGAAAAAACACTCGGAGTAAAGAAAAAAAATTTCATTGTAATTGCATTCGGCACAGGAATTGGCGGAGGAATTGTAATCGAAAAAAATATTTACACGGGAAGAAAATTCGCAGGCGAACTCGGACACATAATACTTCAAGACGGGAAATTCTTCGAAACGCTCTGGCAGGACACAAAAAAGAAAATAAAAGAAACATTCAAAAAAGACCTGTTAATTTCCGAACTGATAAAAATGGATGATAAAAAAGCAAAAGAAATTTTGGAAGAAACGTATGATTACATCGGACAAGGGCTCGGCTCTCTGATAAATGTATTCGACCCAGAAGTAATTGTGATAAACGGCGGATTTACAGAAGCAGGCGCTCCTCTCCTGAATAAAATAAAACAATCAGCGAAAAAATACTCTATTCTCCCGCACGCAACCCCTATAGAATTCTCGCGCCTAAGGCATCCCGGCACAATCGGAGCTAGTCTGCTGGTAAAATGATTTTTTCTTTTCACAAGTTTTATAAACTTTAAACATCCTTTCTTAATATGGAAAAAGTTATAATATCAAAAGAAGAATATAACAGATTGAAAATGCAGGCAAATATAGACGTAGATTTATTAAAACAATTAGTCAGAAGTATAAAAGATATTAAAGAAGGCAGAGTAATCAGAGTAAAGTAAAATTTAAGCTTCTTCGTCTTGAAAATCATCTCGGTTCACCAGCTTCTCAACTTCTTCTCTAAAAAATTCCAAGAAAAGTTTAATCGTGTTAATTGTTTTTTGCTGATCCTTCTTCCCACTTATCGCAGCCATATAAACTGCCTGCAAATCTTCATAAATTAAATAATAAATGCGATAATTTTCAAATCGTGATTCCCTAAACCATCTCGTCCCAAGAGGCGTTCCGTACTCTGGATTAAACATAAGTTTATCTTCAATTTTATCAATTCTATCCTGAAAAAATTTGTCATACTTCGCAGCCTACTCTTGAAAAGCAAGAGAACGAAACACCTTATACTCTTTCATAGATAAAATAAGAAAACGAACATTAAAAATATTCTGTTCTTCAGCACGCAACTCCAATAAAATTCATCTCACTCTGCTAATCTCTCTCAGCAATTTCTCCGCTTTCTCCAAATCTCCCTTAACAATCGCAGAAGCAATCAAAACTCCGTCGCATCCTAATTCAAAAGCAACACGAACATCTTCCGCAGAACTCACCCCAGCGCCGCATAAAGCCTTCACTCCGCTCCCTCGCAAAACCCCGACAAATTTTTTAACCTCGTCGCTTTTGTAATCTGTAATCGACTTCCCGCTCCCAATCAAATCCCTGTCTTCAAACGCAATCGCCTCGGGCTTCAAAGAAATAAATCTCCGAGCTTCAGCAACACTCTCAGCGCACAAAATAATTTTCAATCCGAGCGAATTACATTTCGCAATCGTCTCCGCAATTTCTTTCTCAGGAATTCTATGCTCAGAATGATTCAGCAAACTTCCGCGAACTCCCAATTTTTTCAACCCTCCAGCCAAAACAAAACCCGTAGCTCTATCGCCATCGAAGTTGTCAACGTGCTGCGCGTAAACTTTTAATTTAGTCGAGCAAGAAACATCGCCGGCGTCAAGCGCCGAAGGGCAGGCAATAGCAGAAGGCAAATATTTCTCTATCTTCTTGGCAAGCTCAACCGTTTCTTTCCCAAATTTATAATTCTTGAAATTTATTACTATCATTTTAAGAAACCGTCCATCCTCCGTCGACAGCAATTGTCTCCCCAGTAATATAATCAGCCCCAGAAGAAGCCAAAAACACAGCAGCGTCGGCAATATCTTCTGGTTGTCCAGCCCTCTTCAACGGAACCATCCCAACAGTACTTTCTATTCCTTTCTTGTCCAGCCCGCTCGTCACGCCCGGCGTAATAATCAAGCCCGGAGCAATTGCATTCACATTAATTTTTTTAGGCGCCAGCTCCAAAGCAGCAGCCCGGGTAAAACCAACAATCCCGGATTTTGCAGCGCAATAATGCGTCAAGCCGGAAAATCCAATACGCGAACCAGCTATCGACGTTATATTCACAATCTTCCCGCCTTTTTTCATAAAATCCAAAACAGCCCTCGTGCAGTTAAACACGCTCTTCAAATCAATATCAATAACTCTGTCCCATTCCTCTTCCGCCATCTCCGCTAAATTTTGAAAAGGATAAATCCCTGCGTTGTTGACTAAAATATCAATCCTTCCAAACTTCTTTCCGACGCGTGAAATAATTTTCTGCACGTCGTCAAATTTAGAAACATCACAAATTTCAGAATACTTTGTTTTCGCTTTCTCAATATCCAAAACAACAACTTTCGCTCCTTCTTTAATTAATTTATCCGCGATACTCTTGCCAATTCCCTTTGCCCCGCCAGTAACAATCGCAATTTTTCCTTTTAGCATATTTTCTGCACCCTATTTATGATAAACAAAAGAATCCTGTTATTTTAAACTTAATTATTTTATCTGAAAACGACGTTTCTTATTTTCTCCGCAGCATTTAGAGGCTCATCCGCCTGCCAGACATTTCTTCCTATTGCAATTCCAGAACAACCCGAAACCATAATCTCGCCAACCTGTTTCATTAACTCTCTCTCATTTTTCTTAACGCCGCCAGCGACGACAACTTTGCACCGCCCCGCAGATTTCACAGCCCATTTCAAATCTTTCATCTCTCCAAAATAATTCAGCTTGACAATATCAGCTCCCGCCTCCAATCCAAACCGCGCAGCATAAGCCATTAATTTTATTTTTGATTTCCCCTTAACAGATCTCCCTCGAGGATAAACCCAGGCAACAACAGGCATTCTAAATTTATGCGCCTCTCTCTGAATCCTCTCAAATTCCTGCGCCATTTCATCTTCATAATCACTGCCGATGTAAATCGTATATCCGACAGCCCGAGCGCCAAGTTTCCGAGCTTCCCGCACACTGCATAACTGCCGAGCAATCGGCTCTCCCTTGAACAAATTAGTTTTCCCATTCAGTTTCAATATCAAAGGCACTCGCGATTTTCTAATTTCTGCGTTATATTTCTCAGCAATCCCTTTCTGCACAATCAACCCTGTAAATTTCCCTTTTTCAGCAATTGAAATAATATCCAAAGGATTAACATTCTCGTCGTCAAAATCCGACGGCCCGTGCTCCATTCCCTGATCATAAGCAAGAAACATCGCCTTCCCTTTTCTCAAAAGTTTTCCCCATTTAATTTTCATTTTTTCCTCGCCATTTTAAAATCGTCAGCCATTCTAATAAAACTTCTTTTCAGAATAGTTATTTCTGCGGTATTAAACGATACATTAGACTGAATCTTAAACAAAAGACTAATTACCAAAATTAATAACGCCTGTTCAATCGTCGGACTATCGCCAAAAATATACCAGAAAACAGTTACAATCGCAAGTATAAAAAATATCCAAAATAATATTTCATAAATATTTAATTTCATTATCCAAATTCTCCTCTAAAATAACCTATAGCTATCACTATCAATGCCAATATTCCCAAAATCCAGATAATCACATCCTTCCAATCAACTCTCATTTTAATCCTATTCGATAATAAATCAATAAGATATTATAAACTTAACGCGACGTGTGAAAAAATATTAAATTAATTTCCAATATGCTTTTGTTATCGTGCACTGCGTCATCGCTTCGCATACATCAGGGCAAATTCCCCCGCAGTCAACCCCTGTTTCAGTTCCATCTTGGATTCCGTTAGAACAATTACGATATGTGTCCCACATTCTTTCTGTCCACGCATCAATGGAGCGATAACCAGGATACGTTCCGTTGGGAGCGGTGACATTCATGTAACGATCCGTGTAATCGAAAAAGGCGTCGTTATTCCATGCCGACTTTAATCCCAACATGAAAGCGGCTAACGCTTCTCCGTTTAGAGTATATCCTACGAGTGTTCGGTAACCAGCGTACCACGATGGGTTAGCTTGCACGCCGCCTGTCGCCCGCAGGTTTGATCCCCATTCGGCCACCCCAAGCATATTAGACTCATAACCGATAACGTGATAACGCGAAGTACCGTCTGGAATAATATCCCAATTGGTTTTCAGTGTCCCGGTTTTTGTATTTGCGTTAAAAGACAAAAATGTTCTGCGTTGACCCAATCCCCGCCCAGAAATTATTTCAATTTCATTGTCTTTTTGTATATCATTCAATGATTGTGGATAAGCAGCCTCTTGCAGAATAACAGTATTAGCCGTCGCTCCCTGAACAATCCCGCTCACCTCAGGTTGCTGAATCGCGTCAATCATTGATTGGGTGATGTGGGCAATCTGGTGATCTTCGCCGAAAGTTATGCTGTCTGGCGGATAGCTGGTACCGACACCAAACATTTCGGAATCATTCAGCATTAGGCCAGCGATAAGTATCGGGAGTTTCCTGCCAATTGGATGCCCACCCTGCGATGACCATTTTTGCCCGGCGAGCACTAAGCCATAATTATCGATACCTAATTGAACAATCCGGTTCAGTAAAATAGTTTTGTCTCCAATAACCGCACTATCGGAACACAACATTAGGGCTGCCCGACCTACCTGCATGGTTGAATCTCGGCCATAGGTGCATTCCGGAAAATTAAGGTGTGGGTGCAAAGTACCACCGGGATATTCCCAGAAATGATCCACCCAAGGTTTCTCAAAAACTGCCGCGACACTCTCTAAACTGGGGGGATTGCTGGCAGGAGTCAGGTTCGGCAACAAATTGGTAAGCAATCCGGTTGAATGATAAATGGTTTTCGCTCCCGTGCTGTATTGAGGCCGAAAAGCATCAACGCCAGGATTACTATCTAAGCAAGTGATAATAGCAATTACTTTTATAGGAAGATAAACACCGTTAGGTAAACGAAAATCATCCGCGTTTGATATTGACGAAAGCAAACTTTGACCCGCAGACAAATCGAGAGGAAAACTTGTTGATGTGCTTGCATCAAAATCGTATGTATTGCCATGATATCCTTGTTTTGAGTCTAAACCGGTTCGTGGATTCACCATCGAACCGTTGCGAAAGGAACTGCCACTGCCGGTTGGCGGCGGGTTAACACTTTGAACCGTCACCGGCCCGACGACCCAGTAATCCCCGTTCACGAATTGACCGCATTGGTACGGCTTGTCAAATGTCCAGGTTATGCCATATTGCGAGATATTATTTCCGACAGTAACTCCGCCGGCGCATTCAGCAGAAACAAAATTCAAACTAAATAAAATAAAAATTCCAAAAAGAATTAACACCTTTTTCATCTTTCAAATTAATAATAAGGAGAGTTATTAAAATTTGTTATTATATGACTTTTATTAATATTTATACAATTTTCCCAAAACAATTTAAACTCCAAAATATTAATTTAACAATGGACGAAACAAAGAGGGCGTACAGCGAAGCAGTCAAAGTTCTGAAAAAATGCGAAACACCCCACGGATTTTTCGCAGCTTTCCCCGGCTACGACATGGTCTGGGCAAGAGACTCAATGATAACCTCTTTAGGCGCATCTCTCCTCGGAAAAAACTTCAAAAAAACATTCGCAGCGTCGTTAAAAACTCTCGCGAAAGAACAAAGCGAAAAAGGGCAAATCCCAAACGCAGTAGACAAATTCGTAAAACGAAAACATCACGTCGACTTCACTTCAATCGACTCAACTCTCTGGTTTATAATCGGGCACTACATTTACAGGCAAAGATACAATGACTCGAAATTATTCAACTCCCAAAAAAAGAATATCAAAAAAGCATTCACCTGGCTTTCCTATCAGGACACAACAGAAGACATCATGCTGGAGCAGCTCCCGACGACAGATTGGCAGGACGCCTTTCCCCACAGATACGGGCACACGATAAACACGCAGGCGCTTTACTACAAGGCTCTGAAATTAGCAAATAAAAAAAAGCAGGCAGAAAAACTAAAAAAAAGAATCAACGAAATAAGCGATGTTTCTCTCTGGAAAGAAAAGTTTTACCTGCCCTGGCGCTGGAAAAACCATAACTCCTATCAGGAAAAAGGAGAATGGTTCGACTCGCTCGGCAACTTATTAGCAGTTATTTTCAATGTCGCTTCAAAACAACAAGCTAAAAAAATTCTGCAGCACATTCAAAACGAAAAAATCGCAAAACCATTTCCAATAAAAACAATCTATCCCCCTATAAAAAAAGGAAGCAAGGACTGGCAGGATTATTTTAACGACTGCGGCGCGCGCACGCCCTACCAATATTCGAACAGCGGCATCTGGACTTACATCGGCGGCTTCTACATCCTCGCATTAATCAAGCAGAAAAAATTCTCAGAAGCAAAGAGTCAATTAGAAAAACTTGCAAAAGCCAATTTGCAAAATCCATTATTCAGCGAATGGCTCGACGGCAAAACAGGAAAGCCAAACTCTTTGTCAAAAGAAGGCAATCAGGCGTGGAACGCGGGAATGTATATTCTTGCGTATGAATCTTTGAAAAAGAAAAAAGTTTTACTCTAACCCGTTGCCATTCTCTTCCTTCTTCACAACAGTATTCTTAATCCCCTGCGCAATCTTCTCCCCATTCCCGTCGAAAACTCTTCGCATAATCAAATCCCTCATGTTCCTCGCAATAACTTTGTAATGAAAATTCTCTAAAGCGTGTTTGGCTGCGTTAAGCCCCATCTTCTCCCGCAAAACATCATCCTTCATTAATTTCAAAGTGCACGACGCTAACTGATTAATATCAGCTCGGTAAGCAAACGTCTTCGGAATCGGAAAATCAATCATCATTTTTTCCTTGAAGCCCATGTGCTTGTAAACCCATTCTTTCTCCAGCTTAATCTCATGCGCAACATCAACTAAAAATCCTGTTTTGTCGTGGACAATCGTGTCCCTCGGCCCGCCGACATTTATTGAAATAACAGGTTTCCCGCAAGCCATCGCCTCAACCTGAATCATTCCAAATCCCTCCAATCGCGACGGAGCAGCGTAAATATCGCAGGCGTTCAAAAGAAGAGCCATAAAGTCTGGAGAAAAATCTTCAGAAAGATATTTTATCTTGTGCTTATCCAACCCTAATTCTTTTATCAAAGATTTTTCTTCCTTGCCGTGATTCTTCGCAGAAAAACTATCCATTGTCTTGCAGACATATTTCCATTTCGGAAATTCTTTGTCTATCTTCGCAAGCGCCTGCAACATTTCCTGCGCCCCTTTCGAAGTAACATCCCCGCCCGCAGTAAGAATCATTTTTTCATCTTCCTTAATTTCCAGCATCTCTCTTAATTTCAAAACAGCAGGATCATTTTTTTGCCGAGGATAAAAAACAGCAGGATCAAATCCAATCGAGCATACTTCAATATTGTCTCCTTTCACGCCGTCTCGTATGTAAGTTGATTTAACCCAGTTGCTTGTAGCAACAATCAGAGGAAGTTTGTTCAAATCGTCTTGGTAATTCGCCACCCACCCGTCGGCATTAAACCACGGAACAGGCAGCACGCCGTCTTCCTGCGGAGCATGAATTAATTCTGGAGTATCTGCCCAAAATCCAACTCCGATTGCAACGTCTGGCTTGAAATGCTCGTAAACCCACGTCTTGTGAAAACTATTTCCTCTGTCGCACTGCATGACTTCTTCTCCGATTTCTTTCAGTCCGCGAAAAAGATAATCTCCCTGCAGGCTCTGCCCGTCGCTTTCTAACGGATATGGGTGCATCACAACTATTTTCATTTTAATTATTGAACGACTCCTCCTTTTTGCAGCTCAAAAATTCAAAGCTGTTCTCTTTGAAACCATAAACATCTTTAATTACTTTTCGTTTTGCGTTCATTTCTGTTTTGTTCAAATTTATTTTCAAATCAGCTGCATCTGTTGGAGAAGGAATCTTATTTCCCGACGGCAAAACGTAGGAAAAAAAGAAAAGATTCTTGCAATTCAATTCTTTTTTTCTAATCATCTCCTTGACAGCCCGATGAACTTCTTTGTGCCTCAAGTGTCCGTACTCTCCGTTCTCACCGTGCGTAAAAATATAATCCCACTCGCCGGAAATTTTTTCTTTCATTTTATCAGCAACTTCAGAAATATCAAGCGGCTCCAAAATTTCATCATCCAAATCAGAAATAATCGAAGAAGCGTTGTAAATCTCGCAAACTTTTTTGAATTTCGGCGCTCTGTCGACGTCATTTTTTCTGCACAGCGAAAAAATTGTCCACTCCCAGTTCTTGTTTCTCAAAATCGTTCCGCCCATCCAGATTGTTTCATCATCAGGATGCGCGACAATCACCAAAGCTTTTTTCATCTCTCTTTACGCAGCAGGAAATTTATAAATCTTTATGAATTCCAGAGATTATAGTTTAGAAAAATTTTTTGTAATCTTACAACCCTTCAAAAATTCTTCTTCCCATTAATTATCTCCGAAGCTAATCTTCTCAGAATAACTATTTCCCAAATTAGAAATGCTATTTATATTTTTACACAATTTGCCAATATGCTTTTGTTATTGTGCACGATTCAACCGGCATTGCCATTCCTTCGCATCCAAATCCACACGGGTTATCTTCCAATGCGCGCTGATTAGGATAATCACTGCATTGCGCAACTAAATCGCCGACTACAGACGCGTGCCCCTCGCATCGCACCAGCGCGCCCGAACAATTGTAATGCCACTTTGAATTCAAATCCGTAAGATTATCATATTCCCAAACACAACCATAGCTCTCTCTGTAATCATTCCAAAGATTTTCAACAAGCGAAGAGCTAAAAGCGTAATGTCTTGCAAGAATTTCGTGAACTTCATTTCCACGAATATCTTCTTGAGGTGTCCCAGGAATGTTAAATTCAATTCCAGGTTCGCAAACATGCGTCGTATAATTATAAATGCATTCGCCATAATTCATACTTCCACCAGCATTCACAAGTCTTCTTCGAGACTCTCTTTCAATTTCCACATATCTGTCCATGTAGTCTAAAAATTCATTATGATCCCATTCTTTAGTTAAATTCATTATTCTTACGGCGAGTGCTATCCCTGGAAAATAACCCTGAGAAACTTGCCGATAGTAACTGCGCCATGCTCTGTTAAAAGTTCCTGGATGTGCTGGGCCAATTTTCCATTCAGGAAGTCCAAAATCTGTTTGAGCGTATGGAATGATATACGTAGAACGAGGATCCGGACCAACTGCATTACCACAAGCATCTCCATTGCATTCACTCGAGTCACAAACATTTAATGGGTCTCCCCAAGGTATCATTCTTTGAGGATTGCAATTATTGCTGGAACTATAGTTGTTATTCTGGGCGTCAATTGTGCTTTGATTAACATAAAAAATTTGCAGATCTTCAGCAATCTCAATTCCTGGCGAAAATGAAAGATTCTTCATTGCCCTTGCATCGCTGTTTGCTTGTGAACCGTCTAACATCGTCCCCGCAAATATAATCGGAAATTTTCTGCTGATTCCGTGCCCCCCCTCTGCATCCCATCCTAAATAGGTATTAAATTTGTAAACTCCGTAAAGATCAATTCCCAATTGAACATTCTCAACTAACAAATCTCTCTTGAATTGTTCATTGCTTACAAAACCTGGAGATCCTGTCCAGTCAAGATTCAGCATCATCGCGCTAATCTGAATATGCTGATTTCGATACCCTGGGTAGCGATTTCCATTTTCATACGGCATTATTACATCGCCCATTCCAGTCCCCAAGTGGTCAAGCCATGGTCTGCTTAGCTGTCTTTCCGCCGGAGAAGATTCGGTGCGGCTTTCAGTTTCATTTAACATTTTCAAAGACAAACTGCTAGTATAATTTTTTCTATCTAAGTTTGACAGCAAATTATAGTTCAATTGATTTTCATTAAATTTTATTGTTTTATCGTTTCCGCAATATGCCGGCCTAAAACTTCCTTCCGCCGGAACTTTATCTAGCACTGTCAAAATCGCAGCTGTTTTTAGCACATAACCCTGCGTGACCCCAAAATCATAAAAAGTTGAATTTAAGCTAATCGTAGAAACCAGAGAAGTATTGGCAGGTAACTCCAAAAAGTTCGCAGATGAAATTTGGGCGCCATTTTTTCTTGCAGCGTTAAGACTTTCATTGTATCTAAAAGAAGTTATCGCACTGTCATAACCTATTTGTTTTATCGAAGAATTAATATTTATCATGGCTCCGTTAATAATTCTGTTAGTAATTCCAGATTCATTGATTGCTACAGATTCCGGAATTATTTTTATTATATTTGCTGGTCCAACAACCCAATAATCTCCATTGACAAAAGTCCCGCATTGATATGGCTTGTCAAAAAACCAAGTTATTCCATATTGTGAAATATTATTTCCTTCTGTCCACCCACCAACGCAGTCAGCAGAAACATTCTCAACCAAATAAACCAAAACAAAAATTCCAAAAACAAATAGCACGCCTTTTTTCATTCAAATTAGTATTAATACAATTTATTAAATCTTCTTATTATTCTTCAAGCCAGAAGCAGCATCTTTATCCAATATCACTGTCGTATTTTTATGTCTCCTCAAAGCAGAAGCCGGAACTCTTGTAGTAATTTCTCCATTAATAATTTTCCGAACAACCAAAGATTTATTTCTTCCCGTCGCTACTAAAACAATTTTCCGCGCCCCCAAAATAGTTCCAATCCCCATCGTCAAAGCATAACCAGGAACTCCGACAGCATTTGATTTCCGCGTGCTCTCTGTTAATTTAACTCGTCGAGTTCTGCTTGCAAACGAAGAGCCCGGCTCGTTAAAGCCGATATGTCCGTTCAAACCAATACCCAAAAACAATAAATCAATTCCGCCGGCTTTTCTAATCTCCCGCTCGTAATCCAAGCATTCTCTCCGAAAATCTTTAACGTCGCCGTTTAGCATGAATATCTTTCCTTCCCCCATACCAGCCTTGCTAAAAAAATTTCTATTCATATAATATCTAAAACTTCTTTTGTCTCCAAATTTCAAACCAAAATATTCATCCAAATTGAAAGTTTTAACTCCAGCAAAGCTAATTTTCTTTTTCCCGCACAATTTAACAATCTCGCGATAAATCGGAACAAACGTTTTTCCCGTCGGCAAGCCTAAAACAAGATTAGGTTTTCGTTGAATCGCCTCGACAAAAATTTCTGCAGCGCGCCTAGCCGCCTCCTCTTTGTTCTTTAAAATAATTAATTTATTAATTGCCATCGTCTTTTCTTTAATTTAATTAGTTCAACCAAGTTTTAAATCTTATTAAAAAATAATTTCGTCTCCGCATAACGCAAGGTTTTAAAACTCCGCTCTCTTTAACAACCACATGGAAAAAGAGGCCATAGTTAACGCACCGATAATTTTATTCATGGGAACATTCCCCCCAAGAGAATGCGGAATCGCAACATTCACAAAAGATTTGACAGATGCCGTCGACAAAAGATTTTCTCCGATTATTGAAACAAAAATCCTCGCAATCAACGACAACGAAAACATTTACAACTACTCCACAAAAATTATGTTCCAGATAGTTGACAACGACATGGCAGACTATATTGAGAAAGCAAAAAAAATAAATAACACTCCAGAAATAAAATTTGTTTCTATCCAGCACGAGTTCGGTTTGTTCGGCGGAGAGTTCGGAGACAATCTTTTAGCGTTCTTAGAGCTATTAGAAAAGCCGACAGTCGTAACATTCCACAGCGTTGTTCCTAATCCCGACGAGAGAATGATAAAAGTCGTAAGAGAAATCGCGGACAGAGTTCAGGGAATCGTCGTCATGACAAAAAGCGGGATTAAATTGCTCCGAAAAAAATACAATGTAAGCACGCCGATATATCTAATCCCTCACGGAATTCCAAGCACTTCTTTCGAACCGCAGCTGAAAGAAAAAACAGTTCTAGGTTATCAAGATAAAATAATTCTCTCGTCCTTTGGATTAATGAGCCGAAACAAAGGATATGAGCACGTTATTGACGCATTGCCGGAAGTTGTCAATCAGTTCCCAAATCTCCTTTATTTAATCATTGGTGAAACTCATCCGAGAGTAAGAGAAGAAGAAGGAGAAGCGTACAGAACCTGGCTGAAAGAAAGAGCAAAAAAAAGAGGAGTCCAGGAAAATGTAAAATTCTACAACAAATATATAACCCAAGACGAAATAATCCAGTATCTAAAAGCAAGCAACATTTATATTTCTCCGTCGCTGACAAAAGGCCAGATTACTTCCGGCACGCTAGTGAATGCAATGGGAGTCGGAAGAGCCGTAGTCTCGACGAAATTCTTGCACGCAAGAGATATTATAAACTACAAAAGAGGGCGATTAGTTAATTTCAAAAAGCCGGAAGAATTCTCAAGCGCGATAATCGAACTTCTTTCAGACAAAGAAAAATTAAAAGAAATAGAAAAAAACGCATACCAGTACACAAGGCAGATGACATGGAAAAACGTCGCGATTGAATACGGAAAATTATTCAATAAAATAATAAACATCCCAAAAACATATCTTGAAAAACTTCCGGAAAGAGAGCCGATGCCGACGATAGCGAATCCGATGCAGAAAATAAGCGCTCCGATTCAGATAACTCAGAATATTTAATTTGTCGCTTCAAATTAATTGTCTAATTAAATTCTCGGAAATTTCTATTTGCTATAAACCTAATCTAATTTAATCTCGTTATGACAAAATTCTCGGAAATTGCTCGGTGCGCACCAGCGAACGGAGTGAGCTGTTAACAATAAGACTTGCCAGCCGCAAGAATCAGCCATGAGCAGTATCGCAAGGGGAAAGTTGGTAAGAAAACCGAGAAGGTGTTCTTATGCAAGTCCAATTTGCGCGCCGAGAAAGATTAATTTCTCGATGTTAATTCACTAATTATTCTCTCCATAAAAATTTCTGGTTCTATCCAAATAATCTTATCCCTTCATCACAGCCAACGGCTTTAATCTAACAACCATTTTCCCAATCCCCAACTCATCAGACACCCGCACAACTTCATCAACATCTTTGTACGCCTCAGCAGCTTCTTCAACAATTCCAGCAGTAGAACCAGACTCCAAAATAATCCCCTGCTCACTCATCTTCCGTTTAACATCGCCTGCATTCAATTTTTTCTTCGCAGCAGAGCGGCTCATCAATCTCCCTGCGCCATGCGCTGTCGAACCCCAGCTTAATTTTTCAGATTCCTTAGTACCAACTAAAACATAAGAAGAAGTTCCCATCGAGCCAGGTAAAATAACAGGCTGTCCAACTGAACGATAATCCGCAGGAATCTCCGCCCGCCCAGGTCCAAAAGCCCGAGTAGCTCCTTTCCTCATAACCAAAACTTCTTTATCATGCCCATCAACAAAATGCTTCTCGAATTTAGCAATATTATGGCAGACATCATAGACAACTTCAATTTTTATCTTCGGAAAATAATGCTTCAAATCCTCTCTAATCCAATGCGTAATTAATTGTTTATTCGCAAACGCAAAATTCGCAGCGCACGCCATCGCCGATAAATATTTTCCGCCGAGTTCAGATTTAATCGGCGCATTGACTAATTCTCTATCCGGCAATCCAGCAACTCCAATCTTCTTCTCCATCTCTTGAATGTAATCCGAAGCAACTTGATGCCCAAGCCCCCGAGAGCCGCAATGAACCATTATTGTAACTTCTCCTTTTTTCAATCCAAATGTTTTAGCAATCTCCTCGTCAAAAACTTCATCAACAACTTGAATTTCCAAAAAATGATTCCCCGCCCCCAATGTCCCCAACTGCCCTTTCCCTCTAGCCCGAGCCCTTTGCGAAATATCTTTCGGATTCCCCCCATTCAATCTCCCTTCATCTTCTGTATGCAAATAATCTTCCTTAACGCCGTATCCTTTTTCAACAGCCCACTGCGCGCCGTTGCTCAAAACTTCATTAAGTTCCGCGTCGCTTAATTTTAATTTCGAGCCCTGCCCGACACCAGACGGCACGCAACGAAAAAGCGAATGCAAAATTTCTTTCCAGTTTTTGACATCAGAAGATTTTAGATTAGTCCGAAGCAGCCGAACCGAGCAATTAATATCATATCCAACGCCGCCCGGAGAAACAACTCCTTTCTCGACGTCAAAAGCAGCAACACCACCAATACAAAATCCATAGCCCTCATGCGCGTCAGGCATCGCAATGCTTTTGTCGATAATTCCTGGAAGCTGAGCTACGTTTTTAACTTGTTCAAGCGTCTTGTCTTTTTTCATATCTTCAAAAAGTTTATCCGACGCAAAAACAATTCCAGGCACAAGCATCTTCCCCGTCTGTTTTATTTCATGAATGTTTCCCATTTAATCCAAAAGAAACTATAACATTTAAGTCTTGTTATAAATCTAAATTAACTATAAGAACCAGTAATCCGGACTGAAGACCTGCAATCGTTGCAAAACCATTCTGGATATCTCCTTTTAATCGTTTCATCAAGTCCAGTATCATACTTCTTCTCATTTCCCAGTTTCATATGCCCTTCCTCTCGGGGAGGTGCGTTTATATCTACAACTTCATACATCACGCACCGATTATCAGAACAATGAGAGCCTAACGGAAGTTTATAACCTTTTTTTGTGTTCACCCAATAAGTCTTCTTAAAATGCTTTCCGTGAACAACATCGTGTCCAATTTCATGTACAACTACTTGCAGCAATCTTCCCAAAAAAACATTTTTAGGCACAACCAATTCTCTGCTTGGGGAACTATCAAAACCCTTCATCCTAGCTGAACTAACAACATTTAAACCGAAAATATTGCTATATCCAAAAATCCAATCATCTAGTTTACTTTTAT
Source organism: Candidatus Pacearchaeota archaeon (assembly GCA_018304025.1). Classification (GTDB taxonomy): domain Archaea; phylum Nanobdellota; class Nanobdellia; order Pacearchaeales; family GW2011-AR1; genus UBA73. Next base: position 34,243 of record JAGVXA010000012.1, on the reverse strand, counting down.
TATTATAATATATATCTCTCGGTGTTAATACCAAAACAGATTTGCCTTTTCCCAAATCTAAATGCTGGCTGATTTGTTGTGAGGACGATTGAAAACCATCAAATTCAGGCAGAGGAGTAAAAACGCCATCCAATTCTATCTTTTCTAAATTGCTTTTTATTCCATAAACCTCTTCTAAAGCAGCGGCTGCAACTTCTGCTTCTTCCGGCATATCCTCGTGATAAAGTTTCATAAAAAATCAGAGAAATAGAAGGTTTTAAAACTTGTTATCAGACATCCAGCACAGCCTGCACAAGCCATCTCTTAGCGCTCTTCTTGCTAATCCTCATCTCGGCATAAGTCGCAGCTTTTACCTCTCCCAAACCAGAATAATTCCCCGCAGAATCTCCATACAATTTAGCTTTCAGAGAATTCCCCGTCACATTAACTTTCCCCGAGCAAACAACAAACCCGCCCTCCGCCAAATAATTCAACTCCTCCAAAAATTTATAAAAAAGACTTTTCTTGTCAATTCCCTTGACAGAAATATTCCTAACTTCCGTCGGAGTTATCTTGTTGCCCTTTGCAATAATTTCGCTGAATGCTAAAATAACATTTTCAAAACATTCTCCCAAGTTTTTCCCGTAAGCCCGGAATTTAACGTCAGCAGTGTGTTCTAAAAATTCGTATTTCATGTTTAGTTAAGTGAGATTAACTTTATAAAATCCTCTATATATGATTTGATATGAGGTTTTCAACTTTCTTGCTTTTCGTTCTCCTTATAATCTTATTTGCAGGACTGGGAATAGGAATGTATTTTCTTTGGATGGCTCTTCCCGCAGAATCAATGGAATTTAATCCGTATCATAAGAATATCACTTATCAATTCCCGGCGCAAAGCTCGCAGTTTTATCCAAATATGAGATACAAGAATAAAGAAATTACTTATTACATCGAGCCGGTATGCTCGCAAAAAAAGAAAAACGATGCAGAAGAAGCGTTTGCGATAATTCAGGAAAAAACAATCCTTTCATTTCAAGAGCAAAATAAAAACCCAGAAATTGTAGTAATGTGCTCTAACGTCGAGCCAACTTCAGAACAGGAAAACTATTTCATCGCAGGAGAAGGAGGCCCGTCCGAAATTATCAACGCCACAAATTACGCAGTTATTCTAGCAGGCAAGATTTCGTTGTATCGCCCGGAAAGTTGCGATACTCCGCAAGTAGCAATACACGAAGTCCTTCACGCTCTGGGATTTGACCACAATTCAAATACCCAAAGCATAATGTACCCGGAAACAGGATGCGAACAAATAATTGGCCAGGAAATCGTCGACGAAATCGCAAGAATTTATTCAGAACCTTCTCTCCCCGACTTGACAATTGAAACAGCCAAGGCAGCAAAAATAAGAAACTATCTGGATTTCGAAGTGGTAATATCCAACCAAGGAATAGAAAATTCAGAAAACTCAACGCTCGTTTTAACTGCAAATAATGAAGAAATTAAAACATTCGATATCCAAGCTCTCGAAATAGGCCTTAGCGTGAAATTAACAGCTACCAATTTGAAAATTCCAAGAAACACAGAAAAGATCGCGTTTATTGTGCAGGCAGACGAAAAAGAATTGTCAAAAGAAAATAATCAGGCGGAAATCACCTTAATCGATTCTTCGTAAGGGGCTTTGTTGAAAAAGTCAAAAACAATTAATTTCGGCGCGCGAAATTCACGAAGTGAATTTCTAACAAATTACGCACTGTTACGACAATTCGCGCCGAAATCCAATTTAATTTAGTTATCTTGCACCAAATAACCAAATCTTTCGTTCGACATCTTGGCGGACGAATGAAAAACGAAAGTTTTTCTTCTGAGCGAAGCGAAGAAGATTTGGACAAGTAGGGCGTGGCGAGCGCATCACGTTCGAGTAAAAAACAAGCAAATGACGAACGTGATCGCGAGTGGGTGGGGAGCAAGATAACTCTAAAAAATATTTTCAACAAAGCCTTCGTAAGGGCAATCTTTAAATATCTCCCTCCCCAATTAACACCAGCAAAAAGATGACAGATAAAGATGCGGTTTTAAAAGAGAAAGTGGAGCATAGCGGGTTGTTTGACTTCGCAGGATTTTATTCATTCGCGCATTCCTGGTTCAAAGAGCAGAAATACGGAGTCAATGAAAAAAAATACTCTGAAAAAGTAAAGGGCAACGCCAGAGATTTGAGAATAGAATGGGCCGCAACAAAAGCTATTTCTGATTACTTCAAAATCGAATTGGACATAACATTCGAAGTTTGGGGAATGACAGAAGTCGAAGTAGAAATCGACGGAGAAAAAAAGAAAATGAACAAGGGGACAATCGGAGCTGAAATAAAGGGCACGCTCGTAAAAGATTACGACAGCAAATGGGAAACCTCTCCGCAATGGAGATTCCTCAGAGAAATATACAACAAATACTTGATTCCCGCAAGAGTAAACAGCATGAAAGGCAAAGTAGAAGACGACGTCAGAAGTTTCAAAGAAGAACTCAAAAGTTTTCTCGATTTAATCGGAAAAAGATAAGTAGCATTTCTGCATAACCTTAATCTTTTTTAAAATTCTATAAACAACGTGAACAATTTTAACAAATATATCTATATTAATTACCGTAGTCATTATTAATAATTCGGCGCACTAAATTTGCGCCACAAAATAGTCATATTTATGTAGGGACAAATTAGTACAGCAATATTTATATAATTCCCCCTTACATCTTATACCATGAAAAAAATCTTTATTTTCTTGGTGATTCTCCTAATTTTACCAGTTATTAATGCCCTTCCAAATTTAGAAGTAGAAAAAATAGACAAGGGCTCTGTTGTAATCGCAGAACTGGACAATCCGGCGTTTTTTGAGTTCGTGATAAATAATAAAGGCGCAGCAGAAAAATTTCAAATCTATTCTCTAGTCGGAATGTCAATTCTGCCGGAGGGATTCTTTGAACTGCCAGCGGGAAAAACAACAATTAAAATTACAGCCAATCCAAACGAAAAATTAAGAGAAATCGGCGGTTTTCTAAACCTTGAATATCAGATTTACGGACAGAAATCCGGAATTTTCAAAGACGAATTATTGCTCAAAGTTGTTCCCTTAAAAAAAGCTGTCCAAATAAAAAAAATCCAATTATCTCCTGAAGAATCAGAAGCCAAGGTAACAATCGAAAACAAAGAGAATACATATTTAGAAAATACAACAATAAATTTGAAATCAATATTCTTCGAAGAGAAAAAAATAATCTCTCTTTCCCCGTACCAAGAAACAACTCTCTCAATTCCGATAACAAAAAATACAAAAAAAATAGTTGCCGGCCCCTACACATTGACAGCTGAAGTTGAAACTCCGGGCGGAGCCGAAGGTAAAATTGAGGGAGTAATTGATTATCTGGAAAAAGAAGGGCTTAGTGTTGAAAAAGTTTCTGGAGGTTTTATAATAAGAAAAACAACTGTCACAAAAACAAACGTCGGCAATATCCCCGTGACAGCTGAAGTTGAAATCAAAAAAGACGTTTTGTCGAGGCTGTTCACCGTAAATTCCCCCCTGCATTCCAGTGTGGAAAGAACAGGATTAGCCACAACCTATTTATGGAGCAAAAATCTTGGACCGAACGAATCTTTAGTCGTCGAGTCAACAACTAATTACACGTTTCCTTTTTTAGTTTTGGCTTTGTTAGTCATTATTGTCTTGTGCCTCAAGTATTACACGCGCTCTTACCTGTCAGTCATCAAAAAAGTTTCTCACGTCAGGACAAAGGGCGGGGAATTCGCGCTTAAAGTTCATCTGCACGTAACAGCTAAAAAGCATATTGACAACATTCAAATTACAGACACTCTGCCTGCGATGGCAAAACTTTACGAGGGGCCGGGCACAAAGCCAGACGCCGTCGCTGCAGGCGGAAAAAAACTCTCTTGGAAAATTCCAAGACTAAATTCCGGAGAAACAAGAGTATTTTCGTATATCATTTACTCAAAAATTCAAACATTCGGCAGGTTTGAATTGCCCGCAGCAGCAGCCTCATTCGAGCACGACGGCAAATTATATCACATTCTCTCGGATAAAGTTTTCTTTGTGAGTGATACGACAGAAAGTCGTTAGATTTTATTAATTGAAAACCCTTATAAATCTCCCTTGTTTATATTTATCATTAAAGGAGGGAACCATATGGAAGAATACGTATTCACCACAGCAAGAAGAAAAGCTTTGAATAAAACAAGAAAGAAATGGATGAACATGTCGCCGACTTCAAGGCAGAAAGCAATGCCTCCGAAAAACAAGCACCCTTCAAAAAAATTGCCTGTCGGAAGCTACGTGACTATTGACGTCGGCAGAAAAGGGCATCATTATGTCGTCGCCAAAAAAACAAAATACGGCTGGACCGATTCAAAACTGCGCACGAAAAAACAACTCGCCAAAAAAGCAGTGCACGCAAGAAAAACCTGGATGAAAATGTCACCGAAGGCAAGAGCAAAGGCAATGCCAAACAGAAAAAAGCGAAGATAATTTTATTTTTTATTTATGAACCAAGAACCTTTATGCGGTTTAGTTTAATTTCTAAGAAAGAATAACAAAAAAATTTAAATACGGATGTAAACAGCACCTTTTGTGAGATACGGACATACAAGAGTTTATACAGAAGAAGAAGTAGCAGAAATTGCTAAGAGTTACGTTAGCATAGTTGAAGCTATACATAATATCAGAGACACCTACAGACAAAGCACAGTTGAAGAAGCTAGAGCAATTTATCAAAAACTAAATAATGTTGATATACCAGAGTTCCAAACAAAATTATCAAGAAGTTTAGCTAAAAAAATAGATGTGACTGAGCTTTACAGTTATGCAAGAGAAACATTTGAAAGTGTAGTTTCAAAGAGTAAGTAAAAAATTAACTTCCTAATTTTGTCTACCCGACAAATCTAATCCTTCAAACCAAAAACCTTTAATAACCTAATTCTCCTAATCTCAATATCCTCCCATAGCTCAGTGGTTAGAGCGTCTGGCTGTAGAAAACTAGCGTGGACATTCCTGTTGGATTAGAATGAAACGTGACAAGCCGGCCATTGAACGGTTTGCGAAAGCAGACCCCGGAAGATCCCCAGTTCGAATCTGGGTGGGGGGATTTTTATTATTCTAAACTTTTCTTTCATAAAACTCTCTTCTAAAAAACCCCAAAAACCTTAAATACCACCTAATAACTATATCTATTATATGATAAAAAGCACAATCCTGACAAACAGAGAACTGGAAGTAATAAAAAAGAAGTTGCAAAACCAAAAGCTAAACCAGCAAGATTCAAATTATCTCAGCAGATTTGTAAGACCAAAATTAAAAGAAATTGAAAGTATTAACGCGAAAGAGCTATTAGAAAGAATTTCCTACAATCAAAAAGCACCCTCGATAGAAAACAAAATAAAACAGATGATTCTCCAAAATCTAAAAAGCATAGATTCGATTATTATTTACGGCTCAGCAGTTCATTCAAATTACAAATCTTACAAAGACATCGATATATTAATAATAACAAAAAAGAAATTGTGGAAAAAGTCCAGTGAAAAACACAAGATTATTTCTTCATTGACAGAAAACGCAAAATTTCTAAACCTTCCGCTAGATATACAAATTGTTGACAAAGTTTCTTTCTACCAGCAGTATCCCCACAACCCATCATTGATTTACCAGCTCAAAGACTGCAGAATAATTTACGGAAATATAAAAATACCAAAAAAAATAAAACTAACTAGAATAGACTTGCGGATGAAATTAGATTGGAGCGACATTGTCGACGAGCATTCTGAAGGAAACGAAATATATCACGCGATAAGAAACACCATTTTAGTCAGATTATTATTAAAAGGCGTTATAGATAATACTCTTCTTTACAAAAAGCTAATTGAACAAATAGGAATAAATCTTCTTACAAATCTAAAAAACAACACCGCCTCTAAACTAGAAAAAAAGATTGCTATGAATTATCTTAATAAACTTACTGAATTAACAAGAAAGGAAATAATTTCAAATGGGAAAAAATGATGTGATAAAATCGCTGAGTAAAGTTATTGCAAATATAGCTTTGCATAAATTAGTATTCGCGCATACGAACAAGCCAGAATCAAAGCATTTTTTAGAATCCGAAATAATTGAATACCGAAGTGTTGCTCAAAATAAAGCGCTGGAATTTAATTGGAACGAGTCTGACAAAAAGAAAATCCACGAAATTTCGTTAAATCTCTTAAAAAAAGAGAAAGACACAAAATATCCTGACATTGAATTCCCCGACGAAGAAGCAGAGAAAATTATGTCTGAAACAATTAATGATTTATTATAATCCAATTCTCATGCCACATTCTCCATTAAAAAATCCCATTCTCACTTATCACTAACCGCAACACCATTCTCCCCATTACCATTCCCATTCTTCGCCTTCCCCCAAACCGTATTCAAATTTACCCTCGACATATTGTAAAACTTTTTCAATTCTTCAGGATCAGCAACTTTCAGAACATCAAGTTCAGGAGCGAACATTTCAGAATATCTATCGCGACGGCGGATCATTTTCACAACCCCGTCTTGTTTAATTAAAATCATCGGCGGTCTTTTTAGATTGTTAAAGTTCGAGCCCATTACATAGCTGTAAGCGCCGCAATCCATCAGCGCGAACATGTCGCCGATATTAATGTAAGGCATCATCTGATTTTTGGCGATAACATCAAGGCAGTCGCAAGTGCACCCGGCAATGTCGTATTTATTTGTTCTCCTCGACAGCATATCATTTGCAGGAAGGATTTCATAATTAACATGCGAAACCAAAACATCCGGAAACATCGAATAGCACGAAGCGTTCGTCACAAGTATTTCTTTTTTCTTGAGATTTTTTTTGCTGATGACTTCGAAAAGTCCGATGCCTGCATTGGCGACGATATATTTTCCCGGCTCAAAAACCAGCGCAGGTTTTCTGATTCCGCTCTGTTCAATCATCTTGTGAAAAGCAGGAAGGAATTTATCCGCAAGTTCCTGAGGCGTGAAATATTTTCCCGGCTTGTATTGTCTCGGCGCTTCCGGAGGAAAACCTCCTCCCAAATCAATAACACTAATCTCAACGCCCTTGCCTAAACAATACTGCGCAAGTTTTACAAGTTTCTCAGCAGAAAGAATGTAAGCCTTCGGGCTATGCGCATACGAGCCGTGAAAATGAAATCCTTTCAGCTCAAGATACTCTGCCGAAATAACTTTGTTAATCGCTCGCTTGGCATACGCGTAAGGGATTCCATATTGCTGGTTTTGCGTCGAGTATTTTCCTTCTTTAATCATAGGATTAACGCGGATTAAAAGAGGAATTTTTCTCCTCAGCTTAGAAGCAACCTCAATCGCCTTGTCAATTTCTTCAAGAGAATCAACAGTAATAGATTTCACCCCAATGCTTGCCGCAAATAAAATATCCTGCTGTGTCTTGTTAAGATTCGTAAAACTAATCTGCCACGGCTCGAAATCCGCAAGCAGCCCAAGAATAATTTCTCCGACGCTGCTCGCATCAAAATCAAACCCTTCCTCTCTCGCAATTCTCAAAATTTCGAGATTCGAATTGCATTTGCATGCGTACTCCGGCTTGAACACAGAATAATCAAAAGCCCCCTTAAAATCTCTCAGCCGTTTTCTGACTTCTTCTTCGACGAAAACATACAGCGGAGTTCCGTACTTTTTCCGAAGCTCTTCGACGCTGACACCCTCGATAAGCAGAACCCCGTTCGAATTTCTGCTTAGAAAATGTTTCCATCTTGATTTTAAATATCTCTTAGAAATAATTTTTTTTGTGTTTGCTGTCATTAGTTTCTCTCAGATAATTTCTATTACTACTAATTATCAGTATTTAAAATTTATCAAACGCGTTCAAGAACAACAACATTTAAAAATAAATAATTGTTATAAAAGATACTTAAATCCGAGGTTAAAAAAGATATGGAAATAACTGAAGACGCAGACGACTTTGAAGACGAAGAAGAGTCTGAAGACGAAGAAGAGTCTGAAGACGAAGAACCCGAAGAAGACGACGAGTCTTTTGAATAATTTTTAATTTATTTTTCTGTATTTATTTTATTTTTATTTTTTATTGAATTGAATTCTAAAAAGTTGAACTAATCCTCACAGAGACGATATTAGTTTCTTTGAGCGCCGAACTTTCTTTTCTAAAGAAAGTTGGACATATGCGATATCGGGGAATCGAACCCCGGTTTACACGTTTTTGCTCTGCTCTCAAAGACTATATTAGTTTCTTTGAGCGCCGAACTTTCTTTTCTAAAGAAAGTTGGACATTGGCAACGTGTCGTTCTGCCACTTAACTAATATCGCTCAAGTGAAATAAAAACAAGAGTTATTTAAAGATTGTCATAAATAATTTTTCAAACAATAAATTTAAAACCGCTAATTTCTCATGAATAATATGGGCCTGTAGTCTAGTGGCAAAATGACTCGTTTACACCGAGTAGTCAGGAGTTCGATTCTCTTCAGGCCCATATAAATTAAAGGGATAGATTGCTCGGTTCAAGCGAATCACACCAAGAAATTGGTAAAATGTAACATAATAGAATCTTTATGATACATTTGTTTACACCGAGTATTCACCAGTTCGATTCTCTTCGGGGCCGCTCATTTTCAAAGGATTTATAAATTAGATTTGTTTTCATCCTCCATGGGCAAAAAATTGATTATTATCTTTTTTATAATTTTGATTTTGGTTGCTATATTTTCAGTTGTGTTTTATTCTCTAATAACTCCAGGTCCACTTTTGGAAAAGCCGTTTCTTTATATTAATTGGCAAAAAGGGGATTCTTTTCAAAGAATAACTTTAGACGGAGAAAATGTTTTGTTTACTAAAAGAGAAGGAATAACAGACAAATATAATGATCGCTCTTGCCAAGTTTATCTAAAAAATATTAATTCTGAAAAAGAAATGCTTTTAACAAAGTTAGATTATTGTTATATTGTTAGTACAACTGGTCTCCATTTGTCTAAAGACAAGAAATTCTTATTTTTTGAAACAGAAGAGTCTTCATTTGAAACATACGTGAATAATAAGACTGGCATTCTTGCACGACCAGAAAAGAATATTTATGGCTATGACCTTGATAACCAAGAATTTTTTATAGTAAGTAAAAATATCAGTAATTTATTAGGAATATCCTCTACGGAAGATAAAATTTTATTTGATAGGGTACGATACACTTACGGAGAGGATATTTATAAAAATCAGACTCAGCATGTCGAGATATTCATTTACGATTTAGAAACTAGGGAAGAGAAAAAAGTTTTTGAAGAAGCGTTTAATACAAAAATTCCAGTAAACAATTCAAGCGGTTGGGATGATGGCTGGGGATACAATTATGGATTTACGAGATGGTCTCCAGAAGGAGATGCTGTAATTTATGAACTTGTACTTGGAGGATTGCCACAAAAACAGTATATTTTTTATCTTGATAGCCTTGAGGTAAAAGAATTAATTCCAGAGAATGTGCGTGGAAATATTAATGTATGCGGATACTGGTATAGCAAAGGCGAGGTAGACCCTACTTTTATTGAAGGTTACTCTGGAGTTGTTTTTAGAAAACATTTGTTTTCAGATGGCAAAACCTATCTAAAAAGATTTGATAACCAGAGGGTAATGGACAGTCCACTTGTTTGGTCAAAATATTATCTTAAGGAATTAGAAGAATCTTACTGTAATCCTAAATAAAAAACATAAACTCTGTAGCTCGTTACAAAAAGTTACCTTTAGGATACATTTGTTTACACCGAGTAGTCAGGAGTTCGATTCTCTTCAGGCCCATCCCAAAAATCTACAATCTCTCTTCAACACGTCTTATTAATTCATCCAGCGTTTGTATTCTCGTCCTTTCCATTTTATCAATTCCAAACTCTTCCGGATACGGAGAATTCGAGTAAATGCAGATATTTTTTTCTTTGTCAATCACAGTTATATCATTTCGCCCAAATAAATCATATCGCGCATATATTACTTTAAGATTCGCAGATTCTAAAATAGTATACGACCAATAATCTACGCCGTCTCCAAACCCGTGCGGGTTGTCATCTTCCAATATTTCAAATTTATTCAACTTCCTAAATCTCTCTATAAGAAATTTACAAGTTTCAAAATCAATTTCCATTTCCTTGCCAGATACATTAAGTATTTACAGCCAATCAATATTTTTTTAATTGGCACAATTTCAGATATACTAAATATTGAATTAAATAAAAACGTTTAAATATTGAAAAGAATGAATAAAAAGATGAATAAGGAAAAAAATAAATCCTGCGGAAAAAGTTCTTGCGGAGCTTGCGGCGGAGCTGTTTACGGCTTGGGTTTTCTCGGCTCGGCAATTTATTACGTCTCCACAGCAAACGGGTTCTGGGCAGGAGTTTTGGGGATACTAAAAGCGATTGTCTGGCCGGCGTTTCTCGTCTACGAAGCGTTTAAATTTTTAGGAATATAACAATGGAACCATCCCAAATATACATCTTGATTTCAATCTTAGTTTTACTAGTTATTGCTATCCTAATTTTTTTCGTAAGGAAAAACAAAAAACAAAAACCATTAACAATCTTAGCAAGTCTTGCATTTGCATTCATCTTGGCAGGAATAATTTTCGGAGAAAGCAGATTAGTCGGATATAGTCTAATCGGCGTCGGAGTTTTGCTTGCAATAATTGATATAATTAAAAAATTAAAATGAAAAAGAAATTGAGAAAAGATTGGATGCTGGGATTTTTAGGATTCTTGGGGTTGTTAGGAATTCCGGGAATCTTAACGCAAGATTGGCTTGACATGCTTTGGCTGCTTTGGTTCATTTGGTTTTTGTATTTCGTGCCGAAAAAACAACGATAAAGAATTATTTATATATTCGGTTTAAATCTCTCAAGTATGAATTACGACATTATTTTCATCACACCAGAATACTACGATCATCCTTTATGCGGAGTAGCAATACTAAAAAGAGTCCTCGAAAGCGAAGGATACAAAGTCGGAATAATCCCCTCTCCAAAAAACGAAAAAGATATTCTATGTCTAGGAAAGCCAAAATTATTTTTCGGAATAACTTCAGGCAGCATTGATTCAATGTTAAGAAATTATTCTGCTCTTAACAGGCCGAGGGAAAACGACGAAAATCTCAATTTCGAAAAAACAGTTCCGGACAGGGCAGTAATTGTTTACGCAAACTGGGTAAGAAAATATTTCAAAGATTCTAAAATCGTCCTCGGCGGAACAGAAGCAACATTAAGAAGATTCACCCATTACGATTACTGGAGCAACTCTCTGAGAAAATCAATCCTTTTTGACACGCGCGCAGATATCCTCGTCTACGGAAATGGAGAAAAACAAGTGCTTGAAATCGCCGAGAGAATAAAAAATAAAAAAGAAATTTCAGGAATCAAAGGAACATGCATCAGAACAAGAGAAATTCCAAAGAATTTTCAAGTTAATTCGGCACGCCGGCAAAATTCCTCCGGAATTTTGCATAAAGACAAGACGCCAGCCGCTACAATTGGCGTCCAATTGCGTGCCGAAAACGAAATAGATTATATACCAAAAATACTCCCGTCCCACGAAGAAGTTCTCGAATCAAAAGAAAAATTCTGCGATATGCAAAATATGTTTTCTAATCAAGAAAACCTTGCGCAAAAAACAGGGAACTTTTACATTCTCCAGTATATGTTTCCCGAATATAAATCCGAAGATTTGGATAAATACTACGAGCTTCCGTTTAGCAGAAAAATTAACCTGAAAGAAATGAAAGGTTTTGAATTCAGCGTCGTTACGCACCGAGGATGTATAGGAAATTGTAATTTCTGTTCTCTAAGACTGACTTCAGGAGACAAAATAATTTCAAGAAGCGAAGATTCTATTTTGAGAGAACTAAAATATATAACCTCTCTGCCGAATTTTAAGGGAAACATCGACGATTTCGGCGGCCCGTCTGCAAATATGTACGGAATGGACTGCCCAGCCAGATACGTCTGCAAAAACAACTGTCTTGAATGCAAAAAACTTGACAGAAGCAATAAAAAACTTATTGAACTTTTAAAAAAAGCGAGAAAGATTAACTTCGGCACGCCAAATTCGCGGAGCGAATTTTACAGAAAAGATTTTGCGAAGCAAAATCCAATTGCGTGCCGAAACAAAACGAATTATACACCTAAAGTTAAAGGAATAAAAAAGATTTTTATAAGAAGCGGAATAAGATACGAACTTGCTAACGACGAATATCTGAAAGAATTAAAACATCACATTTCAGGAAGGTTAAAAATTGCTCCCGAGCATGTTAATTCAGAAATTTTGAAATTAATGAACAAATCTGGAGGAAACCTCGATGAATTTATCAGAAAATTCAGAAAACTTGATTGCGGAGATTTAAGTTTCTATTTTATGGCAGCGCATCCGGGAAGTTCTATGAAAGAAGCAGAAGAGCTGAAAAGCTACATGAAAAAAATTAAAAACGCCGAGAAGATCCAGATATTTACTCCGACGCCAATGACTGTTTCAACCTGCATGTATTATACTGAAATGAACCCCAGAACAAAAAAGAAAATTTACGTTCCTAAAACTTTCTCAGAGAAAAAAATGCAGAAGAGAATTTTATATGAATAGTCTCAAAAATAGGTTTATATTTTTATCCCAATCTTGCTCAAGCCGGAAAGAACAGCCAAATCAGCGAGATGAGCCAGCGCACCCAGTTTAGAATCGTTCTTCCTTCCAAAAAATCCTGAAAATTTTGTTGAACCCAGGCAGTTGCGCAGTACAGAAGATATCTCATTCGAAGATTTTATATTATCATAGTCATCAGATGTTTCCAAAGGCATATAGCTTGTTCCTAATTCGCGCAGGGAATGTCCGTCACTGCTTGTAACAGCTGCAATGCCTTTTACTTCAAGCCGGTATGACTCATAAATATCATGCGCCGCATTGTTTGCGTTTTTCGGAGTCAAGCCAGGAAACCACAAGGCAGCTTCGCCATTAAAAACTTCCCAGCCATTTAATAAACCAAAATAATCTCGATGAGAATTGTATTCGTCGACAAAAAAATGCCCGAGTCCTTCCTTGCCGAAAGGATGATCTGCAACAATAATTCCATTCGCGTCTTTCGCTTCTTTAATCGAATCCAAAACAGGCCTTCCCTCTTTCAAATGGTTGTCTTCTTCCAAACCTAAAACAAGCAAATGTCCTTTTGCCGTCGGAACTTCCTGCCCTTTCACAACCAAAATATCTTTTTCAGGAACATAAACAGCATTCCCAAAATTTTCTCTTTCGTATCCTCTCTGTCCAGCAAAGTCCTCATATCTGTGGTCGGAAAAGTTCACAAGTCCAAAAATCCCTCCGCTCCCCAACCTCTCAGCAGCCCTGTCAATCGCGGGATTAAACAGCCCGTCCATTCTGCTGCTTGTTCTCAAGTGATTATGCAAGTCTGCTCTTATGGTTCTCATAAATCTCGCAAAACCAGCACCTTTATAAAACCTACTTTTTTTCAATATACATGTCAGAAGAAAAACCAAAATCACTAGCGGACAATTTATCCAGCGCAATGAAATACACCCCATCTAGCCCATCCTCTCTTCCTAAGCCGGATAAGGATCAAAAAAAAGAAGATTTTGAAAAATTAAAAAAGAAGCTGGCGGAATTTTCAAAAAAAATCTGCAAGAAATTCTCGTTCACAAAAGCGCTGGGAGTTTTGCCTGCAAATTCATTCCAGTTTTTTGAAGAAGACGAAGGCCTGCCTAAAGAAGTAATTGATTCAAAACCTCTGCATATAATGATGATAATTCCTGAAGAAAAATACAAGGACTTGAACAAGATAAAAACAGATGTCGTCGAGATAGTAAAAGAAACAAAAGAAAATTTGTGGGTTCATATCAAATCCTCTGAAGTTGATGTCTGGAATTACGGATTGGATTCAAAGTTCGAATTTATCGACGCAATCGCTGCAAGTTTCCCGCTTTATGACGACGGATTTTTGGGCTCATTAAGAGTTGCATCCATCCACAAAAACCTGACATTAAACTGGCTGAATACAGGAAGAACGCAGTACGTCGCAACTTACGCGATAGGCGGCTCGCTAGTAAGAGGAACTGCAAGTAAAACTTCAGACGTCGACACAATCGTAATAATCGACGACACAGACGTAAAAAGAATGTCGAGAGTTGAACTCTTAGAAAAATTAAGAAGAAGAATTACCTACGATTTCATAAAAGAAGCAACAGCTCTGGCAGGCGTAAAAAATATTCTTAATGTTCAGGTCTGGCTTTTGACAGATTTCTGGCAGAGAGTTAAAGACGCAGAGCCAGTCGGTTTTACTTTCATCCGAGACGGAATTCCGCTTTATGACAGGGGAACATTCACGCCGTGGAAAAGACTTTTGCAGATGGGAAAAATCAAGCCCTCCCCGGAAGCAATTGATTTGTACATGAAAGAAGGAGACAGAACAGAAGAAATAATAAAAAGAAGAATGATGGACGCAATGGTTGACATTTATTTCGGCCCGCCAGTCCCAAAAACAATTGTGCAGGAAGTCCGAGAAGTTTTAGTCAAAAAAGAAAAAGTTATGGACGAAAAAGAATTGAAAACTTTGGAAAAAGTCGTTAAATATTACAAAGATTACGAGCACGGAAAATTAAAAGAAATTTCCGGAAAAGAAATTGACGACTTGCTGAAAGAATCAAAGGAATTTACAGAAAAGATGAAAAAGCTGAGGACTAAATTAGAGCAAAGAATGAATCTGCATCAGGCAGAGAAAATTCAGGACGAAACATTTAAGCTGATGAAACAAAATCTGGGTGATAAATCTCCCGACGAATTGATAAAATCTCTTGACAAGGAAATGGTTAAGAAAGGAAAAATTGTCGAAAGAATGCTTCCGATTGCGAGAGAAATTTCAGGATTGAAAAAGAAAAAAGCAATAACTCAAAGCGAAATGCAGAGAATTATCCGCGATGCAGGAGAATTGACAAACGCTTTGACAGAGTTTGCGCAGAGAAAGGATTTAGTCGGCGTCGAGAAAGACGTCCTGCAGATAAGCCTCAAAGAAGGAAAAGCAGAATTAGTTCTGGTAAATGGCGGAGCTTTCTTAGTCCAGCAAAACGGAAAAATCAGCAAAATCCACGACGGCAAATTAACAAATTCAAATAAGGAAGAGCTTGAAAAAGCAATGAAAGAAACAAAGAAAGATTTGAAAGGTTCTATTTCTTCAGAGGTTTTCTCAGTATTGAAAAGAGAAATTGGCGATTTTGAGATTTCTTTCTAGGTTTCTTTAAAGAAATACAAGAAGATTTATTAATTAGATTTTCTTTGAGATGAAATGAAAAAGAAAGGAGGATTATTTTTTAGTTTGATATTCTTATTTGCAAGCTTGGGTTGTGTAAGTGCTATTGAAAATTGCACAAAATATGTCTCTACAATTGGCGTCGGAACTTCATGTACGGAAGTGAATCCTTGCAGTTTGGCAACAGCCTCGGGAACAGGAGTAGGCTCTGCACAGCCAGGAGATGTTGTCTGTTTGAAAGAAGGGACTTATTATGAAACGCTTGCTTCTGCAAGATCTGGAACAGTTAATGCAAAGATAACTTACAAAGCTTATCCTGGAGAGGAATGCAAGACCAATGCCGATGGAACTAAGTATGGATGTCAAGTAAAAATTGATGGAGAGAACACGCGAAATTCAGTTGTAATTTCCAAAGATTATATTCGGATTGAAGGGCTTGATATAAGCAAGGGATATAATTCTGGCGTGACTATTGGCGGATATACTGGAAGTGAAGTCGTTAATAATTATATTCATGACAACACCTATCTTTATCCGGATATCAATCAAGAAAGCGGATGGGGACACGCAGCTGATCAAGGAGGAATTGACTTAAGAAATTCAGATGATACACTAATCGAGAATAATGAAGTTTATCATAATCTTCAGAATGGAATTATTATTTTAGGGGATAGCATACTAAATCTTAGAATTATTAATAATAATATTCATGATAACATAATTGATGGAATTAAGGGAGGGGACGGGGATAACTGGATTATTGAAGACAATAAGATTCACGACCATACTAATCCAGCACCCTATAATTTTGGCCCCTGGCATGCGGACAGTTTACAACTTCAGGAGGGAATAAATGGGCTTAAAATTTTGAATAATGAATTTTATGATGCAACCCAGCATATTTATCTAGTGAGTGACACGGGAAATACTCACAATTTTTACAACGTTGAAATTGCAGGCAATCTTATTTACAAAAAGGATTTTACTTTTGATGCTAAAGGAATATTTGTGATTATGCAAGCGCCTTATTGCGGCATTACAAACAACCTAAATGTTCATAGCAATACTGTATCTGGGATGTACCAAGCTATTTTGATTGGTCCAAATTGCGGGCAAATCACTGGAAATGTTAATTTAAGAGACAATATTGTTACAGATAACTTTGTTGGTTTGGGTTTAAGTCCCATGGGGGCTGTAATTACTTCAGATTATAATTTGTATCACAACAGTGTGATCTCCTGGAATGGCTGGTATGATACGTTAAGTCAATTCAAACAAGCAAATCCTGCTCAGGAAGTGCATAGCATATCAGCGGATCCCTTTTTTGAGAATGAAGCAAACAATGATTATCATTTAAAATTAGGAAGTCCAGCAATCGACGCAGGAGATTTAATTGGAATAAGTTTGCCATCGCCATTTTTAGATATTGATGGAACTCTTCGACCACAGGGGGAAGGTTATGACATCGGAGCTTATGAATATATCTCCGAGATGCCACCCGCGCAGTGCGTTTTAACTCGGGCGTATTGGCAAGTGGTATAAAGATTTATTAAATAAGATTTCTTGGGAACGAGATGAAAAAGAGAGGGCTAAGCAACTTAATCGCAACTGTTCTTCTAGTCCTTCTTGTACTCAGCGTGGTAATAATCATTTGGGCAGTATATAATTCAAGAATTGCCGAAACAAATACCGAAGTCAAAACAGAATACGAGTTTATCAAATTAAAATTCTCGCTCGTGCCCAATTCCGTAATAATAGACCAAGAAAATAACCCTGGACAAATTTCGTTCAATCTAAAAAGAAATTCAGGCGGCACCGAGGTTCCAGGTATTGTAATTGTCCTAAAAAATATCGACGGAGAAACAGAAGTTGTTGAAAAATACAAAAATGAAAATATCGCAGAATTAGAAACAATAAATATAGAGCTAATTCAAAATGAAGGAGACTATAATTTAGAAAAAGTCACCACAGTGCTTATTTACCCGACGATAATCAACGACCAGAACAAGCAAGTTGTGTCAAATCTTCCAAAAATAACCTACAGAATTTCCGGCTCAGAGTTAACCCAAAATGGAGAGACTTGCGAATCAGAAGTCTGCGACGGACTCGACAATGACTGCGACAGTTCAGTAGATGAAGGATTAACATCAACATTTTATCAGGATTCTGATGACGACACTTTCGGAAATTTAATTAGCGCAATACAATCTTGCTCTGCCCCTCCAGGATATGTTTCTAACTCATTAGATTGCAATGATAATGATATTAGTATTCATCCAGGAGCAATAGAAATTTGCGACGGAGTCGACAACGACTGCGACACTCAAATAAATGAAGGAATAACTACTCAACCCTGCACCCCGTCAGTAGGATGCATAGGCCAACAAACCTGCACAATAGCGGGCTGGGGCGCTTGCCAAGTATGCAATTTAGCAAACGTGAATTCCATAACTGTAACATTCGTGAGAGACGCAAGTCCTAGCTGCACTGAACTATTTCCCTCCTCTGGAGGAACCTGGATAGTGCCTAAGCTTCCGGGGGGCGCTCTCGATTTCTATTATTATGAAGGTGCAGTTCGAATTGATATATCAATTAACCCTGCAAATCCTAACAATCCAACCATGTCGTTTTTTGCTCCTATAATGCAAGGCAGCGATTTATGGGTTACAAGCGGAACAACGACAGATCCAACACCAGAACAAATGTGCAGCATATCTCCAAATTCTGACGGGGGTTTGCTAACAAAGAATGGAAAAACATTTACCTGGGCAGGTGAAACTTGCTCATACTCAGCAGGGAGAATTGGAACAATAACAACAACTCTAAACGGCTGCTGACAAGAACAGATACTGCAAACTTACCAAAATATACGTAAAATATCTATAGCACAGTAATCATGTAATCGAAATAAAAAATACCGACGATTAATCGAATCCAAGATAATTATCTGCGATACGCTGTCACATAACCTTAAAACAAAATTTACCAAGTCCCTTTAACTGACAAAGTCAGTAAACCCTAACTTTTAAAAACCCACATTTCCAGAAAGAATTATGGAAGGAATAATAGTTCAATTCAGGCGCGGACGTCATCAAATACACGAGAAGCATTTCTTGATTGACCTCGGCTTGACAAGCAGAGAAGAAGCGAAAAAATTATCCGGAAAAGAAGTTATTTGGAAATCCAGCGCAGGCAAAGAAATTAAGGGAAAAATCGCGGCAGCTCACGGGAACAAGGGATTAGTAAGAGCGATTTTTGAAAAGGGTTTGCCGGGACAAGCAGTCGCAACAGACGTGGAGGTAAAATAAAATGAATAAATACGAAAACAGATGCGAGTTTTACGACGACAAAAGATGTCCTTACACAAGAAAATGTCTTGACGGAAAAACCAATAAAGACTTGCTAGACCAAAGAGAAAACTTGTGCAGTAGAGTAAAACCAGACTGTCCAAAAAGAACAACACTTCTTGACCTTTGTTTGGAGACATTATAATGGCAGCACTAAGAAAAGCATCCGCATATTCCAAGAAAATCGTCCGCCCGTATACTAGAAAATCAGCCAGAAAAAACAGAGCTTACATCAAGACAGTCCCGCCGAGCAAAATCGTAAAATTCAGCATGGGCAATCAGGCTGCTTACAATCAAAAAAAACACCCTCTCGTCGTCAAATTAATTGCGATTGAAAAAGTCCAGATGAGAGACAACGCTTTAGAATCTTGCAGGCAGCAAATTTTTAAGATTTTGGAAACAGAAGTTCCGGGAGAATACGCCTTCAACATAAAAGTCTATCCCCACCATATTTTAAGAGAAAACAAAACAGCAGCAGGCGCAGGGGCAGACCGTTTGTCGTCAGGTATGAAGCATTCTTTCGGCGTTGCAATCGGCAGGGCAGCTATCGTCCCAAAAAACAAGGAGCTTTTTTTTATCTCCTGCGCAAATGAAAAAGCAGTCAAATCCGCGAGAAACGCATTAAACAAAACAAAATCAAAAATTCCCTGCAGGACGAAAATCGTTTTTGAAAAACTAGGATAATTCTATCGTAATCTTTATTAACTTCCCTAATCTTTTCTTCCCATGCTAAAAAAAGAGGAAGCCCAATTTGTCAAATGGTTTTCTGAATTATCAAATAAAGACATAGCAATAGCAGGCGGGAAAGGCGCCTCGTTGGCAGAAATGTACAATCTAAATGTTCCTGTTCCACCAGGTTTTGTCATAACAGCGCAGGCTTATCAGCACTTCATAGAAAAAACAGGAATAAGCGCGAGAATCAAAGAAATTTTGGCAAACCTCGACGAGGAAAACACAGCAGAGCTAAACGAAGCAACTAAAGAAATAAGAAGAACAATAGAGTCCCAGTCTTTGCCGCAAGAAATAGAAACGCAAATCTTGGAAGCATACGAAATTTTAAGCGAGCCGCAAAAAGATACTGCAAATAATCTTTTAGAAAAAGATGAGGCGCCGTTCGTGGCTGTCCGTTCCAGCGCAACAACAGAAGATTTGGCAGACGCATCTTTCGCAGGACAGCAGGAATCTTTTTTGAATGTCAGAGGAAACAAAGAATTACTGGAAAAAGTAAAAAAATGCATGTCTTCACTCTTCACGCCAAGAGCAACTTATTACAGGACAAAAAAAGGATTTGCCCACGAAAACTCTTTGCTCGCTGTCGTTATCCAAAAAATGGTGAACTCTGTAAAATCCGGCGTCATGTTCTCGCAAAACCCGACGACAAAAGCAGACCACATAATAATCGAGGCGGTTTGGGGGCTCGGCGAAGGAATTGTTTCCGGGCAGATTAAGCCAGACCACCACGTAGTTTCAGAAGATTTGGAAAACTTCAAAATACTTGAAACAAAAATCGCAAATAAAAAAATTGCAATTGTAAAAAATGAAGAAGGAAAAAATGAAACAATCAAGCTAACTCCAGAAAGAAGCAATCAACAGGTTTTAAGCAGCTACGAAATTAAAACTTTGGCGCAGCTTGCGCAAAAACTGGAAGAGCACTACAAAAAACCGCAGGACATCGAATTTGCGATTGACGCTGGTGGAATTTATATTGTTCAATCAAGGCCAATTACAACAAAATTCAAGGAATCAACAGAAACCGTCGAGGGCGAGCCAATTCTTTCCGGCTTGGCAGCTTCGCCGGGAGTTTCATCCGGCCCAGTTAAAATTGTCAGAGAAATGAAAGATTTAGAAAAAATCCAGAACGGAGATGTTCTAGTCACAGAAATGACAAATCCAGATATGGTGGTCGCAATGCAAAAATCCGCGGCAATAATTACAGACGAAGGCGGAATCACTTCCCACGCAGCAATCGTGAGCAGGGAAATGGGAATTCCTGCAGTCGTCGGAACAGACGAAGCAACAAAAATTCTAAAAGACGGGCAGATTGTAACTATCGACGGCAACGTCGGAAAAGTTTATGAAGGAAAAGGAAAAACTAAACTGAAAGAAGTCCTCCCGATAATTCACGGAACAAAAATAAAAATTAAAGTTATCGCGGACTTGCCTGAAGGCGCGTTAAGAGCATCAAAATCAGAAGTGAAAAGCATCGGCTTGACAAGACTTGAAGGAATTATAGCAATCGGCGGAAAACATCCGTTTTATTTTGTCAAAAAAGGAGACATGAAAGAATATGTTAAATTGCTTTCTTCAAATCTTAAAAAAATTGCAGAACCCTTTGAAGAAATTTGGGTGCGTTCTTCAGACATAAGAACAGACGAGTATTCAAATCTCGAAGGCGCTCCAAAAGATGACGAATCAAACCCTATGATGGGAAATCACGCAATCAGATTTAGCCTAAAGCATCCCGAAATTCTAAAAGCAGAATTAACAGCCGTGAAAGAAGTTGCCGAGTTCTTCCCAAACAAAAAAATAGGATTAATGATTCCTCTTGTAATCAGCGTCCAGGAAATAAAAGAAACAAAAAAAATAGCTGATGAAATAGGAATACCGTCGAATATTAAAATCGGAGTTATGGTTGAAACACCGGCAGCTGTCCAGATAATTGAAGAGCTTTGCCAGGAAGGAATCGATTTCATTTCATTCGGCACCAACGACTTGACGCAATTCACTTTAGCTATCGACAGAAACAACGACGAAGTCGCAGGAATATTCGATGAGACCCATCCCGCAGTTGTCCGTTCAATTCAGCACGTTATCCGGGTTTGTAAAAAATATAATGTTGAAACGAGCATTTGCGGGCAGGCAGGCTCGCGTCCGGAGATGGCGAGGATTCTAGCCAGAGAAGGAATCAGTTCAATCTCTGTGAACGCAGACGCAGCCCGTGAAATAAGCGAAATTGTATACAACATAGAAAAAGAACAAGCGCAGGAATTCATCCAGTCAGCTAAACAGTCGCTAGAACCTCCCGAAAAAAATGAAACAGAATCAATTGAACCTGCTCAAAAAAAATCTTTTTTTAATCAAACGCAGGCATCAGCAAAACACGAAGAAGTAATAAATGATCAGGATATGGAAAATCTAATTTTGCAGGCATTGGAAAACGACGAACCAGAAAGATTCGAAACAGAACAAACTCCTAAAATAGAATCAGAATACGAAACTTCAGAACCCGAAGATAACTCAGACATTCCGGTTTTAAACGATTCAATTCCAATTGACTCTGATTCTTTTATTGAAGAGACAACAAACGAAATCGAATTAGCAGACGTTGAAGAATGGCAGGGCGAAAACTCTGCTAAAAATCAATAAACTATTTCTTAATTTTATCGACGATTAAAACAATTACAGAAATAAGAATGTAAATTAAAACAATCGGAATTAAAAACATTCCAATAAGCACAAACCAGTCATACGAAAAAATTAGCGGACCGGTATTTTTACAAGTAAGACATCCTCCCCCGCCCCATCTGCCAAAAGTACCTGGAAGTAAAAAGAAAAACTCAATAATTGAAATCGCAATTAATATTGAATAGACATACCATCTTGGCTGAAAAAAATTTTTAAGTTTCACATTATAAAATAAAAAATCAAATTATTAAATCTTTCCTGATAACTAATAATTCAACTAGCTAAACAAAAAGACTTAAATATCTTAATTTGCTGTATAAACAAAGAAGGATTGGTAAAATCTTTCTGTTTAAATTTTTAAAAGAAAAACAAAAAGGAGGTGAGAATGGAAAACAATTTAGGAAAATGGGCTTTTTTAATCGGCTTGTTACTAGCAGTGCTTGCAGGATTTATATCAGGATACGGAACACTAATGGCATTAGTAATCTTCGTACTAGGATTAGTAGTTGGATTCCTTAATGTAACTGAAAAAGAATCTACCAAGTTTTTAATTGCATCAATAGCATTGTTGGTCGGCGGAATTGCAAGTATCGGCGCTCTTTCAGTATTGGGGTCGATTAGTACTTACATCAGTGCTATCCTTGTGAACTTAATTGCACTTGTTAGCGCAGCAGCATTGGTTGTGGCAATAAAAGCTGTTTTTGAAACAAGCAAAAGATAAACACTTATTTTTCTTTTTTATTCTCTTATTTTCTTGTTTTTTATTTTCTCTTTTTGAATTTCTTTTTTGAATTGGTCGGCACGCCGGCAAATATTTCCCTTTTAAACCTTATGAAAAATCTCTCTTTATTTGTTCTATTGAGTTTTCTTTAACAAGTGCTTAATAACCCTTTTTCTTAGATTAATTAATAAAATAACGAGGTTAAAAATGAAAAACAAAAAATGCTGTTGCTGCTGCGGTTTGTGCCGTTGCAAAAAATGTCGTGTTGCTAGAACGCCAACAAATAAAATTATGGATTTGCCGCCGCCAGAAAATAAATTATCATAGTCTCTCCATTCAATCAGATTATAGTCTCTAAGGGAACGCGGTTTCCCTCTTTTCCCGCGTTCCCATCATTGTCTCTTTTCATTGTCTCTTTTTCGACTTGTTCGGAAAACGTGACAATGTAATCATTGTCTCTTTTTCTCGGATGACAGAGGGGCATGCAAGTCTTCGCCTTCTCGCATGTCCCTCGGCACTCTAAAATCTTTAAGTAACTCTATTCTCAAACCTTCCCAAAATTCTATTAAACTCCTCCGCGGAAATTTTCCGCGTTTTAGAAATATTGCCGAGTTTCTCTTTTTCCCTCTCAATCTCATTTTTCAAAGCAAGTCTATTTAGTTTGTTATGCAGTCTTTCTGATCTTCTGTCTCCGTTATACTTCAAACCTTCGCATCCAAATCTTATCTCTCCCCGAATATTAAATACTTTAAATAAAATAACAATCATCAAAATAATAAATGCCGTAAGAATAATTCCTCTAAATAAATTATCTTGAATTAGCGAATAACTCTTCGCCATAACAGAAGGAACAGTTTCTTCAGGAGATTGTTGAATTTCCTTGTTAATTTTCTGCAACGAATTATAAGCATAGTATCCTCCAGCACAAATTCCTAATATGGCAACAATTGCCGTTAAGAAAATAACTGCGTTTTTCAAAACCGAATTCCAGTTTGTTTTATGAGTTGAATAAACGTATTTTTTATTTCTAATTAAAACAACTAAAATTAACAGTGCTAAAACTCCTATGACAAATACAAACCACCATTTGTTTTCAGAGAGATATTCAATTGGTGGAGAAGAGAATATTCCCTTGCCCTCGTCAACAGCTCCGCCGGTAATTGGCGCTCTTCCAGCTGTTTTGTTTCCGCCGGCGCCGCTTGCAGAGCCCCCTCCGCCAGCAGACGCCGCAGCAATAAAAGTATCATAAAAGCTGTCCCTTCTGCTCCCCAAATTATAATAGTCTGCGTAGCATTGCAAAACATATTGCGTTCCGTCGGTAAATGTTGAAGGAACTAAAAAAGTTTTTGGCAATGACACCGCGCTTTTGGTAATCATTTGGTTGAAATTCGTAGAGCTATACTGGCTGGTTCCGTCGGAAATATGGCAGGTAAAATCAACTTCTTTCTGAACCGTTTGGAAATCTTCTATGTAAGCTGTAATAACGCAGCTCATGTCTCCTCCTATCGTGCTCGTCGACGGACACGCCACATCAAGATGGAACGTTCCGGTTTTATTTTCAATTCCTTCCAAGGCAGTCGCGCTTCTTCCAAGCGAGCTGTTAAATTCTTCCAATGCTTCCGTGCTTCTTTCTTCAAAAGAGTTTATATTCAAAGTAACATTGTAACAATTTGATCCAGAGTTTGAAATTCCAACATCTCTTAATTCTAATTCTGCATTTCCGTCCTCGTTTATTTCCAATGCGGAATTTACCGTTGTCCCGTTGCAATAAGACGTTGTCCAGTTCTTTATATAATCAGACAAAAGGAAATTATTAAATTCTACTTCTGGCAAGACATCTTGTTCGTAAGACCTGATGTAAGAAGCGACTTTGTCTAGTCTTAAATCAATATTTGCTATCCCTGTTCCGTTCCAGTTATGATAAGTGTCGCCAGTTAAATTAATTATACTATTCCATTGGTAATCTGCAATTCTTTCCCAATCCGGCTGCAGCTGCAAACTGCTTATAGTTATATTAAAAGCAGGCGAAGTTGTTAAATATCTTACAATTTTTTCATTTTGGCTGTTCAAAACCCATACTTCTGTTGAAGCATAGCATTGGGAAGATTTTCCTTGCAAATACCTTGGTTCTGGAACAACAAACCTCTTGCATTGCATTTGAGTTGTTCCTGCGCTTATTCCTCTTCTGTCGGGAGTATCTCCGTCGGAGATTACCAGCACTCTGTCTAAATCGTTGTTATTATCAATCCCCGAAGAACATCTGACTTGATGATATATTTCAACAGGAACCCTGCTCGTATAATTTGAATTAGTCAGGTTAGCGCAAATAACAATTTCTTCTTTTTCAGTATACTCTGTTTGATCAACTAACGTGCTGGATGTTAGCCAGGTGTTTAGCGTGAACGGGACAGATGTTGAACCCGCGCTTGAAAAAACCTGATTTCCATCCTCGTCTACGCATGAAGAAGAAGTGTTGGCTATTCCGCAAAAACACCTGATTTTGCATAAGTATTGATTCCCCTCTGTAAAGATTGAGTCCAAAACTTCAGCTGTGGAGCCCAAGCCGTTATAAGTTAAAGTCGTCCCACCCATTTGTAAAGGGGCGTCAGTGTTGTCTGTTCCGTACACCTTGCATTGCGCGTTCGAAATGGATTTTCCTTGATTATTTGTAACTTTAAAATCTACTGCAAAAAGACTTCCTATGAATGCTGAGGAACTAAAACTCAAGTCAGTTATTGTTAAAACTTTCGCGCTTGTGCCGGAGACATTCGCACCGTCATTTCCCTCAAGATTTGTTCCAGAAAGCGTGGCGTTTATTGTTCCCGCATAACTTGAGTTTAAAATATAAGTAGCATAAAAAAGAGTGCTTACAGTAGGAGGAGTTGTTCCCGTATCTAATTCTAGTTGAGTTGTTCCGTTAAATGTCCAGTTTAAAGTGTATGCCTGATTTTTCTCATCGTTTCCAGAACAAGAAAGGGAGGCAGTGACTGTTTCAGAAGGAAAATATGAACTTTTGTCAAAAGTAACTGTGCATGCCGCGGAGGCAAAACTAATAAATAAAATTCCCAAGATTAAAGTAATAATAAAATAATCTGCTCTCATCGTTTATTTCCTCCCCAATAATTTAATTTCGCCTTGCCGACAGGCCTGACCCTTATCATTTCCGCGCCCTTTAATTCTGCAAGAGCAACTGCAACAGTATTCCTAGAAATCTCCAATTCTTTTGATATTTCCACTATTGTAAGCCCGTCTGTATTTTTCTTAAGAAGTTCTGCTACCAGCTCTTTTTTCGTTTTCCCCATAGTGCATTAATGCTCAGTTTTAAAGGTAATCTTTAACAGTTATCTTTAACGCACAATCGTTTATAAATCTTCCCCCTGCACATCAAAATATAAATGTAGCGAGTAAGCCCTCTCGAATGACGCTACTGCGGCGTTCGATTGGCTTTTACGAAGTAAAAGCCTCTACCGAGACTTGAACTCGGGACCCCTACCTTTTTGGAATAAATTTTCAATCTTTCTACCAAGGTAGTACTCTACCGCTGAGCTATAGAGGCGACTATCACAACAAATCATCCCAAGCATATAAAAACTTACCCCACGCCAAGACTTTCAACAGCCCCAATACTCTCATGCCCTGGCAGCCATTCAGAATTCGTTACATATCCGACAATTTCACCTGTCTGGCTGTACAACTGGCTCAGCCAACTAGTATACAACTCAAAAAATTTATCCAAATCAGCGTCGTCATTCAAATAAAGATTGTGATTGCTGACTAAGAACAATCCCCCAATAAACAAAAACTTGACTAAAATCATCCAGAGTTTCATTTTACTCCGTCGGAGCTGTGTTGTTCACGCCCCAATTTTGATTAACCGCGTACCCAACTATTCCGCCGGTATTTTTCACAAGCGAACCCCACCAGCTGAAATAAGCCTGAGTAAATTTCATAAATCCCTGCGGCGAAGAAAAATCAACAGGAGTCTGCAGGTAAACAAAAACCAAGGAAAAAATAAGCGCAATTATCAAGACTACAATTAAAAAATTAATGAACGGTCCGTGCCATCTCCGCGCCTGGAAAAGATAAAGCACAACTGCCGCCATAACTACCAACGCGATGATAAATCCAATTGCCATTAATTATACAATATTATATTCTATAAAAATCTTTGCTTCTAAAAAAGAAAATGCTCCTACCGAGGTTCGAACTCGGGTTTCCGCCGTTCTCCGTGCCTGAGAAATTCTCAAGGCGCTAAACAAAGTGCCTGCTCAAAGATGAGCAGAGATTATCATCTCAACGACTTAAATCTCGGCAGTCGAGAGGGCGACGTCCTTGACCACTAGACTATAGGAGCTTCTTTCCTTCTCGCGCCTATAGTCTTTTGAGGATTTACTAATCCAATTTAGACTATAGGAGCTTCTGATTGCCTACAATATCATAGGAGATTTCTTAAATCTACCTTAGACTATGGGAGCAATCTATCCGCAAGTCTCTAAATAACTTTATAGAAATCACTTTAAAATCCTTTGCAAAATAGGAAGTTATATCTTGAAAACCTTATATCCTTTCCTTACTCTCTCGTCAACAATAATTCCAATCTCATCTCCTTTCTTTCCGCTCTCTACTTCCTCGCGGTTTATCTGCATGCTTTCAACTGTCTGCTCAAATTCGTTTTCTCCACCGGTAATCCGAATCGTGTCGCCGACTTTCAAAGGCGCAGTCAGTTTTATAGCAGCAGCTTTTACATGTTCAAAATAATTGGAAATTATTCCGATTTGTTTTCCTGCCATGCCAAATTAAACAATTTAAAGATTATAAATTTAACTATTTACGCGATGCAAATTCGCATCGGCACGCCAAATTCGCGGAGCGAATTTTACAGAAAAGATTTTGCGAAGCAAAATCCAATTGCGTGCCGAAACAGAGTGAATTTTACAGATAAGACTTGCCAATAAAAACAGGCGAGTCCAATTGCATCGCGTAAAAATATTTTTTAACGATTACAAAGAACTGCTCGCTAAAAGAATCAAATAAATCGCTGAAGTATGAATCACAAAACTCATCACAGCCAAAAATTTCGGCTTAACGCTTGTAAGTCCTGCAAGCAGAATAATCCCAATCTGATCAGGCAATGGAGTAGCTATAAGAATTCCTGCAAATGCGTAAAGAATGTAATGAACTACTCTTTTTCTAAAATGAGTTTTAATCATAAAAACACTTTCCCTGACTATTTTAGTTTTCTCGAGTTTTTCAAATTCATCCATAAATGAAACTTTTATGAACTTAAAAATCAGCATGTCTGATATAAGCGCGCCAGCGCCCCCGGCAAACGCAGCCAAAAGAAGATTTTGTGGATTGGACACAATTAAAAATCCAATAGCGAGAGGCGCCGAAAAACCAAACGCAAAAAACATTCCAGAAATAAAAACCCCAAAATAACTAAAAGACTGAAGTTTAGATATTTCAGCTGCAACCAAAGGATCTTTGAAAATAAAATAAGAAAGTAAAGATATCAAAACAAGCATCAAAAATTTAGGATACTTCAGATGCAGGTGAATTTTAGGTATTTTCTTTAATTCCTCTTCCGGCAACTCCCTCAATTTTTTAAAAGTTTTTAACAGCAATCCCATTCAGTCGTAAATGAAGAAGAATTTAAAATACTATCTAAAAAAGTTATTTAGCAACATTTAAAAGAGAAAATCATTTTAAACAATTATCTCTAGCGCCAACGAAAAGCCCTATAGTCTCAATCGGCTAACGCCTCAAAAGACTATAGTGTCTGAGAAAAGCCCTATAGTCTAGCGGTCAAGGACACGGGACTCTGGCTCCCGTAACCCAGGTTCGAATCCTGGTAGGGCTATTGCAAATCAAAAAAATGAAAGAAAAAATTACGGTGAAAAAATCAGGCATCGATAATAGAGGAATCTTTGCGTCAGAAAAAATAAAAAAAGGAGAAACAATCTGCTTCTTGAAAGGAGAAGAAAAAAACATACCTCAGATGAGAAAGGAAGTCCTGTCGGGCAAAGAAAGAATTAACGATCCTCTGCAAATAGGAAAAAGAAAGTACATAGACATAGAAGAACCTTACCTTTATTTTAACCATTCCTGCAATCCAAACGCCGGAATAAAAGGCAAAAACGAACTGTTCGCAATCAAAGACATAAAAAAAGGAGAAGAGATAACATTCGATTACTCAACAACCTCTTGGGAAGAAAATTGGAACATTCCTAACGACGAGGAATTTTCAATGGTCTGCAAATGCGGTTCAAAAAATTGCAGGAAAATAGTCAGGGAATTTTATCATCTTGATAAAAAAACAAAATTAAAATATCTTAAGCTCGGAGCATTGCCGGATTTTATTATCTCGAAATTTAAAAATAATTAATTTCAAACAAATAAATGCTAACTTTTGCCGGAATTCTCTTTAGCAAATTTCAAAGCTTCAACACCTTCTTTGCCATGAATCTCAATCAAAATTTCCTCATCTCCGGTATTGCAGCCGTCGATAGATTTTCCAAAACCGTCGCCATAAACAGATTTTATCCTGCAAGTTTCTTCACAGAAAATCGATTTGTCAAAAATTTCCCTCATTTTATCCTGCATAAAAACAGGAGCATTTGCAATCATTTCCTCAAATTTCGTATTATTTTCCAAAATCTTTGTTCTGCAATCCAAATCAGAAGTACAATTTAACTGAATATCTTTCGATTCGTTAGAAACGCAGACTCTCATCGTCTTAAAAACATAATAATTATAAAAATAAATTCCCGCAACACCAGCAGCCAAAAGAATAACCAGAAAAACTAAAAGTAAAATCTTAAAAATCTTTCCCATTTCAAATTAAATCAAAAGAGACTTATAAATTTTTCTAGAAAAATGGCTTTGTTGAAAAAATCAAAAACAATTAATTTCGGCGCGCGAAATTCACGAAGTGAATTTCTAACAAATTACGCACTGTTACGACAATTCGCGCCGAAATCCAATTTATTTTCAACAAAGACTAGAAAAATATCTTAACCAGCAGAGCAACATCAACAATCAGCATCACGAAAAAAATCGCATTCTCAACTCTCCCGCCAGTATTAATTCTTCCCTCTGCTCTTTTTTTCAACGGCCAAAAAGGCGCTATTCCCTGAACAGTAAATGAATCTAAAAATAAATGAAAAGAATACCCTAGAAAAAAAGGAAATGCCAGAATAGGATAAAAACACGCAAGAACCAGGGACAAAACCATCGCAAAAGTGTAGCTATGAATTATTCCTCTATGAGTAAAAACCCACTGCAGCGGCCTGAAAACTTTGTGGCGTCCGACCGAAGAAAACGCATTGTCAATATCCGGAAGCAGCGTCGACAAAAGAACAACCGGAAAAAAAACCAGCTTATTATTTACATACGGCAAAAAATAAAATCCATTCGCAAACGCCACAGCCAAATGCGTCCGCTTTAACATCGTAGCCTCTTTTTTAACATTCCCAAATCAAACAATTAATTAATTTAAACCTATCCATCAGGATATTATGAGTCCAAAAGCCCGCATCCCAAATTATTTTGCTCCCTCAAACTTTAAATATCACTTCTCCCTAAAAAACAAAAGAGTATGGTAATAGAAAATTTCTTTCTGGAATTGAGCGCTGTTGTAGCAATAGCTTTAATCATCTCGCTAATCCTAAAATTTCTAAAACAGCCGATAATTATCGGATATATTCTGACAGGAATTTTAGTCAGCCCTTATTTTCTGAACTTAATCGGCGCAGAATCAAACATTTCCACTCTCTCAACTCTCGGCATAGCTCTTCTTTTGTTTATGGTCGGCTTGAACCTAAATCCAAAGGTAATAAAGAACATCGGCAAAGTCGCGCTAATCGGCGGGCTCGGACAGATAATTCTAACCTTCGCCGCAGGATTCGCAATATCAAAACTCCTTTTCAATTTCTCGTCAGTTATATCTGCGTACGTTGCAATTGCCGTGGCGTTCAGCAGCACAGTTATTGTAATGAAATTATTTTCTGACAAAGGAGAACTAGAATCTCTCCACGGAAAGCTCGCAGTCGGTTTTCTCATAGTCCAGGACTTGATTGCAATCTTGGTAGTCTTGATAATCTCTTCTCTTTCAGTTCAAGCATTGTCTCTCAGCACGAACACATTGGAATATCTTCTAAAAGGCGCTGCGTTAATTATCGGAACGTTTGTCGTCGGAATTTTTGTTCTTCCGCACTTGACAAAATTCGCAGCCAAATCTCAGGAGCTCCTGCTCTTATTCTCGCTGGGCTGGTGTCTTGCCATTGCAAGCACATTTTACTATTTCAGTTCCTCAATTGAAATCGGAGCGCTCTTGGCCGGAATAACTCTCTCGCTGTCGCCGTACAGATACGAGATTAGTTCCAGAATGCGTCCATTAAGAGATTTCTTCCTTCTCTTATTTTTTGTAATCCTCGGCTCTCAAATGACTTTCGTAAATCTCGCCAAATACATCCCCCAAATCGCAATAATTTCTCTGCTGGTTCTCGTCGGCAAACCGCTAATCATGATGATTTTTATGGGCATAATGAATTACACAAAAAGAACAGGTTTTCTTGTCGGCTTGTCCCTCGCGCAAATCAGCGAATTCTCTTTCGTCATCCTGCTCTTAGGAATTAAACTCGGACATTTAGAGCCGTTATCAAATGAAATTTTGTCGTTGATAACAGTTGCGGGATTAATAACAATCGCAGGCTCAACTTACGCAATAAACTATTCAAATAAACTTTATTCTATTTTCTCCAAACCTTTAACAATATTTGAAAGAAAAGGAAAACAAATAGACGAAACATTTCATTCCGGAAAAGAACAATACGAAATAATTTTATTCGGGTACAATAGAATTGGTTATGACTTGCTGAAAGCATTGAAGCAAATAAACAAAAAAACTCTAATAGTCGACTACAATCCGAATACAATCGAGTATCTCGAAAAAAAAGGAGTTGACTGCCAGTATGGCGACGCCGGCGACTTGGAACTGCTCGACGAATTAAATTTCTCAAAAGTAAAAATGATTATCTCTACAATTCCAGAGCTTGAAACAAATCTTTTATTGCTGAAACAATTAAGAAGATTAAACAAAGAAGCTGTCTTTATCGGCGTTTCTCACCAATTAGACGACGCAGTAAAACTTTACGGAGAAGGAGCAAATTATATAATCATGCCCCATTTTCTCGGCGGGTATCACACAGCGCAATTGATTAAAACACTCGGCTTGAGCCAGGAAAAATTCAACAAGGAAAAAATCGAGCATCTAAAAAGAATCAGGGAAAGAAAAGCCATCGGACACGAGCATCCGAAGCACGAACGCGAGCATAATAAATCTTAAAATTCTAAGCATCTGCCCGTAGGCAAATCGCATCTATTCTCGCCATTACAAACTTCTCCTTCACAGCATTCTTCACCAACACCGCCGCAGGAAGAACAAATCTCCCCGAAGAGACAGCGCTTCTCTTGAATCTCTTTTTGTTGTGATGCACTCGCTTTGGTATATAACTCGCATGAAGAAGAAGTATTATAAATCTCCGGCCATCTGCCGGTCATAAAACCAGGAATAAAAATTGTTTTAATATAATTAAGATTACAATCACAAAATGAATTGACTTTTTTACTGTTATCAACCGGCCTAGTTCTGCAATAGCTCATAACATCATCTCTATACAAGCACTGATCACAGCAACTCTCTGAAAGTATGTCTTGATTACATTTCAGACAAGAATGCTGCAAGCTCATATAATGTCCTGTTTCGTGCACTGTTTCTTCAGCAATAAAAGTATTCGTCCTTTGTTTATTTTGATAATGAGAACCAACATTTGCAATCCTCCATCCTCCCAGCTCAATAGAATTTAACCTAATTAATGGTATCCCGTACGATCTGTAATAAAAAGCCCCCATCCCCTCAAACTGTGCGTCAGTGTACACTATAACTAAATCATATTTTGTCTTGTTCAGATTTGAAGCATTTAAAGCATTAAGTATATCTTCTCTGAAATAATTTCTGCCTCTGTAAATAGAATCCCCGCTGGAAGGGTCGTAATAATAATACCAAATTCTTGGCAAATCTTCCTGCAAAATCTCTGGATTCTCTCCGAGATCTTTCGCAGAAGAATAATCGCGAGTAGAACTTTCTAAGGGAAATGGTACGAAGCCGCCATAGGTTAAGCCCAGGTTTACAATATTTTCTGTGGATATTGCAAAAGCATTTTTTATGTACACCATAAGCTCAGTTATTTCTTCTGGACTTTTAACTTCGCTGCCAAACTGAACAAAAAAAACTTTAATTACTGGAATCGAATTATTTATAACATTGCAGGAATCAAAAACTTCTATCTCTCTGGATTTCTCACAGCCTTTCTTCGAAATAATTTCTTTTTTTGTCACAACCTCGCAAATTCCCTCTAATTCTTTCTGTTTACATTCTAATTCATTCAAACCAAAACATCCCTCTTCATTAATTATCTCATCTTCTCCGCCATCGTCAACATTTTCCGTAAAATTTCCAGCACATTTCTTCTCTTTGCTACAACTTAATCCTTCTTTGCATTCTGCGTCGTCGGAATTTTCAGCCGTGCAACAGTCTTCATCTAATGCCCCGCAACAATCTTTTATTTTGTCGCAGCCTTCTGTGCAAGGAAATTGTCCGCCTGGAAAATAAAATGTATTATTTTCGTCGCAGAAATACTGTCCCTCTTCAGCCGCCCGTACAGGAATAAAATCCCCAGAATAAGAAAAAATCAGAAAGAACCCAATTAGCAGAATAATAAACACTCCTTTTTTCATCACGTAACCAAACAAAACGTCTATATAAAACTTAAGATAAATCTCTCGTTCGACATCTTGGCGAACGGATTTAACCATCAAAAGATAAATCTTTATATAATAAACATTTTTCCAATAACCATGGAACAAAAAAGAGATGTGCAGGATTTATTAGTAAAAACAGCTAATGAAAAAGTTTCCCAGGAAGAATTCCTGTCAATTCTAAAATTAGTCGCTCCAGGAACCAGCTTCAGAACAGCAATCGACGGCGCGTTAAAAACCGGAAAGGGCGCGCTGATAGTAATAGAAAACGAGTCTCTTCTCCCGATAATCGACGGAGGATTCAGAATAAATTGCAAATTCACTCCGCAAAAATTAATCGAACTGTCAAAAATGGACGGCGCGTTAATCTTGTCAAAAGACATGAAAAGAATAAACGCCGCAAACGTTTTGCTGACTCCAAGCAGCCAGATAAAATCAGCTGAAACAGGCACAAGGCACAAGGCAGCAGAAAGAACAGCAAAACAAACCAAAACTCTCGCGATTGCAATTTCAGAAAGGCGGAGCGAAATAACTCTTTTCTATAAAAATGTGACATCCTCCGTCCCCTAAAGGTTTTTTGCTTCGCAAAAAATCCGCCTTCGGCGGAGGACGGCGTCCTTAAATTGCATGATGAACTTTCTGATTT
>JAGVXA010000011.1 GCA_018304025.1 Candidatus Pacearchaeota archaeon | reverse complement strand
TTAGAACTCCCTCTCAAGCTTTCCTAGAAAAACAGAGAAAGAAATAAAAACAATGAGCAACTCAAATAATCGAGAGGACATTAATAGCGGACACTACACCAAAAAGCGCTCAACAAAATATTTATATATCCCCAATCTCTAAAGATATCATAAAAAAGATGGTAAACAAAAAAGCTCAGGACTTATCTATCGGAACATTAATCCTAATTGTCCTCGGAATAATCGTCTTGGTTCTATTAATTCTCGGCTTTTCAATGGGCTGGGGAAATCTCTGGGAAAAAATTAACATCTTCGGCGGAGGCGGCTCGTCAATCGAAAGCGTAATCTCAGCTTGTAATTTAGCAGTCACTTCGAACTCAAAATATTCTTACTGTGAAAATTTCCAAAAAATAAAAATAGACGGAAAAACAGAATATCTAAATTGCCAAGACGGAAGAGTAGAACCTAATTTAAACAGCAAACTAACTTGTGATAAAACAACAGCACAATATATCGAAGCAAAATGCGATTCCTTAAGCGCTGCAGATAGGACAAAAGTTAAAGTAAATAACGCAGACTGTCCTGCAACGTCATCCACACAATGTGCTGGTGTAGGCACTCAAGTCGTAAAAGCCAACGAAGCAACCTGTCTCGCAGCTACATCTGGTTCTGATAGTGTAAAAGGAAAAGTTGTTCCCGGAACATTCTCTGATGTCAAAGATCCACAAGTTTGTTGCAAATTCTAAAATGAACCGAAAAGCAATCGAACTCGCAATATCAACCTTAGTAATATTAGTCTTGGGAATCCTCGTCCTAATCGGGCTAATCTACTTCATAACAGACGGCTTCAAAACATTCAAGTCCTCGACAAAACCATTTCTAGACACAACCCAATCCTCTTCAATTAAAGCAGGCTGTCAGTTAGCCTGCGACAATGCCGACAGATTAACATTCTGCTGCGAAAAATATCCCATCCAAAAAGAAGAAATAAAATGCACAGACTCTAGATTAGGAATCCAATGCGATCTAACCTGCGCAGATACTTCTTGCTTGGCTGATTAATCTTTATTCAGCAAAATCTTATTAGCCAATTAACATCTATCCAATCTTAATTATCCTGCCCATTAATTAAACTCTCGGAAATTACGCAAGCAATTTCTCTATTCTATCACACTAATTATCCCAAACAAAAAAATTATAAACTTCCGCTCCACTATAATAAAATGAACAAAATTATAAAATTTATAAAAAGCAACTGGCCAATAATACTAATAATAATCTTGATACTATTCTTAGTATCTCAAGCAAAATAAAATGCCCTCCCAAGACTACTCAAGCAGAAGAAAAACAAAAAACGACAAAAGAGCGAAAGCCAGATACAACAAATACAAAAAAGGTGGCACTCAACGCTCTACAAAAATAATTTTAACAAGCAAACCTCAAAATTAATAAACTCCTCCCCCCAAATTAACAAATGCAAGAATACTATTTCCTTTTCATCCTAGCATTCATCTTCACAACAGCAGCAGTCATCCAAGACCTAAAATCCCGCGAAGTCGCAAACTGGATTAATTTCTCCTTCATCGCCTTTGCATTAGCATACAGAGCATTCTACGCAATCCAAATCTCCCAGATAAAATTCTTCGCGTTAGGAATAGCAGGTTTTGTAATCTTCTTCGCATTAGCTCATTTGCTATATTATTCAAAAGCATTCGCAGGCGGCGACGCAAAACTCTTGATGGGCTACGGAATAATTCTCCCCTACCAAAATTATTCCTCTCTTCCTATCTTCACAATAACATTCATCCTTCTCCTCTTCACAATAGGTGCGCTCTACTCTTTAGTCTACAGCGCATTCATAGCAGCAAAAAACAAAGAAAAATTCAAGAAAGAATTTTACATCCTATTTAAAAAATACAAGCTAATCTCAATCATTCTCTTGCTGCTCTCTCTGGCGACGATAAAATTCACAACTCTCTCGTTATTCTTCGCTCTTCTTTTCCTAATCTTAATAATCTACATCTACACAAAATCAGTAGACTCCTGCATGATAATCCTTACTCCGCCAAGCAAATTAACAGAAGGCGACTGGTTAATCTCCGACGTCAAAATTTCAAAAAGTAAAACCATAAGAAAAACAGTTCACGGACTTTCATCAAATGACATTAAACTATTAAGAAAATCAAAAAGGAAAATCCTTATCAAAACAGGAATCCCTTTCACCCCAGCATTCCTCCTCGCACTGATTCTTATGGTATCCTTCTTTTTAACTTCAGCAGTTTCACCGGAGCAGATTTTTTCTTCCTTATTTTCTCAACTTTTTTTTCTATCTTGATAACATTAATCTCCTTCAGCACATTCTCTAATTCGCTCTTGCTAACTTCCTTCTCTGCCAGTTTCTCGCCATAATCCGGCACAACTTCCAAGACTATTTCTCCAAATTTCTCCTCTTTTTTCACATCCAATTTTTTCGGCTTCAAACTATCCTGAATTTTTTTCCCGACAGCAACAGCAAAATCAATAATCTTCTTGGGCATTTTATCTTTCTCCCGAACAACTTCCTTCGGAATAACCAAGCAATGCCCTTTCGACAAAGCCCGAATAGAAAGAACAGCAATCGCATCAGAATTCTCGTCGACAATTACAGAATCAACTTTCTTAGAAGCAATCATCCTAAAAATTTCCTGCTTCCCCGTCTGCTGCGCAATCATTTCTTCAATCGCTTCGTCAGACAAAGAATCAATCTGCTTCTGCGCCTCTTCCCTCTGGCTCGGCGTCAAATTCTGAATTTGTGCAGACAACTGCGATTTAGCCTCTGCAATTTGTTTTTTTGTTAGTGCCATAAATAATTAGAACAAACAGAATTTATATAATTATCCAAAAGCTCTTCTGTAATCCACAATATCAACTTCCGAAATATCCTCAATCGTCTTCAATCTCTCAACAATCAAGTCAGTCTCTTTCTCCTCAGGCCAAGCCATCTTAACCATCAGCGCCTTCAATCCAAACGCAAGCTCCTCAACTTCGTAAGAAATATTCATAGCTCCTTCTGCTTCTAAAATTTCCGTCGCTTCTTCCTTAACTTCTTCCAAATCCGCATCCGGACCCGAAAGCATAATCTTCGCAATAACAGCTGCTATTCCTGCCATCTTCTCTGGTAGAAAAACGGGTTTTTAAAATTACCCCTCATGTCTAAAAAATAAAATTACTTAACTATCACAAAATTCTCGGAAATTGCGCAAGCAATTTCTCGAATATATCACACTAATTCTCTCCTCTAATAACAAGAAATAAAACAACAACAATTTTTATAAACTCTCCTTCCGAAAATAAAAAATGGACAACTATCTTCAGCTCATAGAAAGAATTTCCAAATCTTCAAACCTCCCGATAGAAGAGCTTGAAAGAAAAGTCGAGGCAAAAAGAGCAAAGCTCTCTCACTTAGTTTCAAAAGAAGGCGCAGCCCAAATTATAGCAGCAGAACTAGGAATAAATTTTGACGACGAGAAAATGAAAATTTCCGAGCTGGTTCAGGGAATGAAAAAAGTGAATGTAATCGGAAAAATAATTCAATTGGGCCCGATAAGAGAATTCAACAAAAACAACCGGCAGGGCAAAGTCGCAAACCTGACAATCGCGGATGAAACATCCAACTGCAGAGTTGTCCTCTGGGACACCCACCACATAGAACTGATAGAAAAAAACAAGCTGAAACAAGGAGACATAATAGAAATCTCTGGAGCAAATTTAAGAAACAACGAAATTCATTTGTCTTCGTTCGGTGACATAAAACAAAGCAAAGAAAAAATAAAAGACGTCGTAGAAACCCAGGTTTTTCCAAATAAAAAACTAAATCAAATTCAACCAGGGCAGACAATTCAGACAAGAGCAGTAATTGTCCAGACATTCGAGCCAAGATATTTCGAAGTTCATCCTGAAACAGGAAAGAAATTAACAGAAGAAGACAGGCAAAATCCTAAAATAAAACCAGTAAAGAGAGCCCTTCTTTCAATCGTTCTCGACGACGGAACAGAAACAATCCGCTCAGTTTTATTCGGCGAGCAAATCAATCAGTTAGGCTTGACAAACGAGCAAATTTTCTCCCTCGAAGAATTCAACAAAATAAAACTCTCTCTTCTGGGAGAAGAAAAATTCTTCGCAGGACAAGTCAGAAACAATCAGTTATACAACACAACTGATTTCGTCATACAGCAAATCACGCCCGTAGACCCGAATGAATTGATAAAACAACTGGAATCTAAAAATAATTTATAAAAATTGCTTACACATTCCTCAAAAATTAATCCTTACAAAACAAGCAAATTACTATAAAATTATTAATAACTAATAATCGTTTCTAAGATGATTATCTCTTTTTCAAATAGATTATTCCGAAACAAAACATATTCTCCAGCCCTACAAAACTTATAAACCTCCCCCGCCAAAAAACATAATGCTGGAAGAAGAGGCAATCGAAGAGGAAATTTCTGAAGAAGTTATAGAAGAAGCAGAAGAAAAAACAGAAGAATTAAAATTAACAGACGTTCCCGGCATCGGCCCGGGAATAGCTGCGAAGTTAGAAGCAGCAGGCGTCTACGATTTAATGGGCCTAGCTGTAATGTCCCCTCCTGCTTTGTCAGACATGGCAGGCGTCGGAGAAGCAGTAGCCAGAAAAGCAATCCAAGCAGCAAGAGGAATGATGAATCTCGGCTTTATGGACGGAATGGAATTCGCAAAAAAAAGAGAAGACGTCCTCCACATAACAACCGGTTCAGAAGAATTAAACAATCTCCTCGGAGGAAAAGGCGTTGAGACAAAGGCAATTACAGAAGCATACGGCGCATTCGGTTCAGGAAAAACCCAGTTAGCTTTGACATTAGCAGTCAACGCCCAGCTCCCAAAAGAAAAGGGCGGAGCAAACGGAAAAACAGTTTACATTGACACAGAAGGAACCTTCCGCCCCGAAAGAATAAAACAAATCGCAGAAGCAATGGGCGCTGTCCCTGAAAAAGTTTTGAAAAATATTTTAGTCGCGAGGGCATTCAACTCAGACCATCAAATCCTTCTGTTAGACAAAGTAAACGAAATGGTAAAAGACGGCGAGCCAATCAGATTAATGATTATAGACTCGTTAACAGCTCATTTCCGCGCAGAATTCGCAGGCAGGGGGCAGTTAGCAGACAGGCAGCAAAAATTAAACAGGTAT
Organism: Candidatus Pacearchaeota archaeon; assembly: GCA_018304025.1. GTDB lineage: Archaea > Nanobdellota > Nanobdellia > Pacearchaeales > GW2011-AR1 > UBA73. Next base: position 31,214 of record JAGVXA010000011.1, on the reverse strand, counting down.
CTTCACAATTTAATGAAAATGACAGAACAGCATAACTTAGCAGTTTTTGTCACAAATCAGGTAATGTCAAATCCAGCTGTAATGTTCGGCGACCCTACAACAGCAATCGGCGGAAACATTTTAGGGCACGCAAGCACATACCGTCTTTATCTCCGTCGTGGAAAAGCAGGTTCAAGAGTCGCGAAATTAATTGACTCTCCAAATCTCCCTGAAAACGAATGCCAGTTCTGGCTCACAGAAGCAGGCATTAAAGACGAAGGATAATCAGTTAAGGAGTATCAAATTACTTCTCGTTATTAAATACCGCCGAGCAATACGAATCCAACATAATTATCTTCAATAGATTCTACTGTTCTGAACTCTCTCCGCCGAAAATCCCCCTAAAGAAATCCCCCACCCCTTCAAAAACATTTCCAATTGCCGCAGCAATTCCCTCTCCCGTTCCAGGCTCATCCCCAAATTCAGCTGAAGCATCCGCGCATTCAACACTAACGATACATTCGTAACCTTCTCCAGAATCTCCCATCACAGGTTTTCCATAGCAATGCTCGCAAGTATTGCAAGCGCTCTTTGCTTCCTCAAGTTTTATCTCAGTTAAGCAAGGTCCGGCATACAAATGCTCGCATGACTCCGCACATCTTTGGCATATTTCATCTCCTTTTTCTCCTCCCTCTCCCGCCCGGCAAATTAATCCAGGACTCTCGGCGTTAACGCAATCCCTTATGCATTGTTCTTCTTCTGATTTTGCTTCTGGTTCTTTTATCATCCCGCACTCTTTGTCGCATATCTCTTGATTTTTCTGCTGACAGGCAAAATCAAACTCTCCGCATCCTTTTGCAACACAATCTTCCATGCAAGAAGTCTCTTCTGTTTCTTCTGGCTTTGCCACATTGCATTGCGCCTGGCATTGCGCAGAATCCCCCGTGCATCCAACTCCTGGAGACGAACAGCCCATGCATTGCATCATGCAAGACTGCTCCGATGCGCTCGGTCCAATCGCATGTTCTTCAAAATCAATCCCTTGATTAGAAACAGCCTGCCCCGTCAATTTATCAAAAAAGCCAAGATAAAAACAAACAGCAAAGATAAATAAAACAATCGCTATAACAATTTCAATCATCACGCGCTTTTTCATAATAATTCTAATTAATTCAATTTTAAAAATCTTTTTAATCCTAATTAAATTACAACGAATATACTCCATATCCTCTTTAGAATACATATTGATAAAACAATTAACTAAATTAGACTATTGAACATTATGGCAGAAGAAAAAGAACACGGAGATGATTTCATGGGAGTGTATTACATATTAGAAGATTATGCAGACACAGTTGAAAAAATGATTGACGTAACGCACGCTTCTGAAGACGCCGTTGTAAGGGGATTTGAAGGGCTTGAATCCAGAGGACTCATTAATGCGATTCGCAGGGACGGAAAAATAGAAAGCGTGAAAGTTACAGAAAAAGGTTTTGAATTATATTCCAAAGGTTATTAATTTTTGAATCTTGAAGTCGCGAAGCGACGCCCCCACGAGATGCAATCCCCAAGGGATTATTTTGAGGGACACTAGTTATTTTTTATTTAAGTCTTTTTTGAATGAATTATTTGTTCCCACCTTGATACAATTATCCAAGAAGATACAACCACTGCAAATATCTTTCAAATTATCAGAATTAATACTATTCATAGAAATATTAAAAATATCTTTTGCTTTATGGATTGAGTTTGATTTAAGATTTAGATATTTTGCAATTTTTTTATCCTGGCTTACAACCCATCTGCCTATTTGTTTACTTTGAACACATTCATTTTTATACCAATAGGGACATGAGTCACATAAAATATCATCTTTACCTACAACAATTTTTATTTCTTGATTTGGATTCTTTCTTATATCTTGAACAACATTTTTCATATTTTTAGCAAACTCTTTATCATATCCTCCATGATAGAATCTTGGAATGCATAAAAGATGATGGGCTCTTATTTTAATCAGTTCTTTCATAGAAAATTAATGAAAAATCAACTTATAAATATAATTAAAATTCATACGCCTCCTTTTTCCAAAATTCTTTTTATCGTCTTTAAAAAAAAACGCCCCCACGCGGATTTGAACCGCGGTCGATTCCTTTTCACGTTCTGGCAATCTTAGTCTTCTCTGATTTCCAGAGTCTCTTAGCTTTTCTCTAGCCAGGGGTTCTCTTTTCTCTGAAAAGAGAAGGCCTTCTCCGCAAGGAATTATTCTATCCGGGCTGAACTATAGGGGCAGCTCAATAAACAACCAAGAACATCTTTTTAAAATCTATCCCCTATTTTAAATAAGGAAAAATTAGCATTTTAAATTTTCCAAAACATATCAAGACAAAAAGTTCAAATTCAAGATAATTATCTTCAATAGAATCCTACTCTTCAAAACAAACAATATCATGCACAGTCTTATACGAATGCAATTCTCCGCCGTCAAACCACAGAGGAATCTCTACAGAAGCATCCTTCTCGTCGGCAGAAGCGTGAATCAAATTTCGAACATTAACTTCTTTGGCATTTGCATAATCTCTGGATATATGCGCAAAGTCTCCCCGTATCGTACCAGGCAAAGCATCGTTAGGATAAGTGCTCCCGACGATTTTCCGCGTCACGCGAATCGCATCAACACCTTCAAGAACAATCGCAATTACAGGCCCTTCCCGAATATATTTAATCAAACCATCACGAACTCTCTTCCCGTGTCTTTCCTCAATATCCATCCGATAATGTTCCCCGGCAAATTCATCATCAACCCAAACCATCTTCATCCCGATAATCTTCAAGCCGGCATCTTCAAATCTCATTATAATTTTTCCCGCCAAACCCCTTACAACACCATCAGGCTTAATCAAAACCAATGTCTTTTCCTTCTCCATCACAATCTATCAAAAAAAGAGGTTTTAAATATTCCTGCAGTAAAAAAGAATATGGAAATAATCGCAGATCTTCACATTCACTCAAGACATTCGAGAGCAACATCAAAAAATCTCTCAATAGAAAATCTGGAAAAATATGCAAAAATAAAAGGAATTCATCTCCTCGGCACAGGCGATTTCCAGCATCCAGTCTACAGAAAAGAAATCGACGAATTTCTAACCGAAGACAGCGAAGGAATCCTCAGAACAAAATCCAACTTCCCATTCGTCTGGCAGACAGAAATTTCTTTAATGTATTCGCAAAATCAAAAAGGCAGAGCAGTTCATCTGGTTGTTCTCTCGCCAAACAAAGAAACATCAGACAAAATCACAGATTATCTAAAATCAAAAGGAAGAGTAGACTACGACGGCCGCCCTATCTTCGGAATCTCAGCCGTAGAATTTACAAAAAACCTCAAGGCAATTTCCGAAGAAATTGAAATAATTCCCGCGCATTGCATGACTCCATTCTTCGGAATCTTCGGAAGCAAATCAGGATTTAGCTCTTTGAAAGAATGTTTCCAGGACCAAGCAGATAAAATCTACGCAGTAGAATCCGGAATGTCAGCAGACCCGAAAATGCTCTGGAAGCTAAACGAACAAATAAACATCGTGTCATTTTCAGACGCGCACTCCTTCTGGCCGTGGCGCTTGGGCCGTGAAGCAACTGTCTTCGACATTCCAGAACTAACATACAGCAATATAATCAAGGCAATTCGAGAAGGCATCGGGCTAAAAGGCACAATCGAAACCCCTCCGAGCTACGGAAAATATCATTACGACGGGCACAGAAAATGCAATTTCTCTTCATCACCAGAACAAACAAAAAAATTAAATGGAATCTGCCCTGTTTGCAAAAAACCTCTGACAATCGGCGTTGATTATCGTGTAGAACAACTCGCAAAAACCCTCAACAAGCCGGAATCAGCAAAAGAATTTTATGAGCTCGTCCCCCTTCACGAGATAATATCTCTTTACCTCTCAGTATCTCTCTCCTCAAAAAAAGTGTCTGCGTTATATGACGAAATAATCAAAAAATTCCCGAACGAATTTCAAATTCTCCTGCATTCTGAAAAAGAAGAACTCCTCCAAAAAGAAATTCCAGAACAACTCGCAGAATTAATCTTGCTAAACAGAAAAAACAAATTGGAGTTAATCCCAGGTTACGACGGTGAATACGGGCAGATTCTTCTTCCAAAAAAACAAGCGACCTTATTTTAATTTCCTGTCCAATTCTTTTACATCTCTTATCTTCACAAATTTATAATGCGCCTCTTTCGTCTCTCTGCCTTTCTCATCCTTTTCCTTCAAAGTATATTTCCCGTCGGCAGTTTTACGAAGTTTCATTTTTCCTTCACCAATTCAAAAATCGCCCCCTTCTCCTTAGCCCTCCGTCCAATCTCCTTTAAAATTTCCCCCATTTTATTATCCGCTTCCTTGAAATCCTTTCCTTTAATTAAAATAAGAAACTTGGAAGAGCCGAGGTAGCGAATTTCAGCGCCGACATTTAAAATATTCCGAATATCCTCTGCGCCATTCTCGCCGAGCGACTTTAGAAAAAAGTTTTTTTCAACAAATTTTTCTTTTTCTCTCTTATCAGAAAAAATCTTCATAATCTTCTCAGCATCCTTTAACGGCAAAAATCTTTCAAAAATCCTCGGATTTTCCTGAATCGACTCAAAAAAGTCCAGGATATCATACTCTTTTTTTATTTTTTCAATAATCTTTTCCGGCTCTTCAGCAACTGTTTTCAGCATCCCCTTCAATATCTTTTCTTTTTTGTTGACTTCCAAAACTCTGTCTCTTTCCTTTCCAGTAACTCTCCTGAAACTCATCTCAATTCTGTCCCCGCTAATTCTCAAAACCTTGCAGACAATTCTTTTTCCCGGAGAGACATAGCTTCTCAAATTTCTTATGCGCCCTGCAGCCACCTCCGACAAAACCATACTCGCAGAAGTCCCGTCTTCCAGTTCCAAAAAAACAGTCGTCCCTTCTATTTTCTTAACAGTGCATAAAACAAGATCATCTTCCTTCCAGTTCATTACAAAATCTCCTGAACTCGCGCTTTAATCTTGGCCTTTCCGCCGGTATTTTTAATTAACAATTTATTGCACTTGGAGCACTTGACTCTTGTCGCTGATTTTCCAAATACAATCTGCGTTTTCCTGCATCTCGGGCATGATATTTTCAAGAACTTGCTTTCCTTATTCTCCATAAAAAATAACATCAAACAAGACTTTTAAACTTTTACTAACTCATTCGCCGCGAAGGAAATTGCGACACGAAGTTGATGCGTCGCCATAAATTCACTTGCTCACGACGATTCGGCCAGAAAACAAGTGATTATACTTTCACTATCTCCACATCCAAAACTTTCTGAACCTCTGAAATAAATTCCTCTTCTTTCTCTCGTGAAATCAAACACCCTGCAGCGCGGGGATGTCCTCCAACTTCGCCGCCGAGAGGAATAACTACTTTGCTCAGAACCTCTCGCACATTTCTTCCTTCACTGCCGCTAAGGCGCGCAGAGACTTTAATTCCCGATTCATTATACGCCAACGCAATAACTATCTTCCCTTCAGAGCACGAAGGCGAATGCGAAATAATTGAAGCGACAGTCCCTATAATCGTATCTTTAATTTTATCCTGCCCGTTGATAATCACATACCCCTTCCCGTTAATCTTGTCCAGATTATCGACGTATCTTAAAGCGCTGACAAGACTTTGTTTGTATTCAATATAAATTTTCTCTGCCTCCTCCCTGAACTTTTTATTTCCCAGGCAAAAACCCAAAGAAACTTCCGGATAGCCCATTCTTGAGCACGCATTTATAGAAGCCGACAATTCGCGCGCATCTTCCAGCTTGTTAAAAAACTTAATCAAAAATAAATTTCCAATCATGTCTTCTGACTTGGAGCCGTTCGCGCACCGGATCATGACTGTAGTAATCAGCTTTTGCATTTCTTTTTCATCTAACTCGTAAAGCGCTTTATAGCGCCCGTCGTCAAAATTAATCCCAGCATCCCTCAATAATCCAAGCACCCCGTTTCTATTTCCGGTAACACCCGGAATAAACGGGTTCGAGCAATACTCCAAAGCCCGGTCCAAGGGTCTTGTCGACGGATAAATCAACAGCCCCTTCTTGATTTTCGTCTCCGAATCCTTGATAATCTCATCAAAAATTCTCCCTATGTTTTTTTCGTGCAAGTCGCCCACCATTCCAATGACAGCTAATCCGGACAAATCTTTATTTTCATACGATAATTCCTTCGCAAACAAATAACAAATCGCTGCCCCTGACAATGGCTCCATTCCCGAATGCAAAACAGGATTAATCAGAAAAACATTTGAAGGAACTTCGTCGCAAATTTCATGATGGTCAAAAACAAATATCTTATTCTTCATTTCCTTAAAGTAATTCAAGCTCCCGGAACCCAAATCCAAAAAAATCAAAATATCTTCGCCGTCTAAACTCTTTACAAACTGCTCGTCTAAATTTTTCACAATTTTTATGCTGAACTCTTTTTCCCATCTTTCCATCGCCCTCGAAAAAATCGCAGCAGAACAAATGCCGTCAGTATCAAAATGACTTATAACTTTGATAGTTTTATCCTTGCTTAATTCGTCAAGTTTTTCAATAGCCTCTTTTATTTTTTTAATCATTCCCATTTTTATCGAATTAGATTATTCTAATGCTCTAGCGCCTTTTCAATTCCGTGCAAGTTCCAAAGCATCTTTGTTAAAGACCTCGCCGCAGGATAATCTTTTTTATTTTTAACAATGTGTTCTTTCAAATGTACAATCTTCTCGTCGGTAATTTCTTTCTCGCTCTTTATACTAATATTTTTTTCCTTCAAAATCTGGTTTATTCTTTTCCCAAAAAGTTTTGTTTTCGGAATGCCGAATTTATCTCTTAAAATCATTCCAATTTCAGCAGGAGCCTTTCCTTCTTTGGCAAGTTCAACAACCTTGCTTTCCAGTTCAGCAGGCTTCATCTTCACCCAACTAGCCGGTTTAATCTCTTCTTTATTCTCCAAATTTTCTTCTGCCATATTTTATCTTTGAAATCCTGGCTTAAAAACCTTTTGCTGTCAAATGAATCTGCAACCCCAAACTTTAAAAACCGTATTCTCCCAACTAAACAATAAGCAAAGACCCTCACCGTCAAAACGAGGCGAGCTTTTCACAACTGTGACACTTGTCCATAGATAAGTGCATCTGACAAAATGAAATTACCTAAAGAAACAAACAGATATTGCCCGACGTGTAAGAAACACACAGCCCATTTAGTAAGAGCTGCAAAACAAAGATCGCGTTCTTCCGCTCATCCAATGTCCCGTTGGGGAGCTCAGCGCATAAAATTAAGAAGTTACAAATCTGGCTCTGGAAATCTCGGAAGATTCAGCAAGCCTGCAGTAAAATCTTGGAAAAGAAAAACAAAAGTCACAAAAAGAATAACAATAGAATACACCTGCAAAATCTGCAAAAAAACTCATCAGTTATCCAAGGCGATAAGAGCAGGAAGAATCGAAATCGGAGAAAAAGTAGCAAAATAAAATGGTAGACCAAAAATCAAAAAAGAACATAAAAAAAAGCTTTTACACAGTTGAAGCTCCAATCACAGCGTCAAAAATTCAGCTCTACTCGACGTCAGCAGAAGACCTCAATAATAAAACAGTAAAAATAGACTTGACAAAATCGCTGCGGGGAAAAAGTCTCGTCCTCAAACTGAGAATAAAAGAATCAGAAGGAAAACTTTCTGGAGTCCCAGAATCCCTCGAGCTCCTTAGCTCCTATATCAGAAGAGTAATGCGGAGAGGAACAGACTATGTTGAAGATTCATTCGAGACAGAATGCCAGAACTCAAGAGTAAAAATCAAGCCGTTCATAATAACAAGAAGAAAAGTCTCCCGCACAGTTTTAAGGCTGCTTAGAGAAACCGCCAGAAAAAATATCGAAGCTTACGCCAAGACGAGAGCAGTAGAAGAGATAATTTCAGACATCATAACAAACAAGCTCTCAAAGCAGATTGTTCCTAAATTAAAAAAAGTTTATCCCATCGCGCTTTTTGAAATCCGAGTTTTTGACGTCGTGAAGCCGATTGAAAAGTACCAGGAAAAATCTTCTGAAAAATAAACTGAATAGCCCTACGCGGATTCGAACCGCGGTTTCAGGCGCCAAAGGCCTGCGTCCTTGACCACTAGACTATAGGGCTGGTCTGTTTGTTTTTCCTATAGTCTTTTGAGGACTTTGTCCGATTTAAACTACAGGCTGACAAATATAAACCAAAAAGAGAGTTTAAAATCTTAACTAATCTAAAAAGAAATTTGTTAGAATAAATTCTCGGAAATTGCGAAAGCAATTTCTCGAAAATTTCACGCTAATTATCTGCCCAAATCAATTTTTTCCGCTAGCTAAAAATCTCTCTTCCTGCTCCGCAATCTTCTTTTTATTCCACTCCCAAGTTTCTTCATCTCTAACTAAAATTATCGCCCTGCGCAATTCATCCTCGTATTTAATCAAGTAGCCATTCTTCTCAGAAATCTCCCGAGCAAAATCCCTAAGCTCTTCCATCGTCGGCATTTGTTCAAATTTCAATCTTTTCTGCGAATGTCCCAAATGAGAATATCCTTTTATCGTAACAAATTTCGGCTCGCCAATTTTAATCAGCGAAGCATAACCTTCAACATCATCCATGTTCAAATCCTTCACCAAAGTCAGCCGAATGTTCGTCCTGCAATTTTCAAATTTTCTGAGCAAACTCAAAGATTCTTTTACTTTTTCAAGCACATCTCCGTCAGAGCAATTCGTAACATTCTGGTATCCTTCTTGAGTCGTCGCATAAATACTAACAGACAAATTATCCGGAATCGCATCTTTAGAAAAAATTTCTTTAATCTTTTCAGGCATCGTCCCATTCGTGACAATAAAAACAGAAAAGCCCCTCGCCTTAATTTCATTTATTAATTCAGCAAGATGTGGATATAGTGTCGGCTCTCCATCAAGTGAAATAGCAAAATGCGCTGGCTGCATCGCTTCTTTCAATTTCTTCTTTGCAACATACTTGCTTCCTCCAAATCCAGCAAGAACATCCTTATGAAATTTAATTGCATCTTCAATTATCGCGCTCGGAGAATCCCAATCCAGAATTGCTTTGTGCCTATTCTCTGCAAACGGCCTCCAGCAAAATCCGCACGAAAAATTGCAAAGATTAAGTGTCGGTGTCATCTGAATGCATCTATGCGATTTCACGCCAAAAATTTTCTTGTAGCAATCTCCTTTTCCCCTCAAAGATTCCTTCGCCCATCTGCAAACTTTTATCGCCGAATGCTTTTGCTCTCCCAAAATTCTGTATCCTGCTTTTTCATATCTTTCAATCCTCTCCTCAGAAAATTTTTTCTCTTCCATTTAAAATTGCTCTTTGTATCTCCCTCGCCTCTCAACTTTCTCCAATCTCTTCAAAACTTCGCCAGAATTTTTAGAAGTTTTCAAATATCCTCCCTCAATTTCTTTCCAATATTCCACCCACTTCTCAAAATGCTTTGCCTCAAGCGCCTGCTTAATCAAATGCAAATCAACAGCTTTGTCTTCAGCTCTCCCATTCGCATATCCCAATCCAAAATCAATAAAATATAATTTTCCATTGCGTCCAATTTGCGCGCCACCCTCAACCCAAATCATATTTGACGTCGTCAAATCCCCATGAATAATTCCAGCATCGTGCAATTTAGCGATATTCTCCCCAATCTTCAAGCAAACTTCACGCCAATTTTTTATAGAATCCAAACTTTCACTCAGCTTCAACCCATCAACAAATTCCATCTCTATCTCTTTGCCTTTTTCATCAACTCTTTTAACAAGGGGGACAGAAATTAATTTTCCAGCTTTCTCCATCAATCGTGCTTCGCCCCGCGTCCGCAATTTACGAATTTTCTCATCTATTTCAGCCAACCGATATCCTTTCTTAACGCGTCTCTTCAAAACCAATTCTCCGCGTCTAATCAAAACAGCCTCAGCTCCCTGTTGAATTATTTTTTCTTTCATTAAAACCTCTAAATTGGCGCAGCCGCGACAATTGCGCGATTCATCAGAATCGCATCTTCTTCCCAAACTTCCTCGCCAATTTCATCATCATCTTATTATCAATTCCCCCCTCCGCCAAACCAGATTGCATCCCAATCATTTCCTTCAGCATCTTGAATTGTTTCAATAAAGCCCGAACGTCAGAAGTTGTGCAACCCGAACCATGAGCGATTCTTTGTATCCTTGAAGTTTCTTTTTCTAATAAAGAAGGGTTTTCTCTTTCAGCAGGAGTCATTGACTCGATGCAATATTTCCATCTCTTTGTTTTTTCCTGCTGGCTTTCCAAAACATCCTCTCCAACTTTCTCTTTAATCTTGCTCATCCCAGGAACCATCCCCATAATCTTGTCAAACGAACCAAGCTGCCCCATTGAATCCAACTGCGTTTTAAAATCATCCATCGTAAATTTCCCCTCAGCTAACCGCGCCTGCGCAGCTTTAATATCTTTCGCGTCAACTACAGAATGAATTTTATCCATCAGAGCTTTCAAATCTCCCATCCCCAGCATCCTCGACAAAAATCCTTCTGGTTCAAACAATTCCAAATCAACTGGCTTTTCTCCGACGCCAATCCAAACAACACCGACGCCAGCTTCAGCGCACGCAGTTAAAGCGCCGCCCCCTTTGGCAGTAGAATCCATTCGCGTAATCACAACACCAGTAATCCCGACAGCTTCCTTGAAAGCAGCAGCTTGTTTTTTCGCAGTCTGCCCAATATCCGCCTGTATAACTAAAAATCTCTCTGAAGCCCCCACTAATTTCCCGACAGATTTAATTTCTTTAATCAAGTCCGCGTCAAGAGCATCTCGTCCAGCAGAGTCAACCAAAACCAAGTCATAATCTTTTGTCTTTTCTTTAAACTCTTTCCAGACAACAAGAGCATCGCTCGCGTTAGCGTCGACAAAACAATCAATTTTAACATTAGCGCAAACTTGTTTCAACTGCTCCATCGCAGCAGGACGATGAACATCCAGTCCAACAGCGCAAACTTTCTTTCCTCGTTTAGAGTAATACGCCCCAATTTTTCCAATCGTCGTAGTTTTTCCCGCACCATAAAGCCCGACAAACAGCCAGACATTTTTCTTTCCAAGCTCAACTTCACGACCCTTCCCCAAAATCTTAATCAAAGAATCGTGCATCAATTTGATTATGTGTTCCTTCTTCTCAATCCCCTTAATCCTCTCGTCTAAAGCAGATTGTTTTATCTTCTCAGAAATCTCTTTCACTAATTGAATATTAACATCCGCCTCAATCAGCGCCCTCTGCAAATCCCGAACAACAGAATCAACCAAACTCTTGTCCAGAAAAACAGCATTCGCTATTTTGTCAGTCGCTTTCTTCAAACTGCTTCCCAGTTTCTCTAATATCATTAAATTTCAAGCAGAATAAAGGTATTAAAGGTTTTGTGTTTTGATTCCCTCAAGAATATTCCGCTAACCTCGAAAGTAACTGCCTTTCATTTACTGGACCGAAATCGTCTCCTGCATTGTGATATCTCATAATTGAATTTTCAGTCGATCTAATATTATCTTCAACATAACTACATCCATTGTAATATCCTACATACGTTTGTCCCTCACCTTGTCCAACTAAATCTCCCCACCATAATTTAGCAATGGCCATATTAGGCGCACAATTAGGATACCATGGCCTTCTTCCCATTCCCTCTTCAGTATACTCGTCTGCCAATTTCCCAAAAGCATGTCCAAATTCGTGTGTAAAAGTCCCCGCTAACTTGCAACCAAATGTATCGCAATTATCTCCATACGGACATACCGATAAATACAAATTGCTTAATATAAGGCTGGCATGAGCTCTAAAATCCTTCTTTGATAAAACAGCTACTAGCTCAGCTTGAGGACAAATTTTTCTAAATTCATTAATTTGGCCAGGCACAAAATTTTTCATTGTTCCCGGGATAAACCAATAATCTTTCATGTTTAAACTATATGACTTTGGAATTATCCAAACGTTAAACTTTTGTTTATTCTCCTTAATAGGCGTTCTGCTGAAAAACCCTGGTTGATAACTTATTTCGCCAAAATTATAAAACTTATACGTAGGAGGACATTGTTCATTGTAGTCAATTATTCCTTCAACATTTTGTTTAAATTCATTAATATTATCATAATCATCAGCAACAAATAAAATATCAACCTTATCAACAGAATTTCCATTTTTTACTATAGCCACACATGTTTCGCTCTCTGGAAGACAAACACCTGAATTAGAATGGCAGTACATGTTTTCAGGACAACCGCATTTCCCGCAATCTTCCCTTCTTATTCTGTCAGCACCGCAATAGTATGGTTTATCGCTCGCGCATGTAGATTTTAATGTGCCATCAACACAAGTATCCCAGCATACATTCCCTTGACATGCTCCTTGTATGCAGTTAGAATCAGTTTCACATTGATTGCATTTTCCTAAAATACACCCATATCTGCATAGTATTGGCTTGACATTTAATTCTTCATTCTCATCGCAATAATATTCCACTAAATAGTCCCCAACACAACTATCTCTTAAGAAATAGGGAAAACTCGAATCCAAAGTAAAACCTCTTTGATAAATATTTGCGCCACCATCCTCATCACTACACTCTTTATCAACACACTGCCCAAAATGATAATCGCAAATCTTGTCCTCGCTGCACTCTCCACAACTCCCTCCACACCCGTCACTTCCGCACTGTTTGCCGTCGCAATTCGGAGTACATGCTTGTACACAAATTCCACTCTGTGTGCAAATCTCTCCCTCTGGACAGCCACAAGCAGTGCAGCTCTCAAAATATTTTCCAGCAGAACATAAATATGGCTTAAGCAATGAGCATTGTAAATTACGCAATCTTTGAGTTGGACATCCGCAATCATCGTCAGCCCCGTCAATTCTTCCATCCATATCATTGTCCGCCAAATCCCCGCAATATTTTTCAGTAGTGCAATCCCCCTCACACGTCTCCAAAAAGTCGCATCTTCCATCTCCGCACGAGCAATCAGCATAATCACTCGCGTCTTTGTTTCCATCGCCGTCATTATCAACTCTGTCCCAACACCAAGTTTCTTTCGTGCAGTCGGTAGCGCACTTCTCTCCATATGAACAAACCCCATTACCACATTTACAATCAGGATCAGCGACGTCAATCAAACCATCACAGTCGTCATCAAATCTATTAGTGCACTCTGATTCAGTTTTTAGTTTATCAGACGTATACTTAACAGTCAAACGAGCAAGACTATCTGCTCCTGCTTCCGCAGAATAAAACTTTACAGTATTTGATTTGTAGCTCGATGAATCAATTGGATATTGCTCCTGTTCAGAAATCGTGTCTAAATCATGCCCTTCTCTAACTCCAAATAAAGTTCCAACATTTCCAACATCCCATTTCCTAATAGCTGTCACGTCCTTGACAGTAATCGGAAATTCTAACCATGCTCCTTGCCCAATATCTGATAAAAACATCTTTTCACTTACAACTTCATTTGTAGAAGAATAACATTTCGCAGTCATACTTCCCATATTAAAATCAGTGTAACATGAACCTCCCTGTTTCACCAAAGCAAGATATGCCTGCTCGTCATCATCCTCTAATTTAACTCCATCCGGCTGAACGTACATAAAAACCGAAGCGTCAACAATTTCTGCATCGTCAGGAATACTTCTTGTATCAAATTGAACAGTTCCCCTTGTTATTTTATATCCGCCCGATGTAGATTCTGCTCCTGCTATTAAATCATTTGTATTACTGACAACATTATAATTAAGATTGCCCATTATGGCACTAAACCAACTTTCTCCATTCATCGAAACATAGCCATCCTTCGCATTCCCAAAAATCTGCAAAGTACAATACTCTCCTGCAGCAGCCCCGTATTTACAATCCGAACTATCTGAAAAATCAACAAGTCCATCTCCGTCATTATCAATTCCATCAAAACAATGCATTTCAAACACACAATCATCAGAACAAGTCTCTCCCGCCCCGCATATTCTATTTCCACATTCGGGCTCGCAAATATCACAATCACCAGCGCAATTCGAACAAGTTTCTTCATTCTCGCAATATCCATCTCCGCAGAAATGCAAAGGAGGAAGATAGTTTACTTCAAGAATAGGTCTCGACGTAGTTATTGAATATTCATTAGATTTTATCGTCGCAGGTTGTTCTCTAATGGTGCTCTCTTCTTTGTCCATAAATCCAATCGTATACCAATTATCAAATAACTGAATTTGCAAATTAAATCTTTCATTTTCTCCAAAAGTTATTTTTTGATTGTCTCCAGAAATCGGAAACTGCCCCTCGGAAAACGACAAAGCAACTCCTTGTTCAACAGAATCATAAATTTTCTTATGATCTTCGCTGGAAGAAATTGTTTTTGAAGGTCTTATCCCTAATGCCCCAATTCCGCTGTTTGAATTTAATGTGTTGCTTCCACTATAGACTAAAGAAGTTTCAAGAATGCTTGCCCTATCTGGAATTGAACTAATATCCCATTCGATATATCCTCTAAAAATCGCAGCAGTTATCTGCCCAACATAAATATCACTCAACTGATTATTTCTTTCGTAATAATGTGAATTCTTATCATAAGCGATATAACCATCTTCAAGCACCGTTGCAATTCTTGCTGTGCAAGAGCCATCCGCATTCTTCGTATGCCCTTTCCCACACTCACCAATAGTTATGCACACTCCACAATCTTGCGAACATTCAGAACAAGTTTCATCTCCACTGCATATTCCATCTCCGCAAACAGGCGCACACGCCCCGCAATCACCAGCACAACTTGAACAATCCTCTTCTCCAACATCACAATAACCATTCCCGCACATTGGCTGCTCAACACAATACAATCTATTTTTTGCATGACACCCCGAAGACACTCCGCTAAACCACGCAGCACCGCTTCGTCCGCTATCTTTCCAGTTAACAATTCCCGCGCCACCATAATCTTTCCACAAAGTCGGCAGAATCCACTTTCCATTTAAATAAACTAAATTATTAGAAGTCCAGTCCTTACAATTAGTTATTTTGCCGTCGGAACCAGTAGAACCAGTCCAAGATGGAGAATATTTCGGCAAAACTAATTTCTGCCCGAACTCGTTAACATCAATCTGCGCAGTAATACTCCTATCAATCAAATCATTATAATTATTCGCAATAGTAACGCCATCTAATCTTTTGTAAGGAACAGTCGATTGAAAAATTCTTGATTCTGGAGTTACTCCTGTTTTTCCAACATACGCTTTCCAGTTTCCTCCAAGCCCAGCGCTATTCGCAGCAGCCAAACATTTCGCATCAGCCCCTTCAACTCCGCCAAATTTACCGTCGAATGTCTGTGAAGTTACAAAAACTCTGTAAAATTCTCTGTTAGTCGGAGAAAGTCCCAGCTCAGGAAAAAAATAAATCAACACTAAAAAAACCAATATAATAATAGCAACCGCTAACAGCGCAACAGTTAAATTCCTCGTCACCTGCTTTTTCATAATATTTCTACTCTTTCTTTATTTTTATATCCTTCTCTAATTATCATTTCCCAATTTTCCTCAAAGCCCCGTCCAAAACTTCCAGCGCCTCGCCAGGATTAATTTTATTCTTTCTCAATTTGCTCTCATATTTCTTAAGCCTCCCCAAGAAAAATTTAATCTCCGCCTCTGAAGGAATTTCACTATACTCTCCAAATCCAGATTTCTTCCAGAACAAAGAATTCAAAACTTGCTCAAACTGCCCCCTCAAAGGAATCGCAAAATACGGCTTCTTCAAATAAACAGCCTCAGACATCAGCGAAAACCCCGCAGTCCCGATTATTGCTTTTGCCGTCGACAAATCTTTCAAAAATCCCTCCCCGAATTTCTTAAAAACCAAATTGCCTTCTTTCTTTTCTTTCTCATATCCGTAAACAACAAACTCTTCTGGAATTTTTCTCAAAACCCCGATTAAATCTTCGTTGACTCTCGACTGGTAAACCAAAATTTTCTTTCCTTTCTCCGGCTTAAGTTTAATAATCTCTTCTCTCAACAAAGGTTCAACAACAAAAACACCTCCTGTAGTTTTTTGTTTAGCGAACGACAGAATAATAAACGCCTCTGCGCGCGATACAACTCTGTTAACAACTCCTTTCGCAAGGAGATAATCTTTCGCATACTTCCGGGGAACATTTAATTTCAAATGAGTTATCCTATGCTGATTGTCAAAACTAATCAGAGGAATCTTATACCAATTGGAAATTATCGGAACAAGCGGCTCCATGTCAGTTATGCAAATCTCTGGCTCGAATTTCTCAACTCGCCTCTTTAAATTCAAAAAAGGTTTGTAATCTTTCAAAAATTCTTTTAAGTTGTCAATAATTGTTTTGCGCGTCGACAATCTGCCTTTTTCAAAAACCATCTTCAACCCAGGAACTCTCACAACAGGATATTTTTTCAAAACATCATACGCCTGTCCGTATGTAACAACCAAAACTTCATTCCCTTTTTTCAGCAAATGCTCAATAACTTTTCCAGCTCTGGAGCTGTGCCCAAATCCCTCCCCACAAACACCATACAAAATTCTCATAACAAAATTTATTCAAGATAATTAATAAAACTATGTTCTTCAGCACGCTCTCAAAATTATTTTCAGCGACGCAGAAAATTCACTTCGGCACGCTAAATTTGCGGAGTTGATGCGTCGCTAAATTCGCGGAGCGAATTTTAAAGAAAAGACGCACAGCCGAACGCAATTACTCGGTGCGCACCAGCGAACGGAGTGAGCTGTTAATAATAAGACTTGCCAGCCACAAGAACAGGCAAGTCCAATTTGCGCACCGAGAAAATTGATTTAGTGCGTCCAATTGCGACGCATCAAAAGCGAATTTTAAAGATAAGACTCGCGCCACAAAAAATTGCGAATCCAATTGCGTGCCGAAAACAACTATATTTTATCTATTACAATTAGCATCCAATTACATTCAGAAACAAAATTATTTATGGAAAATCAACAGCTTCCTTGCACTTAGAACATCTCCAAATCATAACTTCTTCTTCAGCCAGTTTGTCCTCGTCATGCATTTCAGGCTCCTTGAATTTCCGTCGCTGATAAACAGGCACAAGCTCGCCCCCGCAATTGCACTTCGGATAAGCATTCATCTCAAATTTCATCCAGTCTAAAAATTATAGAAGTTTAAATAACTATTGATTGAAAAATCTAAGCCATGAAAATAACGCCGTCGTCTTGCAAATAAACATTACTGCCGCAGTTAATATCAGACTTGCTGTATTTTCCAAGCGAGCACAACGAAGTTCCTCTGGAATAATCTCTGTCAGATAACTGCATAAAATAAACCATTACACTTGGCAATCTCAACTCTTCCGGAAGTTTGTTTCTCAAGAACAATCCAAATTTATTAGCTAATCTCTCTCCCCCTGTCAAAAATACAATCGCGTCGTCATCTGCAAAACTATCTGTAGGAACAGAGTGCGTAATTGTCTCTCCAAAATCTGCAACTCTTTTTTCCCCAAATGGTTTGCCAGCGTCTTCTTCTGCAATTTCCTCAAGCAGCTGCGCGTAAGGCTTTCCGTTCGCGTCAACTATTTCAGGAGTCAAATAAAATTCTCTGGACATTTGAGACTCAACAGCCTGTCTTGCATATTTAATCAAAGGATTAAACTCTTTTCTTGCGGACAAAATTCTGCCGCCGACAACATTAAAATTTTCAGAAGTCCATATACTTCCTAGACAATGCCCTTTGTAGTCAGATATTGCATCCTTAATTACATCCGCAGTCGAAGCAACTCCCCGCCCGCCGAGTTGACTCAAACAGCACGCCCAATTTCCCCGCTTGCTTTGTTCTAAAACCATAATTTTTCTTGAAGAAACATCTATTTAAACTTTACTTTCTATTAAAACTTAAATAACATTAAATAACTCCCAATCTCCCAGCAAAACCACCAAAAAACCATCAAGTTTATTAATCTTAAATAATATTATTTAACATGAAAAAAGAGAGTGTCCAATCAGTCCAATCTAAAAAAACACTGAAAACATTCAATTTAGATGAACAAGCCTACAACCAATTCTCCCACCACTGCAAAACCAACGGAATTTCAATGTCAAAAAAAATCGAAAACTTCATCAAAGAAGAACTCTCCAAATTAAATCTCCCGATAAAAGAAGAAGTCAGGCAAATCAAAGAAGAAATAAAACCAGTCAAAGAACATTCATTCAGAAAATATTGCTAAAATTAAAACTGTCCTGCTAACTTATCCAGAGTATTTTTCATCTCGTCCAATCCAAAATAATTTTTCCAGTCCCATTTATCTTTAGAATTTATTTTAACAGCGACTAATTGTCTGAGATACTGCGAAGGAACGATATTGAACAATTCAAACAAATATCTTTCTCCTTTTTGATTCTCGTAGTAAAAATAAGGCACTTTCTTTTCGAATTGATTCTTCAGACTAAAAAAATTACTAATCTTTATCGGCTTAAAATTTTTAGTTAAATCTTCGAATATATCGACGCTGACAGGAATAGCATGTAAATGCGCATGTTCAATACAACAACCTCCTTTTTTGTTCTCGGATACAGTCCCATGCTCAAAAAATATCGGAGCCACATAAAATCTAGAAAGAACCTCTTTAACTTTATTTTTAATTTTCTCTAACTCCCCAACTAATTCCGTCGGAATTTCTCCAAGTCCAATATAGTGATTTTTTGTGGCAATAATTAAATATCCTTCGACAATTTGACCAAGAGAAGGAAATACTACAAAATTAGAACTCTCAAAAAGGATTCTACGTCCAAGTTTTTCGCCTTCGACTTCAAAATAACCTTTTTCCAGTTCCTCGCAATAAGGACAATCCATAAATCTCAAAGTAAAAACAAAATTAAAAATATATCTATAGTCATTATTTATTTAATCCGATCCGATCCATTCGACCGACCACGCTTGGGCGGACGTGGGCTTACTCCTCAAGTCCAAAGCCCTTCGACCGACGCTGCTGCGTCGGGCGTATGGAATCACTCAAGCCCTAATCCCTTCCAAACATCCTCTTTTTTGAACCGACGTAAATCCCCATACCCCTGCCCAACCCCCAAAAACAAAATCGGCTTTGAAGTAACATAACCAACCGACAAAACAGCCCCTGACTTTTCATCAACATCAGCTTTAGCCAAAACAATCCCGTCAATTCCAACAGATTCATTAAACGCTCGAGCCTGCTCTGTCGCGTCATTCCCCGTGATCGCCTCCCCGACAAAAATCTTCAAATCAGGATTAGCAACGCGGATAATCTTCTCCATCTCTTTCATCAAATTCTTCGCAGTATGCATTCTCCCGGCAGTATCAATCAAAACAACTTTCTTCCCTTTCTTCTCCGCGTGTTTTATCGCGTCAAACGTAACAGCCGCAGGGTCAGCCCCATAATTCGAAGAAATAACGTCGACGCCAATTCTCTCTCCATGAGTTTTCAACTGTTCAATCGACGCAGCACGAAAAGTATCAGCAGCCCCAAGCACAGCAGAAATCCCTTCTTTCTTCAAGTAATAAGCAACCTTCGCAATCGAAGTCGTTTTCCCAGAACCATTAACACCGAAAAAAACAATAACATAAACTCCTTTCTTTTTCTTAATCTCTGAAATCAAATCAATCCCTTCAATCAGCACAGAAGAAATCGCTTTCTTCAAGCTCTCCTTAATTTTATCCTGAACTTCTGACTTCTTGAACAGCTTCCCAACCAAACTCTCTTTCAATCCGATTTTAATCTTGTCAACAACTTCCAAAGCCACATTGTTTTCCAGCAAAACCATTTCAAACTCGTCAAAAAACAAATCAAAATCTTCCTCACTCAACGCAGAAGTCGTAATCTTCTTCGCCAGCCTCGCAAAAAATCCGCCGGACTCTTCTTCAACAATCCCTTCTTTTTTCTCTTCCGCTCTCTCTTCCCCCTTCTCCGCTTTCTTTTCTTCTTTCTTCGTCTCTTCTTTTTCTTTCGCTTTCGTCTCTTCATCTAACTTTTTCTTCTCCAAAGCTTTCGTAAGCGCAGAAGGCATTTCCTCAGAAACAGGTTTGCTAACCTTGATAACTTTTTTTCCTTTTTTTTCCTCTTTCTTGGGCTTCTTATCTTCTTCCCCAAACTCTTTCAATCCTTCCGGCTCTTTCTTGAACCATCCGCCAATCTTCTTCTTTAACGACTCAAACATAGTTACCCCACTTCAAGAACCTTTATAAATTTCTCTCTCTTAATATCAGGATGAAAGGAATATTCGTAATTCTCGACGGAGCGTCAGACACGCCTTGCCCGTTCTTGGGTAATAAAACTCCCCTCGAAGCAGCAAACACCCCGAACCTCGACGAAATCGCAAGAAAATCAAAAATAGATTATTGCTATCCTGTAAAAGAAAACGTAGCTCCCCAGTCATCAAATGCAGTTGTCTCGTTATTAGGGTATGACCCTGCATTCGCCCCGCGAGGCCCCCTCGAAGCAGCAGGCTCAGGAATCAAATTAAAGAGGGGAGATTTGGCGCTAAGAACAAATTTCGCAACACTCAAAGATCTTTCTTCACTAGCAATTTTAGACAGGCGCGCAGGCAGAACACTCTCGACAAAAGAAGCAAAACTTTTAGCAAGAGCAATTAATTCAGAAGTCAAACTCCCATATAAATTTGAATTCTACGCAACAGTTCAGCATCGCGGAGTCTTGGTTTTCAGAGGCGGATTCTCAGACAACATAACAAATGTAGACCCAGCCTACGGCACAGGCTTGGCTCGCTCAGCACTAAACTCAAAACTAAAATTCTCTCACCCAATAGACGACGAAGAAGATTCAAAACTCTCTTCAGAATTGCTTAATAATTTCGTTAGGCAGTCTTTCAAAGTTCTGGACTCAAATCCGATAAATATCGCAAGAGCAAAAAAAGGATACCATCGCGCAAATGTCCTTCTTTGCCGAGACCCTGGAAATTTCCCAGTTAAATTCAAAAAATTAAAAGGAAAATGGCTTGCTCTCGGTTATATGCCCTTAGAAATCGGAATCGCAAAAGCAGCAGGCATGGACGTCTACAGATTCTGGTATCCAAAATTAAAAAGCACCGACGTCTACGCAAATCTCCATTATGGTTTAAAGCAGGCAGTAAAATATTCTTTGAAAATGATAAAAAAATACAGAAAAAAATACGATTATTTTTACATCCACCTCAAGGAAACAGACATTCCGGGGCACGACAACAAGCCAAACGAAAAAGTCAAAATGATAGAATATATAGACAGCTATTTTTTCTATTACCTAAAAAAATGGATTCAAAACAACAAGCTAATCATAACAGCAGACCACACAACATCCTGCCAGCAAAAAGTTCACACAGCAGACCCTGTTCCTGTCTTGACCTATCCATTTAACCCAAAACAAAAAGAGCAAAGATTCACAGAAGAAGACGCAAAAAAAGGAAGAAAAATAATAGGAAGAAAACTCTTGGAAGAAAATTTCTTCTAGAACAACTAATTTTATATATTCCCAACAAATTCTTCTAATATGATATCCTACAACGACCTCTATGAAATCCTCAGAAAAGAAAAATATTCAGAACAACTCCAGCCCCTCTCCAACAAATTCCTCGAAGAATTCTCAGAATACTTGTCAGACAAAACACCGTCTCGCTCGCAGCAGCAGGACTTATTCGCAGAGTCAGCCGCAAAATCAAAAAAACAACTTGAAAACGCAGTCTCTCTCTTCAAAGAATTAATCCTCAGAAGAAAAAAGAAAATTCTTTCTCTCGTTTTCGTAGCAACAGAAACAGGAGTCATGAAAAGAGATTATGAAAATATGCTTCCTCTGGAAAAACAAACATTCGAAAAATTAACCAAGGCATTCGAAGACAACGACAAAGAGCTGAGCAAAATCCTGAACAATAAAAAACAATTGGAACAGCCAAAAAACAAGCTTCTCCTTTTCGTCCAGGACATAGAGCAATTCATAGACCATCAAGGAAAAACAATCGGCCCGTTCAAAACAGGCGTCGTCGCCAATCTCAACGCAGACGTAGCAAAAATATTAATTGAAAGCGGCAAGGCAAAATTAATTGACGAAAACTAAGAAGTTCTAACCGTCTCCCTAAAATCTCTTATCGTTAATTCCCTGCAATCAGCATATCTTAAAAAACCAGAAATAATCTCATAGCTTCTCATGGCTCTGCCCCGATGATAAGTTTCATTATGATAATGCGCAAGTCTCCTTACATTTGT
Source organism: Candidatus Pacearchaeota archaeon (assembly GCA_018304025.1). Lineage (GTDB taxonomy): Archaea > Nanobdellota > Nanobdellia > Pacearchaeales > GW2011-AR1 > UBA73. Next base: position 8,966 of record JAGVXA010000011.1, on the reverse strand, counting down.
CTTTCCTTCGGGAGTTCTGAATTTCTCCCTTGCTGATAAAATTGCTCTTGCTTCCTTATCGTCGATAATCCTTTGCTTGCCTGCTGACATTTAATTCAAAAGAATATTCTATTTAAATATTTATTTAGGCACGCAGAAAATTTGCGAAGCAAATTTTTTACCGATAAGACTTGCCAGCAACTAGAATTGGCAAGTCCAATTGCGTGCCTAAATGAATAGAATTTATATACTAAAAATTATATGCTCTCTAGATACTGTAAACTTCTCAGGGTAAACCCTTCAATTTGTTATATTTTTAATTTGTCTTAAACCTCCAAGGCACATCATAACGAAGAGAAATCAAATTCAGATAATTATTTTGAATTATTAATAAAACTGAAAGTTTTGTCATATCTCTCTATCTTGACAGTCTCTGCTCTCTAATTCATCTTCCCGTATTTAATTCTCTGTAGCAAAAGAATAAGCCAGAAAGTTCCGCTGATAAAATTTGCTGCAGAAGAAAAATACATTTTAAGAGTAAGAAAACAAATTGCAATCGAATACAAGCCAGCAGTAGTAATCGCCGCTGTCTGCAGATTAATCAGCCCTTTCTTTTTCCTAAAGCCCATTACAACTTGCGGAATCAACGCATATCCAAACAGCACAGTACAAACAGCAATTACAATGTCTTGCCACACCATTAATTGTTTGAATAAATCTGTGTTTATATAATTTCGCAAGATAAAATTAATTATTTGAAATAAACACAACAGTAGCAAAGTTTTTAACAGGTGGATTTTTCCTGATAATAAGTATGCCTCTAAACTGGCCACGCTTGGACAGTTTAGGCGTGTAGTCACGCCTCTATAGCTCAGGGGTAGAGCAGTAGTTTTGTAAACTAAAGGTCGGGGGTTCGAATCCCTCTAGAGGCTTTTTGCCTCCGGCAAAAAGACTCGCGACGGTTTGCGTAGCAAACACGTCTAGAGGCTTTCGCTATTTCTGAAAAATATCGCGGCCAAAATAAATCTCGTTAAATCCTCTTAACTCTTAAATAATCTCTAGACCCCTCGACGTCAACATGTCTTCTCATGTGTTTGTATTTGACATGCTCAGCCATGCATTCCCCGCAAAGCCAAAGATTACAGCTCTTGCAATACGCAGTCGCAACATCAACGCCGCAGTGATTGCAAGGCATCATTATTTCTATTTGCATTTTTACCTCCAGAAAATCTAATTAAATCTCTAATAAATCGCTTGTGAAAATAAAATCAAGAACTATCTTCCATATCTAAGTATCATCTTATTTTATTTTCAGATTTCAAATACCAAGTAAAAAACATAAGCAGCACGCTGAATATAATTCCTCCGAGAGTTATTAAAGTATTAAGAGCGTCTAAGGTTTGATGAGTTATTTCTCTAGACATTACTATTCCGTAAATAACCAAAACTATCAATTGATTTAATAACTCCAAAACTCTGGAGTCCATCTAAAAAACTCCTAGATTCCTCAGTATCAAATAAATTCCCGCGCAGATTACTAAAATTCCCGCAACAAAAAATATCCAATACAACAATTTTATATATTTCTTTCCCATATAATCTCGACGTAGAAGATACTTATAAATTATTCTTTTACATTAAATCCATTTTCCAAGAGCCTCTTGTTTCTCTTTCTCCTTCCCAAATATCGACTGAATATACATCTCTGTTAATTCCAAAGACTCCATTAAATAATCACTCACATTATACTCTCTCGCCAAAGCCAAAGCAGGAGCCATATACTTCATTATCGAACCCTCTGAAATCGTGAAAATAATTTTCCCGCCGCAATGTGTGCATTTCCCTGCAAGCGGCGGACGGCGGTATTTTGAATTGCACGCCACGCACCTAAATCCTTGCATCGAAAATTTACGAAGATTTCCTTTAGTGTCTCTAATCCAATGCCTCTCAATAACCAGGCGAGCCACGTCACTCGTGTCGACAGCCCGAATCTTTTTGCACAAAATCATCTGCGCATCAACTTTCTCCTGCATCGACGGCAAAGACTTGTACGAAGAGCAAATCGGTCCCAAGTTAATATCCGAAGTATCGTAGCTGAACCAAACATTCAGAAAAGCGTCATCGCTTCCCAATTTTCCCCGAACTTGTTCCATCTTAATATCATACGGGCTTTTTCCAAGTTCAGCAGCGCGGAATAGTTCCAGAGGAATCTCCCGCGAAGTATCGACGTCAAAAATCATATCATCCACTTCCCCCGGTTTCATTCGCGCGTTCAAGACAAGAGGTGCGTCCTGTGTTCCTCCTCGATGAGCTGGCAAAAATTTCTTCGAAAAATTAACCAGCATATCCATCAAAAGCATAACAGCCGCCTCGTCACCGTCGCAGTCCCTCCTCATCGCAGCATGCATATACGGACTGCACAGCATTCCCTGCGTTTTTGAAAACCCAATCAACCGCCCAACAACAGCAGCACAATTATGCGGAGCCATGCATCCCAGCAATTGTCCGACTAAATCTTCCCGCGAATTAATTTTCATCAATCTACCCATAGAATAAATATTTTCCAGTTCGTCATCAACAAACTTCGCAACTTTAACAAAAACATCATCAGCCCGTTCATCTAATGTCTCCGGGCACGCAGGCAGAACAACATCGTGCGGAAATATTTCCAGAATTTGCTCATCCGACGACAAATCCTTGCCGTAAACATCTTTTTCATAGCCTAGTTCTATCAGTTTAGAAATAGATGTTCCAATTTCCTTCGGTTTAAAATGTGTGAGAGGCATCTCGCTGATATCATATCGTATTGTTCCGTCTTTGTTAACGTTTAGATTATACTTTGCTCTCAGCAAACCCTTTGCAAGCAGCTCACAAGTATGCTCAGCACTGCTCGTTCCCCTTATTCCCTTAACAAGTGGTATCTCATCCCCGGAAACCTTTGCCAATTTCTTAGCCGCTTCAAAATATTCTCTAATATCTAATCCTTTTTTCCTATATGCAAAAACTTTCTCGTGAATCAAGCAGTTTCCGTCGTAATTCTTGTCGCATTCAGGACAGTAATTCATTTTCTTGCACACTCCCCCGCACTTCAAACATGTAGGAGAAATTTCATCTCGAAAGCATTTGTCGCAGTAATAAACAGAAAAATCTGATTTTACTTTTCCAACATCGTAAGCAGCTTGGAAACTTCTCAAGCGCCCTCCTTCCTCTCCGCAGGGAAACAAAACATGCGGGCTTCCAGTCAACTTTCGAAGTTTTGCTTTCTCAGGACGCCCCATTCGCGCTCCAATAAATGTCCCAGACTTATCCCTAATCTCTAAAGAGCACAGCCCGTTAATTATCTCCAAAACAGTTTTTTCACCCATCGCCTTGACTTTTCTAATTACAACATCAATCCCGTTTTCTAATCCGTCACTGACATCTGCGCCAAGATTAAATAGCAGCTCTCTTCCGGAACTAACAACAACATTATCCAAAACAACTTTATGTTCGCAGCCAATCAATTCCAAAGCTCTTTTTCCATTAGCAAATCTTTTCCTCTCAGAAACACCAAACGGCAAAACCAATTTTCCGTCGGTAATTTCCCCTCTTGCCAGCCAGTCTAATAATCCTAAAAAATTATCATTTGTTATTTCTTTCCAATAATAAATAAATTTCGGATGCAGGGGCACACCTAATCTTTTTGAAATCTCAACAGCTTTGTCAAAATCAACAAACAACTCAGAATCTCCCCCTTTTTCGCGAACCTCAGCCAGCCAATACTGCTCAATGTATCCTTGTTTTTCAAGCTTATGATTTCTGTTTGCAAAATCCCCATAAGGCACCAGCAAATCCCCCAGATAAATTATTTCTTCAACTTCTTTATATCTTTTCTTTGCTTCGTCAACATCGAAGATTTGTTTCACAGAACCATCTCTAAACTTCACAATCGGCCCGTCGACAGAAGTGCACGAGGCAACAGCGCACCCTTTCGTTGGTTTTTCAATTTTCAACTGCGTGCCGGACGCGATAAATCCTCCGCAAATCTCCATTGTCGCGGGATGCAATCCTAAAGCAGAATATCCTGTATTTCTAGCTCGCCCGTATCTAAGCCTAAATCCGCCGGAAACAGAAGGATGCCCGAATACAGGACGCCCTGCAACTAAATCTCTTATGTAAACAGCGCCCCCTGAAATATCTGCCTTCTTTTTTTTCTTCAAGTCGTTCTGCAGGGAAACAAACTCTCCAAGAAAATCCCAGTCGCTCATCTTAAATCCCTTTTCTCTCAACTTCTGAATTCTCTTCCAAATCTTCGGCGCTTTCTGCGCAAGCCCTTCATTCAAAGTCAGGCAAAAACCGCTCCTTATAAAATTACTTTCAATTCTGTCTAAATCTTTGTAATTATAAACTTCTTTATCTTCGCTCGGATCTCCAGATACTTGAACAGGAATATTCCTGGCCAAAAAATCAATCTCTTGTTCAGTCGGAAGATATTGCAAGTTTGTGATTCTCTCGTGATACATATAACTCTCGTGCACAGACCTCTTAACCTCGTCTTCGGTAGGGTCGTATTTAGCATAGCCAAAAATTTCTCTCAGATAATCAACAACAACTAAAGAAAAAGCAGCCTCTGTTCCTCCTGCTGAACGAATCGGCCCTGAGTAAAACGGAGAAAAATAATCTTTTCCGTCCCGCGTCTTGGCAATTTTCAACTCGACAAATCCTTCAATAGGCGACGAAACAACACCTAAAGTCATGTATGCAACTGCAACTCTCACTCCTGCCTCAATCGCCTCGTGATGATTTTTAAACTTGCAAAATTTTTCTTTGGCAATTTCCTCGGCAATTGACAAAGCGACAGCAGGATCCAGAGAGCCGAATTGTTTTTCTAATTCTAAAATTCTATTGACAATTCTTTTGTCTGCAATTTGGGGGTACAGCGAGCTGATCAGCCCTGTTGCTTTTTCAGCTAAAGACAGCGCAATCGGAATCTCGACTTTCGCAATAGGATCCAGCCCCTTCGCCCGCGCCGTCTCAGCAATCGCGTAATTCTCATTAACTTTCTCCTGAATCATCTTGAAATATTGTTCAATGTTCATTTTTAATTTTCTCCAAAATTTCCTTCCACCCGCTTACCCTGACAACTCCGTCAATAATTTCTTCATTCTTATTCCATGGCTTATTGATCAAAAAAACCCTTATGCCCTTCTCGGCGCACTCATTCGCATATTTAGCACAGTCTTCTATAAAAATGTCTAAACTCTTTTCTAAACAAATCTCTGCTTTGCTTTGTCCTCTGTTTTCCGAATGAAAATCATTTGTATGAAAAATTCTAAAATCAACTTTATCAAAATGCCTTTTCAAAAATGCCGAAGTCAGTTTATTCAATTTTTTAGGTCTTGAAGTAATTATAAAAAATTCATTTCCTGATAAATTTTCAATCGCGTCTTTCATTCCGTCAGCAGGTTCCATCAAGCCAAAAGATTTAGAAAGCATAAACTCTTCTATTAATTCGTCGTTTTTATCTCTGCTAATCCCGAGGATTGGCCAAATGTGATAATCTATAAGATCTTCTGTCTTAAAATTTGAGTTAAATCTTTCATTATAAAATTCCAGAAATCCTCCGAATGTATCAACTATAACTCCATCCACATCAATTCCTATTTTCATTTTTCCCTCCAAGTCCCGCTATCGTCCACTTCGCTGTCATCTCTAAAATCTAAAATTTTCAACTCTCGCGTCTTCAAATTCAAAATCGGAACTTTGCACGGATTCGGAAAATTTCCTGTTTTTTCTTCAAAGGGCGTCTGCGCCTGCCAGCAGCTGTTTGAAATAATCAAAACCCCATTATAATTTTCGATATCAGCCCTGTGCATTTCTCCCGTCGTGAAAACATCCGGAACTTCAGAAATAACCAAAGGGTCTTCTTTTCCATTCGGCGTGTAAACAATGCTTGTACTGACGCCATGGCTTGAAGCCAAATGCCTCCGCTTCAGCAAATGCTTTGCAGATTTAGCAGGGCAAGTTGCAGCTTTTATCTCTCTAAGTTCTTTAATCTCGTTAATCAAAACATGCAGGCTCGCCCCGTGATACATCAAAATCTTAAACTCTTTCTCTCCCTCAATTAATTTAACCATGCAGGGATTTGTAACCAAAACCAAATTTTCAAGCTCATGAAGTTCCGGGGCATATTTCTGGCTGATTATCGGCTGCGGCTCTGATACAATGCTGGCGTCGTGCTGCCCAGGACACATAAACATCGTAATCCGCGAAGGAATTTTTTTCAAGTATTCAGCAAGTTTTTCATACTGTACATTCATGCTTTTTAATTCAAGCCATTCTTCCTGCCCTGGAAAAATCCCAGTCCCGTCCACATTATCGCCAACAAAAAAAATATATTTTATTTTTTTCGCCTGCTCGTCCTCGCTGCTCACCCATTCCAAAAATCTTTCAAAACTTTTTCTCAAATGCCTCCCGCTTCCTACGTGCAAGTCAGAAAGAAAAGCGACGCTGATGTCTTCTTCAAATCGAACTTTTTCAAACTTGAAAGAGTCAGGGAAAAAAATATCGTGCGCAAAAAGAATATCTCTGCTCCCTGAAGCTCTCACGCCGACGACATCGTCTAGTTGCAATTCCTCTGCTTTGCTAAAACACTCTTTGTCAAACTTAACCAGCAGATTAACCTCCCCAGTTAAATCTTCAAGCCGGATAATTAAATTCTTATTTTTAGTAATCCTCTTCTCAGTTACAATTCCTATTATCGCTAAAGTCGCTCTGTCAGACCCGATTTTTCCAATCGAGACTAAATTTTCTTTTAATTCCGGACGCTGCATCAAAATTTTTTGCAATTGCTGGTATCTTGATCTAAAATGTCCTACAAAATCCTTAACTTCCAATTTCTTCCCGAATTTAGTGTCAGAATAAAACAACTGATAATCCATTTTTCTATTTTCTACCGGTTGTTCTACAATTTTTTCCTTTATTACCTCAACACTTAAGCCCAATTTAACAAAAACTTTTTCCAAAACATTCTTGTCGCCCGGCATGTCGCTAATTGCCCCTCTGACATATTCATAATTTTTGTTCAGAATATTCTTCGTGATGAATTTTTGCCCGGAAACTTTCTCTAAATTCTCTAAAAACTCTTTGCCCATCGCAGGACTCCCGAAATTTTCAACTAATTCGTAAATTTCTTTCTCTAAAAGTAATCCTCTTTCCCTGATTGTTTTCAAAATTTCTTCATTCATTTCTTGATTATAAACCAAGGCCCTTTTCAAGAATTGCTTTTGCCTTTTCTTTTATGTTTGAAGGCAGCGCTAACTTAATCTCTCTTGTTCTTCCTTGCCTTCCTTTGCTTATTACGCGCGCATTAATCAAACCAAGCATATCGAACTCGCCCAATAACTCTGAAATCCTGCGCTGAGTTAAAATTTCGTTCTTTGTTGCCGTGCAAATTTCTTGGTATTTATTAAAAACATCGCCGGTATAAATCGTTTCAAATCCTTTCCGCCCGTCTAGCTCCATAATAGCGTACAAGATTAGCTGAAACTGCGCAGGCTCTGCCTCGATAACATCCAGCATTTTGTCCCTCTCTATTTTTTGGTTTGCTTCGTCAATATGCTTTTCTAAAACTTTGCTCTTTCCTTCTCGAACTGCAATTTCACCAGCAACTCGCAGCAAATCCAAGGCGCGTCTAGCATCTCCATGCTCGCGCGCAGCATAAGCAGCGCACTTGGCAATCAATCCCTCCTCTAAACTTCCCTCGACAAATGCGTGATCGCATCTCTCTTTCAAAATATCACCCAGCTGAATAGCGTTATATGGCGGGAAAACAATTTCTTCTTCTCCCAAGCTCGACCGAACCCTCGGGTCCAAATTATCCATAAAAGTTAAACTATTGCTTATTCCTATCAGGCTGACTTGCGCATTTTTCAATTCTGAATTTATTCTCGTCAGATTGTAGATAAAACTATCAGAAATTTTCTTTACAGCTTGGTCGATTTCATCCAAAACAACAACAACAACTTGTTTTTTCACGTCGATTAATTCAACAAACTTAGAATAAACATCACCAGTCGGCAAACCAGTAGCTGGAACTTTTCCGCCCAGCTCGCCGATTAACTCTGCAATAATCCTGTATTCTGTATCGCTCACTTTTTTTAATTTGCAATTAATATATAAAAATTTAAGATAATCTTCTCCCAGTTCCTTAACTTTTTTCTCTAGCCTTTCTCCAAGATACTTAGCGCTTAATGTTTTTCCAGTTCCTGTTTTTCCATACAAAAAAAGATTGCTTGCCTTCTCGCCCCTTAAACACGGCCCCAAAATAGACGCCATTGTCTCAATTTGCTTGGACCTGTGAAGAATCGTTTCAGGAGAGTAATTCGACTGCAAAACACTCTTACTCTTAAACAAATTATTGCCAACAAACGAATCAAAGATTTTGTTTAGTTTCTCCATTTTCCCTCTTCTCCATCAATTAATTTCTTCGACATTATAAACTTATCCGTTATCCAACCTTTATTTCCACTGAACCGCAGAGTTTTACAGAGGGAAAACCAAAAAAAGACAAAAAAACCCCAACACCTCTGTTTCTCTTGGAGTTAAATTTATTTCATTGAATTAAGTTTGCCCCATTGAATTAAGCTTACCCCGCTAGATTAAGTTTACCTCATTGAATTAAGCTTACCCCGCTAGATTAAGTTTACCTCACGAAATTAAATTTACCCCAATTAATTAAGTTTGTCTCGGTCCCTTTTTTTCTAAAACACTAAAATTCAAAATAATTCAAAACATCTAACAAAAATTAAACGAATAAATAAGATAAAGACTAAAAATTAACAGAACTAATAAAATAAAATATTAATTAAATTAATTTTCAATTAACAGAACTAATAAAATAAAATTTCATGTGACATCCTCCGTCCCCTAAAGGTTTTTTGCTTCGCAAAAAATCCGCCTTCGGCGGAGGACGGCGTCCTTAAATTGCATGATGAACTTTCTGATTT
>JAGVXA010000010.1 GCA_018304025.1 Candidatus Pacearchaeota archaeon | reverse complement strand
CGTCGTATTGTAAATGCTCAAAGTAACATTCCTAATTCCGCTGACAGAAGTCACGTTCGCAGTGAAGTTTACCGTCGCATTTCCTGTAAATGTATCATTAAGTGGAGAAATAATTGTAACATTCGGAGTGCATTGCGTCAAGAAAATCGCATTTGGATTAGTTGTCATCCCAACAAATGAAGAATCGCAATTCGTGAAATTAAATGTGATTGTTCCATTCGATGTTCCAGCAGCAGATTGATTTATCGCGGAGGCATTTATTATTCCAGATAACGTCAGCAAAGGTGCAGTAATATTTATTCTCTGTCCCCAATCCTCGCTTGAACCAGTAGCTGTTCCATTAAATCCGACGACAGAAATGTTTGCGCCAGTTAAAGTTATTGAGTTCGTTGCGTTGATATAGATAGTGCCACCGGAAGCTTGATATAAGCCCCCTTTATTTAAGATAGTTCCATTAAAGTAAGTAGAGGAATGTGAAACTAATGCTATTCTTCCGCCGCCGCCGCCGCCATAAGTTGTACTTCCGCCAGGCCCGCCATCTGCAAGTAATTGGCCTTGCCCAAATATTTCCTCTGCAATAAGATTTATACTTCCTCCTGAAGCACCGATATTCCCAGTAGAGGCACCTAGCCCGCTAACATTAATCACTCCGTCTAATAAAATAAATCCCGATGACTCTAATCTAATAGCAGAGCCACCATAATCATCCAAAGTATAACCTCCGCTGCCTAATGATTCAGGAGAAGTTTCGTTTCCATAAATATAATTTGAATTAGATCCTTCTCCAAGTCCTCCATATGAAGTGCCATAAGAAGAGTCGTAATAGCCAGGACCAGTTTGAACATCGAATCCTAATCCAGAGCCATCAATAATAGAGCTAGAACTAACAGTGATATTTCCAGAAGCATTAATCCACACTCCCTTGCCATCTGGAGTAGTGTTATAGCATACAAATGCCTTATACCCTCCCCCATTACCAAAACAGTCTCCATAAATACTAAGGTTATATCCATTAGTATTAAAATTACCTAAGACATTCACAACTTCTCCCTCCCCGAAATCCCCTCCAAGTAATCCAATATTTCCAGTTAAATTCCAATCAGCTGGCCAAGTATTATTTGTAAATGTTAAAGTTCCGTCCCGACCCGAATATCTCCCGCCCGAAATGCTGATGATTCCAGTATAATTCAAAATTGAATAACTTAATCTTATTCTTCCGCCACCGCCACCACTATAAGTTGTACTTCCGCCAGGCCCGCCATCTGCAGATATGGAGCCAGAAATATAAACATTTAATGCGTCTAGCCAAATACTCCCCCCAGAAGCACCGTTATTCCCCGCAGAGGCACCTAGCCCGCTAACATTAATTACTCCATAGATAGCAAGATAATCTGATTTCAGCTTGATTCCAGAACCCGCATTATCAACAAAACCTCCAGAACCTAAACTTACAGGAGCAGTTGCATTTCCATAAATATAATTTGAAACAGTATTCCCGCCTAATCCTCCATATGAAGCACCATAGCTACCACCAAAAGAATAACCTGGACCGACAGTTTTCGGAAAGCCCAGACCCACCCCATCCAATTTCCCCGAACTTCCGACAGTAATATTCCCATTCAACGAATGCCAAATTTGTCCATGTCCTTCATCAGTCAAATTGTACAATCCATAAATCAGATTAGTAGCATTAACAGGAAGAAGATAATCCCCATAAATATACATCGTCCCGCCGGAAATATTTATGTCATTAGTTACATTCCACTCTTGCGTCCCAACAGCATTAGCTCCCCACGAACCAACAGCGAACATCGGACCGAAATGAATCGAACCAGTATAACCCGATTCGACGGTAAACGAATTCAAATCCTGAACAACAGAATTATTTGTAATGTTGCAAGGCGCAACTCCAGTAGCATTGAAAACAACAGAATCATTCAACACAGGCACAACTCCCCGACTCCAGCACGAAGTATTCGTCCAATCTTTTATCGCAGTCCCAGTACAATTCCAATTATTCATCGGCGTGAAGTCAACCGCGACTGTCCTCAACTCCGTCGTATTCACATTCCCCGCCAAATCCTGAACATACGCTTTCATCGTGTGCGCGCCTTCTGCTAAAGAAGTAAAGTTTTTCTCCAAATATTTGATTGAAGTATTAGCGTAAAGCGCTTGTATCTCCGTCGCAGACAACGAACGATTAAATATCATTACGTCGTCGATTGTGCCATTGACGTCTCCTTCAAGTTGTCCAACTTTCCATTTACCAATCAAAAGTGTTTCACTTATAGTTTGGTCTGCGCAGGTTGTTTTAATCATTCCTCTTTGGACTCCATCCACGTATAATGTCAAATTAGTGGAATTCCTTGCGCCAACTAAATGATGCCAACCACCAACAACTGAGGCTCCTGAGCTTGTTATTACATCTGAAGTGCAACTACTACTATTATAATAAACCCAAACTGGTTTCCCGTTATTATCTATACCTATTTTCCAACCATATTTTGGAAAGGCGCTGTAACGTTGAACAACTGTATCAGATTCGTGTGTTCCACCATACCCTACTTCATTCGCATAAACCCACACTGAAACTGTAATGTTTGCTAAACTAAAATCTGTTGTAGATGCTGTTTTAATATAATCCCCATCCCCATCAAACCCCATCCCCTTCCCCATCTTCCCATTACTAACCTGCGTCGCACCGACGACAGAACCATTATTCGAATTCCCTGACCAAAACGCCGTCGGAGGCACAGGTATTTCTAAATTATCAGAATTTAATGCAGAGGCGCCCCAGCTGAGAGTTTTGACTTTAGTATCTTCGCTATTAATCAAGAAGTCAGGACTCGAAGAGGGATTTGAACCCGGAAGTCTGCTAAGACCCAGTTTTTGAGACTGGTGCATTACCATTGATGCTACTGAGGCATCCTCTGCAGAGTTGTTATCAACAGAAAAGTTTATATATCTGTTGTAATTAAAATTATCATAATCTGCTAAGATATGCGTTGCCATTGATGCTATATTTGTAGCATCTTTTTTATTTTCTTCATTGAGTTCATTATCAATCAAATTATTTTCTTCCAAATAATTATAATATCTTTCTCTCTCTTCCGGACTGCTCCATCGTCGAACCAAAACAACATCATTCTCAACATCAACATCATAAATCTTCCCGAAATAATTATCAATCTTAGTTATCGAATTCACTTTAACTTCTCTCCCCTCAGAATCTAAGAAATAAATCTCCTCCCCATTCAAATAATCAGAATAAACGTCTGTAATTAACTCTAATCCATAATCTTTATATACTTCATTAATATTTTTATTTTCATGAGAATTGAAATCAACGATTACATTGTTGCCGACAGTGAGATTTGTCATGGCAAGCCTACTTTCAAGGGCACCAGAATTATGGTCTGGCAAGTTTTGGAAATGCTTAGAGACGGAGCTCCCCTCCAAGAAATAATTGAAGCTTTCCCATCCTTGACTAAAGCTCATATCGGAGCAGCTTTGCAATATGCAACTGAGTTGACAAGAGGTGAAAATAATGCCAGATTCAGAACAGCTGTCAAAGCCTAAATTTCTTTTTGACGAAAACGTAGACAGAAGATTAGAAATATTTCTTAAACAGCAAGGATTAGACATCATTCGCAAATCTAAACAACTCTCTAACGGCAAGTTATCAGAGTTCTCTAAATCAGAAAAAAGAATATTCGTAACCAATGACTCTGATTTTACAGATAGATTATCATATAACGAGGAAACAATATTCTCAATTGTTTGGTTAAGAATTTCACAGCGCAGAATAGAATCTTCAAAACAAGCTTTCCTTAAATTAGTTAATGAAACAAAGCCAGAAGATTTCGAAGGCAATTTAATTACACTATACGAAGATAGATTTGAAATTTCCCCTCTTTCTTCTGAAGAAGCGTAAACTTTATGCTCCCCACTTACAACTAATTCTCCTTCTTCTGTCTCAAATCTGTCTCTCCGTCGGCAATTGTAATTCTTTCTCTCCTGTTTCCTGATTTAGCGTCATAACTCTTTCATCATCATTCAGTTCAGCAAAATACTTCCATCCCTCTTCAGTCAAAATCTCCGTCTCATTATCATAGCACCCCATATAATCCACCACATCCCCAGAAGAATTCAAATCATCCATCCTCCACCAACCAACCAAAGAATTATCAAAATCAACGAACGTCGATATGTTAGTACCAAGCCCAGCGCTCCCGTCAGCAGAAACATTCACATAAATCGAATTCCCCGCAGTTGTCGAACCATCCGAAGGAGTCGGAGCAACAAACGAAATATTCGGAGTAGAAATATCGACGGTAAGAGTATAATTCCCTCCGACGCCAGTCGTCTCATTCTGTGAAGTAATGAAATTAGCAGCGACGTCAAACACTTCCCAGAACCAAGTATAAACTCCTTCAATCATATAAACAACAATCCCGACAGAAGCAGTCAAAGGCGCGCCAACAATATTATAGAAAGTAGAGTTATACAATCCGCTTTGGTTGTAAATATACAAAGTAGCATTACTCAATCCACTTCCCACATCAGTTAAATTAGCAGTAAAGTTAATTGTCTGGTTAGAAGTAAACGTCTCATTCGTCGGAGAAATAGAAGTAATATTCGGAAGAGTAATATCTCTCAACTTAGCATCCCACCAAACATTCCCCGACAAATTCAACGAATCATTTGTAAAGTTAGAATACCCGTTGAGAGAAACATTAACCATGTAAGGCGAAAAGTAAGTTGTCGTCGAAGCATTTCGAGTGTACTCCAATAAAGTCTGTCGAGTTAATCCAGAAGCGCCAGTAGTAGAATTCCCGTTAAGCCCGCCAGAAGAATTCCAGCTCAAAACATTCGCCGACACAAGAGCTCCGCCAGTTGAATTATCAGTAACATTCACATCCAAATACCAATGCATGTTCAAAGTCCCATTCCCGCCAGCGACCCAGGAAATATTTATCGGCACTCCGCCTGCCTGAGTTACATTCGTGAAATTCCACATACCACCATTAACGCGGTTGTAAATATAAAATCCAAAATTCGTTGCTGAAGAAGTTTTGACAATAGAATCAGTAATTGTGAAATTTTGGTTTATGTCTGCAACATAGATGCTATGCGCTGTTGTATTTATATTCATTCTTGAAAAAGTGTTATTATCCGTGCCAATATAGAAATAAATTCCATAACCTGAAGAGGAATTTGTATTAATGCTGTTATTCACAAAAACATTACTATTTGAGCCGCTCTGTAAATAAATCCCAATGGTATTTGTGCCTGTTGATGTATTAATTACATTGCCTGAAAAATAGTTCAAAGATGAATAAGAGTTCAAATATACCGCGTATGAATTTCCGCCACTCGTTATTATCTTGTTGTTTTTTACATTTGTTGAATTTACATAAAAAAACCACAAACCAGAAGATGAGCTGTTATATGTTTCTATTGTGTTATTGGTAATATTGGAGTTATAAGCGTAATAATAGCCATAAAATCCAGGATTCGAATAGGAAATAATTGTATTGTTATTTATTAAATTGTTGTTTGAATAAGAATTGGCTAGCCCATAACTATTTGTCGTGTTAAAAAGATTATTTTCTATTGTGCTGTTATGCGTTTCTAAAAGATAAAGCGAATCGTCGGAAAAATTAGAGTTTCTTATTGTTATATTGTTCGAGTAAACAAAAATCACAGAGCCGTATTGTGTGAAATCAACTCCGTCAAAAACAAGATTCTCTGCGTCAAAGGTATAATTCACAGGCTTGCCTTCTGCTAAGTTAGAAGAGTCTATAGATAGATTGCTATTCGCATAAGTAAGAAAGTAAATAATAAATGCCCTCTCCCTGCTCGTATTAATTTTGTTATTTGTAAGATTATTCAGAGGAGCTATATGAAGTCTAATGCCGCAGCCATCTTCTAATCCTTTTGTGACTATCGTATTATTATCTATTGAGTTATATCTCGGCATATTGGACAGATAAATTCCAGATACAGCAGCGCCCGAAGCAAAAAGTGTGTTTCCTTTCAATAAATTCTGGTCTGAAGACCCAGCTAAATAAACCGCAGAAAGACCCCCGTAAGAATCTATCACTGTCACATTATTATTCTCAATAGTATTATTTTTCGCATTGTTCAAATAAATCCCATGCTTTGCTGAACTCGCTGTGCTTCCCTCATAAATATTGCATTCCTTAATCGTCGAGTAATTATATCCTGTAATATTTACCCCGTAGCCAAACCCCGACTGAGAGTAATTAATATCAAAGCCCTGGCAGTCCAGCGTAACATTATTTGCCATTATATTGAAGCAAGTATTTGTCGTGTTGACACTCTGATTCAAAACATAAGTTGCATTTTCCGTGATTAAATCGCCGCAGTCAGCAATAGTCTGAATCAGCGAACCATTATCTGCGAACGGGTCCACAACATAATCAAAATCCACACTCGCTCCAAGAATCTTCAAATCAAATGTATCCTGCTCTCCAACTAATGAAGTCAAATAAATCTTATATTTCCCGTCTTCGCTAATCTCTCCAAAATCAGCAATCTTCTCGCTCCCGTCTTTCTCGTAAACTTCTACCGACGGATAACTCACAGAATAATCAACTAACCAGGAATATCCCGAAGAAGATAATTCTGCAGTCAAGTTATTTAATTCATCTTCTAAAGATTGATTTTGCTCCGCAAAACCAAAACCAATTAAAATAACAACTGATAAAACTACCCAAATCAATCTTCTTTTTTTATCCACTCTTTTTTTATTCTTCATTTTAATCTCCTTTTGCCATCTTCAACCGAAAATTTTATATACTTTGAACATATATCTAATTCGTAGAGGAACAGACCCTGACGAACCTCGGCTTGTCCGATTAGTAGGATTGAGGGGTCTACTACTCTATATTTTTTCTCTGAAAATAAATTATACAAAATCTTTGATTTTTGCTTAAGCATTTTTCGTCCTCTTTATATTTAATAGATTATCAATAATATAACTCAATCTGCACTCAATTGAACCTTTCCTCAAACAACTTTCCTGAGAAACTTCAACGTTCTCCTTATGGGGAAATACTTCAAACAATTTCAAAAAAGATTTATACTGATTATTATCAACTGAAACAAAAATTGCACAATTATCGTTGCGTTTTACAAACTCCAAAACATCCGAGAAAATCTCAATATTCTCCTTCATATTCCTTATTTTCCACTTCATTAAAAATTTTGTAATTTCCTCTCTTTCAAATCTCTTTCTTATTGCGGCAAGATACGGTTTTTTATGCACTATTTCTTTATAGTGGGCTAATTTAGAAATTTTCGGAAGCAAATCTCTAATTTTCGACTTTTCAATAATAGTATATCCTATCAAACTTTCAGAGTAGTCGATAAAAATATAATAGTCAAACTCTTTTCTTTTCATTCTAAATTTTTCTCCCGTTTTATTTTCTTCTCGGTTCATCATCCCAATTCCCCCCTTATCTCGTCAATCCTCGTCTTCTTCTCAAAAATCTCGCACGGAACTTCAACGCCATTAATCAAAATAGTTTCATTGCATCCCGCTCTAGCATAAATCGTAATATCTTTCTCAGAAGTCAAATTCTCCTCAAAAGTCACGCGGAGATAATCTCCGTCGGGAATCGTCGTCCAGTTCCCGTCTCTCGCCTTGACTGAATCATAAACATCCTCGACAAAAGTCCTGTTTGCATCCAAATGCTCTGCCTTCGAAATTTCAATAATTATCTCAAATGTTTGATTAGAAAGATGAGGTACAACCCACTCAATATAATCAACATTCCCGTCGTCATCCAAGTCATAAGCATCGAAAGGAATTAATTGCCTGGCATAATTCTCCGTCGGAATTTCTGAAACAGCATTTCCAGTAATTGCTGCGCCGGAATTAAAAGCGGAGTCGCCCCAGCCGGGAGTCGAACCCGGAAGTCCGTCAGGACCCGAAGTATCAGTTCGGTGCTGTAACCGTTGAGCCACTGGGGCTTTCTCCGCCGAATCATTGTAAACAGAAATATTTATATAGTTATAGTCGTCATAATTATTATAGTCCGTCGAGATATGCTGTACCTTTGAGGCCACATCAAAAGCCTCTTTCTTTTTATTTTCTTCATAACTATTTTGAATCACATTTCCGCTAATCAAATTCAAATTCTCTTCGCTAGCATCGCTTACTTCCCCATTCTCGTCGATAATAATATCCTCGACAACATCTTTCTCCTCGACTTCGCTAACTCTCTTGACTTCTTCAGGCGCAGCGTCGTAATTATGCCAGTAAATTTTTATCTGCCCCGAATCCAAGACAGAAACAGAATTATTTAATTCAGTAAACGCGATAACGTCGGTATATTCAACTTCATCCGGTCCTGAAATAACAATTTTTTTCCCGCCGGAAATCTCCGACTCGACAGCAGTCGGCGCAGAGGTTTCATATTCTATCACGTAATTGTCAGAATTTTCCAAAACAACTTCAACACCCGTGTCGTTCAAGTCAGTCACAGCGCGTCCAGTTATTCGTCCGGTTATCATTCTTATTAACTTTTTAATCCATTGAATAATTCTCGGCTGTTTCTCCAGGTCCATTTCAATTATAACTTCCCCCGTCAGCAAACTAGGCTCGACGCTGACAATCTCCCCTTCAACATTTTGTTTGATGTTCACGTTTTCGGCAATTGCGGGAATCTCGACAGTCGTGTTTTCTGCAGTATCAAAGCTGATATTTTTTACCCACCTGACTTTTTCTCCAACCTTTATTCTCTCTCTTGAAGTCGTCATTCTCACCGCGCCCGACGATACTAAAATATTAAACAAGTTGCTTTCAACATTCTCGTCGTCAAAATAACCTGTAACTTTTCCGCTGCGAGAACCGCTAAATCCTGGCTCAGCATTCAAAGTCATTAAATCCCCGTCGAATAAAGCAGTAATGTTTGCAGCGTCAAAATCATAACTTTCAGCTCCGGAAAAATACTCGCTCAAATCAACAACAGCAGAACCGTCTTTAGGAATTATAATCGTTTCAATCTCGCCGGCAAAACTCAAGCCGCCCTCTTTCTCCTCTTTTGTCTTATTCTTTTCTTTTGTTTCCTCCTCTGTCTTGTTTTCCGCCTTGCCAAAAACAGTAATGTCTTCCTCGTGCACGGCAATCACGTCGTCTCCAGAAACTAATTCAACAGTTATCAATCCCGGTTCTGCAATTAAATCCAATTCCTTGACGTCGACATACAAAGTCAGCCCAAAATCACCGAGAAAATCCTCGCCAAATCCTCTTTCATTAATAAAATAATCTGTTGTTACTTCAGCTTCGTCGCCAAAAACCTTTAGGGAAATACTGCTCTCGCTTATTTCTTCTCCATCAACTTTCACGCTTCCTGGAGCAATTCTCGCTTTCTGTCCTTTCTCGAGAATATAAGTGAATTCTTCATCCTCGCTGACTTGCCCGCTGATAATAGATTCGCTCTCAAGAATCGCCGCTCCAGTTATTCCTGCGTCGCTGCTCTCTCCGGAATCCGACGAGCTTGAATCTCCGGAATCAGAAGAACCAGAGTCAGAACTTTCTGAACTGCTCTCGCTGCTCGTCTCGCTTGTCGATTCGCTGCTTGTCTCAGAACTTTCTTCAACAGCGCCTTCCTCCGCCGTTTCTTCGCCGGCAGTTTCTTCATCAGTAGCAATTCCTGCATCAGTAGCTTCTTCGATAACTATTTCACTCCCTTCAGTCGCTTCCTCGACAACTATTTCACTCCCTTCATCGCTGTCAGATTCTTCTTCAGATTTCTCCTTAGAAGAAATCAACAAATCAAAATCAATAGTTGGATAAACAATTCGGGAACCTTCAACACCATATCCTTCTCCGCTCCCTGAAAGGCTTTTTCCTTCGGCATAAAACTCCCCGGAAATAGTTGGATCGCTGATTAATTCAGACAAAGCAAAATTTTTTGACTGCGAACCATAATTAATTCTGATAATAGAATCTTTAGGAACTAATTCTCCCTCCTTAATTCTAAATCTCATTAAACCCTCTAACGGCTCGCCGGGTTTGTAGACAAAATCAACTTCAAACGCAACATTTGCTGTAGGAGAAAAGAAATGATACATCAAAACAATCGCGCCAATCGCAATCAGTGATATCAGAAGGATATAAATCGCATTTGTCGTCGTGATATTCGGCTTTTCTTTCTGCCCAAGATAGCGCGTAACAACCCTGCCATCGATGCGTTTATTCTCGTATAAATAAGGCCCATACGTCTTGCCATTCTTATAAGTATATTTCTGATGAACCAATGTAGGATAACCCTCTTTTCTAACATCCAAATTAGAAATTTATACTATATAAGTATTTCTCCTACGCACTTTTTCTGAAATTTTTTGTTTTTAATTCTCTTCCCGCTGCTATTTTCCTAATTGTCTAAATTTTTCAACAAAACGCGCCCTTTTTTTCAGCCATAAAGAGAAAATCCCTTTTCTCCTACAAAAAATCTTTACAAAATTCTCCAATACGCTTTCTTTATCTCGCAATTCCCTTGCACTGGCGTAACACATTCCTCCGGACAAATCCCCCCGCAATCCTTTCCTGTTTCTGTTCCGTCCATTACTCCGTTTGAGCAATTCTTATACTTGGCCCACATTGAATGGGCAAACTCACTTGAATATCCTGTCCATATACCTTGATTTTTTTCATGCAATAATGGAAATCTTCCAATACCATCACTTGTGTCATTATCCATTATACAGTCTCCAGGTTTGTTTGGATCTGGTCCATATGTGACCTTAAACTTATCTAATGATAATTGACATATTCCTCCCCCAGTGCAGAATGTATCTGTTGTTCCTGCCCACTCGGCTGAGACAAACCAAGCAGTAGTGCATTTCTGTCCATTTCTTGTTCCTCCAACACACACACCCTCTACAGGAGCACACGGATCAGGCTGAGTATATGCTCCAGAATCTTTCCATCTTGCAGTATAATCTAGTAAATATTGATAATAAGTCACATTCCAGGGGTCTCTCAATGAAGGCATCAAACATAATGCCAAGGTTTCCCCAAGCCATGCATCTGAGGTACAGCACAACTGATATCCTCCGCCCGGTATTCTACCTCCGTCTATATACCCATATGGATCTCTGCATGTTCTAGTTGAATCAGCAATAATATCTTCCCAATAAAAATCTTCATCTGGGCAATATTTGGCAGAACCTAAAGGATCTCCCCATAACACTGTATTCTTTCCTTGATAAGGTTGGTCTTCACCAAAGGCAGTAAATCCTAATCCCTTATCGTCCAGAATGCCGCTTCTTGATGGCCTTACTGCATTTTTCATTTCTGCATTATCAAGCATTACAGAAGCAAATATTATAGGCATCTTTCTTCCAATTGCTTCTCCAGCTCCAGGACTCCACGATATTCCTCCTTTAAAAATACCATAATAATCAATTCCTGCTTGAGTCATAGCAATTACTGCTGGCATTTTAGCACTGACACTATCATTCAACATTAATCTTAGTACACCGTTCCCAACATCTCTTGCCATTGATGCAGGATAGTAATTTGGCCAACTCATTCTAGGATGAAGATAATCCGCAAGGTCAGCAACTGCAATGTAATCTAACTGGACTGGTTTAAATCTATTGACAGCCCACTGCAAAGTCGGAGCATTTGTCACAGGATTCAATGAAGGCAATAAGTCAGTTCTTAAATTATTTGAAGAATAATAAACTTTGTTTGCTCCGAAATACGAAGGTCTAAAAACAGTTTCACCATTATTTTCAGGAATTGCTCCAACAACAGTAAGGACAGATACAGCATATAAACAAGTTGGCGTATCACCTCCCTCGCATCTTCTATAACCTGTAGTAAATCCTGCTTCTTCCCAACTATCAGCTTTAATCAAAGACTCATCAGCATGAGCATTATATGGTAGGCTCGGAACAAGAATAGCATCATAAAGTTGTGCTCTCTCATCAAATCCGTGTTTATTACTATAAGTTGGATTCACTTCCCAACCATTTATCCATTTTAAATAGCTATTAAAATTAAACTGTTGAAAATCAGGAGTTATTCTAATAACATTCACTACCCCAGTCGAATCATCAGTCTTCACCCAATAATCTCCATTAACAAAAGTTCCGCATTGATACGGCTTGTCAAAAAACCAAGTTATTCCATATTGTGAAATATTATTTCCAGCAGTAATTCCTTCGACGCAATCTGCGCGCACATTGCCAATTAAAAAAATCAAAACCCCAAAAATCAAAATCGCCTTTTTTTTCATCCCATCACAAATAAAAACAAATTAATAAATCTTCGCAAAACTACGGCAAAAATCTCTCTTTCCGCGACTTGCTTTTTCTAAGTCCTGCAATTTCTTTTCTATAATATCCTTCCAAATCAATATCTTTCTCTTCAATCGCCTTATCTAATTTTTCTTCATGGAATTTTATTTGTTTTTCCAAAGATTCAATCCCTTTTTTCAGTCTCTTTATTCGCTTTACCATCTTGCAGCCGTAATATCTTTTCTTAGAATTTCCAAAAGTTTCCTTCCAGTTTCAAGTTTAATTTTTCGGTCAATTTTTTTGTCTGCCCTGTAAGATTTATAGATTCTATAAATCTCTTTAGATTCGTTTTTTCCAACACCCTTCTCCAAATTTTTAAAGAATAGTTTATTAGAATAAGATTTCTTGTTCAATAGGCAGTTCAAAATAAAAATTCCTCTTATTCTCAAAACCAAAGAATATAAAATTTCATTATCTGTATATTTCTCAATTTTGTTTAGCTCCAATAATCCTGAATTAATCTTCATTATGTCCTTCGTCTCGTCTATATATCTTTTAATAAATCCTTTTTCAAACTTTATTTTCTTAAGCTCGCTCAGTAAATGTCTGTTTAGCAAAACTTTTGCTTCTATCAGCCTCGGCAGGAGCATCAGAGGATTTTTTTTAATATTCCGCCTGGCAATGTCTATCGGAATAACTGAAATGTGATATTTGCCAGAAACAATTTCTTCTCTAAGATTGCTGGAAATAGCTACAATGTCTATATCAGAATCCTCCCGCATTTCAGCGCGGGCATAGCTCCCAACAAGATATATTCCCATAATTTCCTCAAGTTTATCGGCGAGGATATCAAAAACTTCTTTTTTTATTTCTTCTGTTCTCTCTATTAAAATTATATTTACCTGGTTTCCAGCCCATTCTTTTGGCAATAAAACTCCGGCGCTGTTTCCCCATTTGCCGACATTTCTTATAATGCTCTCCATGTTTAAACATTGTTTAATTATATATTTAAACTTTTCTTTTTTATTTTTACACAATTCTCCAATACGCTTTCTTTATCTCGCAATTCCCAATCGAAGCGCACGCATCAGGACAAATCCCTCCGCAATCAACTCCTGTTTCTGTTCCATCTTTTATTTCATTTGTACAGTTGCGGTATGTATCCCATAAACTCTCTTTCCAACTATTACTGCTAACACCGCTATTCGTACGCATTCCGTCAACCCACGGAAGCCTGCCTATACCATCGGAAGTATCTGTATCATGAATACACTCGTTAGTTGTGCTATTTAGTCCATACTTGACACCATAATCTAAAGCATACAAAGAAGGATAATCGCATAATGAAAGAACAGAATAATCATACGTGCTAGGTGGAGAATCGAGATTGCAACGATATGAATTAGCAAGAGTACAGGTTTGTCCAGCCCTATTCGTTCCTGCTTTGCAAATTCCCGTCGGCGGAGCGCACGGATCTGGCTGCGTTATAACTCCATGATACGTCCACCTATCTGCAAATATTAGTAATTCTTCATCGTTCCAAACATCACGCAGTGGGAGCATAAGATAAATCGCGAGCGCTGTATACTTTGCCTGCATTGCATTGCCTCCATCAAGATAAGTTATACCAGGGATACTGCTGCCATCAATATAGTTATGCGGGTCAGGACCGACTTTCCCCCCGCTGTCTGGAAGATTAACAAGCTCGGACCAATATCTCCAATAATTCCAATATGTGCTCTTGTTCAATGACCATAAAACATTATTTGATTCTTTAGTATAATGAAACACGCCATTTTCCTGAAACTGCATATCATCTGCTGTCCTAACAAATTCTTTCATTGAAGAATCATTCAACATCACTGCAGCAAATGTTATAGGCAATTTTCTTCCGAGGAATATCTGACCATCAGGATGCCATTTTGTCCCGCCGATTCCCGCATAGTACAAATCAATTCCATGCTGAATATAGTTTATCGCAAGTTCTCTCTTATCATCAAAAGTATCATTCAGCATCAAGCGTAAAGCGATGTTTGCGTTTCTGAATGCTAAAGCCCCCCCGTCATTTGGCATGTTATCATGCGGGTGAATATAGTCTATCTCTGCCCCATTAAAGTAATCTATCTGAACACCCGTGAACTTATGCTCTATACCCGGATTATAAAAATAAGAAAGTGGTGGTGGCACAATAACTGGTTCATACGAAGGCAAATTATTAAAACCTACATCATTAAAAGAATATAATTTTTTGTCATTTCCAAAATAAGGTGGTCTAAATATTGTAGATCCATTGTCTGTGGGAATTTTATCTAACACTGTCAACACCGCCGCAGATTTTAATCTGGGTCTTTGCCAAGGTATAAATGAAATTACTTTTATAATAGAATCATTTCCATTGGCAATATAAGGAATATTAGGGATAACACTCTCATTAAATGATGACGAAGATACTCTAGCATCAAACCCTTGTTGACTTGGATTGCTGGGATTCACCATAAACCCGTGCTTTACTTTCTTATAGGTGCAATATCCATTATGCCCTTGATAAAGAACACACGAACTCATATAATCATTTGTTAAATCAAAATGATATTTTTCATTATTGTGAGCAGCACAATCTGTCGTGGCAGTAGTATAAGTACAAGCATCAGTAGTTACTAAAATATCATACTCCATATCCGGCGTCATCCTTATCACATTGACAACCCCCGTCGAATCATCCGTCTTCACCCAAAAATCCCCATTCACAAAAGTTCCGCATTGATACGGCTTGTCAAAAAACCAAGTTATTCCATATTGTGAAATATTATTTTCGACGGTAACTCCGCCAATACATTCAGCAGAAACTCCCCCACCCAAACAAATCAAAACAATTCCCCCAATCAAAAAAATAAAAATCCCAAAAATCACCAATATCTTTTTATCAATTCTCGCCTCTTTTCTCATCTCTTCCTCAACTCTCCGATATTATTAAATCTTCCCTTACCCAAGAAGCCATTTCCACAACGGAATAAATTTAACTTTATTGCCGCCAAATTTGCTCTCAACTTCATAATCCCAAGTAATTATCTTTAAATCAACGCATTTTAATTCTCTGCTTGCCTTAATCAAAGATTTTAATTCTCTTTCTTTTATTTCTTCCTTGCTGTTCGCAAAAGTTACTTGAATTAATTCTCTAATTTTGTTTCTGTTCTTAACAACGAAATCCACTTCATTTTGCTGATAGTCTTTCCAATAATAAACCTCAAGATTATCTTCCAGTTCTTTTCTCCTTTGCAATTCAATAGCAACAACATTCTCAATAATTTTTCCTTTGTTCTCTGAAAACTTAAAACCAATCGAGTCCACAATCCCCGGATCAATGCAATAAACTTTTTTTGGAGCAATAAACTGTTGTTTGAGCTTAAAGTCAAATCTTCCTATCTTAAAAATCAAAAAAGAATTTTCTAAGTAAGAAACCCAATTTGAAATGGTAGACACATGTTTTACTCCAAGAAGTTTTGATAATTTACTATATGTAATCTCTTCTGAAGAATTCGTTATGAGATATTTAGCTAATTTTTTTATGTCTTCAATCTTCTTTATTTTGTATCTCAAAATAATATCTTTTGTAAGAATATTTTCATAAATCCTTGTTATTATAGATTTCCCAAATTTGTAAGATTCAGGAATGCCCCCATTTACAAGATATTCATTAAGATAATTAAAAATTCTTGCTTTTTCTCTTGTAGTATATGCATTTGAAATGTCAACTCCCTTGTAAGATAAAAATTCCTTAAATGAAAACGGAAAAAGTTTTATGTCGATATATCTTCCAGTAAGATGAGTTGCTAATTCCCCAGATAATAAATTAGAATTGCTTCCGGTTAAAATTACTTTTTTTGTTCTTCTTAGCCTATTCGCAAAAAGTTCCCATTTCGGAATATTCTGTATTTCATCAAGAATAATATAATCTACATCTCCGTATAGTTCATAAAAAGATTCGAGCACTTTGTTAAGATCTTCGCCTTTCAATTCTGAAAGTCTTTCGTCATCAAAATTTATGTAAGCAAACTTGCTCTCCTTTTCCAGCAAATAAGAAAAAATTGATTTTCCGCACCTTCTTATGCCCGTTATAACTAATATATTCGGATGAGCAAGATATGTCTTAGCTTCCTTGAGCCTTTCTCTCGCTATAATTCTCTCTTCTTTTTCTATTTTTTCAAGTTCTTCTCTTTGCTCTTTAATTATACTTTTTATGTCCATTTAATCGGCATCAGTAATATTAAACATCTATATAAAGCTTTCTATTAGTAATGTATTATTTTATAATAAGTCTTTGTATAATAATTTCCCTCAAATAATTCTCCAATACGCTTTCTTTATCTCGCAATTTCCCGCCGGAGTAATCTGGGTCTGGCAAGACAATGCGCCAACTGCAACACCAACAGGATTAATTGAGCCAGAATGATTTTCTGATTTTATTCCGATTTTAAAAAGCAAGGCAATAAGCAAATGATACATACTGTAATAAGCCAAACTAACAGATTCCTCTAATCGGTTGTTATTCAAAAGAATTTTTGCAGAAGTTAGATTGCTTTCGGATTTGAGAATATAAGACTTCTTCATCTCTTCGCTTGGTTCAACAATTTCAAGTTTTCCTTCCCGCCTTAACTTACTCAAAAAATTTATTTTTTTCATAATAGTTCTCTATCCCTTTTATTACTACATGGTTTTTTTCTATCTCTTTTATTAAAAGATTTGAATTATTATACTTTCCTATTTTAATATTTAACTTAGAATCAATTAAACTAATTTCCTGTTTAATTTTTTTATCGGCTGTTTCAATATAAACATCAATATCGCTGTCTTGTTTTGCAATTCTCTTCGCATATGAGCCAAAAAGCAGAGCTATCTTTATTCGTCTATCGTTCTGAATTTTTTCTATAACATTTCTTAATTGTGGATATTTTTCAACAATCTTTTTCAATTTATATGCCTCTGCAGAAAAAACATGGCTCTTGGCTTCAATATTTTTTTTAAGAAAATATGTCTTATTTTTCCCCTCCTGAACATAATCAACAACATTCTCTTTCTGAAGCTCTTTCAATTTTCGAACAATCATCATATGATTAATGCCCATCTCTTCGGCAATCGCTCTTATATGCCCTCTTTTATTCAAAAGCCAAAGAACAATTTCCATTTTGTAATCTTTTTGTTCCATATGTAACATTATTGTTAAAAAGCTATTTAAACTTTTCTTCTCCTACAAAACTCCTCTCAAATTTTCAAACCTCTCATGCAATAGTTCAACATTTCCATCGCAGACAAAATCATGGTGCCTGAATCCGCCCCCAAAAGTTTTCGGAATATGCAAAAGTTCGTGAATTATAACTTTGTCTTGTTCTTTTCTGTCCATCTTGTCAAACCTTTCCAAGAATTCAATCGCATACCACGCCCCAGAACTCATAGCTAACTGCATAACCTTGCCCAAAGCATGACATCGCGCAATCGTACGGTATGAACTCGAGCCAAAACTCCGAAGGCATTTAACTCTCGTGGTATCAATATGATTCATCCCCAAAACCCGAATAATCTCCTCCATCCTCGCCTGCAAATCAAAAGCATCCTCGTATTTTAATTTCCCGCCGCCTTTTTTTCTGAACATCGCTAAAAACCGAAGTCAAAGTTTATATTGATTTCGGTGCGCCAGAAAATTCGCGAAGCGAATTTTCATATAGATAAGACGCACAGCAAAATAAATTGTGCGTCCAATTGCGCACCGAGATACATCTATCTTATGTAGCTTTAATTATTTGGATAATTTTGTCGCGCCAAATTCGCGAAGCGAATTTTACAGATAAGACTTGCCAGCGATAAAAATAGGCAAGTCCAATTGCGCGACAAACAAATATATTTTATATAATTGATTTCGGTGCGCAAGAGAATTACAAAATAAATTTACCTTCTAATTAGTTTCAAAATTATCTGCAATCTAAAAATTAAACCCTGTAATCTCAACAATTTTCTTCTGCGTTTTTAATCCTTTGATTTTAATATTTCTCACAGGTACGTCAAAATATTTCGCTAAAA
The DNA here is from genome assembly GCA_018304025.1 of Candidatus Pacearchaeota archaeon. Lineage (GTDB taxonomy): Archaea > Nanobdellota > Nanobdellia > Pacearchaeales > GW2011-AR1 > UBA73. The sequence goes on along the minus strand of JAGVXA010000010.1, from coordinate 23,516 downwards.
TCTCTGCAACTCGCCTATTCGCCTTTCCTCTAACTGCCTTTTCCTTAACTTTGATTTTATATTCGCCGACTGAAAGTTTTTCAATCCTCTCTTCTTTTGCATTCGGAATAACTTTTAATTTAATTATCATTTTGTAAGACAAAGTTATTATGTAAATAGCAGTCTTGGTATATAAATATTCTTCCAAATAATTATTAAATTAGCGAAATCAGCGAACGCAAGGAGTCGATTGAGCAAAGAAATTCGAGCGAAGCGAGAGTAATTTCAAAAGCAGACTATTTCTCGAATCTTATCCCGCCGTAATCAAACTTAAACGGAATAACTCTCATTTTGTGCAATTGTCCGTCTGCTTTCTTCAATTTGCTAATCAGTTTTTGTTTCTTGTCAGTATAAAAAATCATGCATCCTCCACCGCCAGCCCCAGTAGCTCTGCACGCCAGATAATCTCCCTCGGCAAATTTCTGAATTTTTTTCATGGCAAAAGTCTCCATCCCGAGATGCAAAGATTTTTGCAGCTCCCAAGTTTCATTAATTAAAACAGCCATCATTTTCTCATTAGTAATATGCGTCTTCATTTCCCTAGCGATTTCTTTCATTCTCTGAATCGCAAAAATATGTTTCATGTAAGTCTTCCCTACAAAAACATCAGAATGAACATCGGAAGATTGATGCCTGTCGCCGGTATAAACTAAAACCAACCTGTCAAACAAATGCGTTGCCTTGCTTTCAGGAATACTAATTCTGCGTATCGAACCGTCTTTGTAAAAATCCCAATAATTAACTCCTCCGAATATAGCAGCGCACTGATCCTGAAATCCAGCTCTCTGCCCGACGATAGCGTTCTCAAAAGTATTAACTCTTTTCACAAGTTCCATTTTATTTTCAATCAAAGAAGGGTTTGCAATCACAAGATAAGCTGTTCTCAGCGCCCCCGAAGTTCCCAGCCCAGAAGCAGCCGGAACTTTTTCTAAGCTCGTCGTCAATTTGTTGTTATCCAGTATCCCGCTCACTCGCAGAGTAATCGCTGCATTCAAGACAGCCCCGCCGAATTGCCCTCGAAAAGGATCAGCGTCGCTCCAGCCGGCAGAAATATCAATGCGAACAGGCGCAGTTACTTTTATCATTTTATCACACTCTTGTTCGAATAAACAAAAAAGAGTTTTTATATTCTTCGCATCTTTAATTTTCACTCGTCATCTCCTCAATCAGTTCATTAGTCTCACAGCCTCTCGAGAATTTTTCTTCCAATTAACTATCCTCCCGTCCCCATTTAATTTTCTTCTCATTAATTATTCCCCTCTTCAAATTATTTTCACATTCGCACAATCGACATTAACCGCCGTTTTCCGTCGACAAAACTCTAAAAATCGGCGACGTCCGGCGCTTCGCGCCGTACAAATTTATTGTGGCTATTTTTTCCGTTCAAACAACCGCACAAAAATTTTTAATTTTTTAGTTTGCCGCGCTAAATTTACGGAGCAAATTTTTCAGACAAGACGCCGACGACAAAAAATGGCGTCCAAATGCGCGACAAAACAATTAAAATTTATATACACGAATTCAAATAACAAAAACCTTATCCTGTCCCTTATCCTGCTTCAGCTGAATTCCGTCAAGAGGAACTCCTAATTTCTTCGATAATAACCCAACTAATTCATCCATCGCATCAGGTTCTTCCTCTTTGGAAAGTATCCTCACAAAATATCTTCTATCAGCAAATTTCTCAACATCTTGTTTGAAACTTCCGAACTTCACTCTTACTTGAATGTCCATGAAAAATAAAAACAAAAGAGATATTTAAAATTTAGCGTTCTATTTCACCATAATTTCCAATTAAATCCTGCATTTATCAATCAGATCTTTATCTAAAACATGAAGTTCATCTATCTCGTCCAATAATTCATTATGGACAGAAGAAGGATGATAAAACAAATGAGCGATTATATTAGAATCTTTGGCTATCTTTATAGCGGGAACAAAATCCGCGTCGCCTGCAATCAATATAATATGTCCAACACTGCTGCCAATAGATTTTTTAACGATATCGAGCGACATTAAAACATCAACCATTTTTTGTCTGAACTTTCCCCCAATAAACTGTAATTTTCCAATTTTCACTTCAAATCTTGGGAGGCGTTTAAGATTTCCTAAAAATTTTTGTACATTACTCAATCTTTTTTTATCCAGTTCATTTCCGACCCTTACAAAGGGGAGACAATTATAATAATAAGTTCGAAGTCTTTTTACTTTCAACATTTCACAGATTAACTCACAAAATTTAAGATAATCAAGATTTAAATCGCCAAAATTATTTTTTAGAATCCTATTGAAATATCCGCCATCAATAAGAATAACTGCATTCTCCATTTGAAGATAAAACCCGCTGTTCGGTTTATTGATCAGCGGGGAAGATTATCCTAATTAAATGCTGATTCTGTATAAAAGCTTTTCGCTACTTCACCATAATTTCCAATCCGTCCCTATGCTTCAACTCATAATCCTTCCCAACAGCCCTCTTCGTCTTCAGCAAAATCGCCTTGACAAAATTATTTCCAATATCAGAATGCAATCTAAAAGCAAAATCCAAAGCAGTGCTTCCGAAAGGCATCAAATAGCAATCAGGCAGAACATTTCCTTTCGAATCAGTCATCTTGTCCCCAGCCGGAAAAACGCAAATCATTTTCAAAATCTCAAAAACAACTTTATTCAAAACTTCCTGAACTCCCGTCGAGCCAAAATCTTTAATCTCTTTCTTGATTCCTTCAAGCGCTGTCTTCTGTTTCTCATTCAGCTCTTTAATTATTTCAAATCTATCCTCTCCAGGAATATAAGAAATAAGCCCGTGCTTGTCTGCCTCGCGCAAAGCCAATTCTCCCTCGGCAAAACACGGAACAATCGGATAATCAAATTCAGATTTAACTTTTTTAAAATTCTCAGCAGAAGCAGGCCTATCCATTTTATTTGCCGCAATAATCATCGGCTTGCTCGCGCGGCGCAGCTCTCGCGCAAATTTCATCACATCTTCGTCGCCCCAAACCGCAGGCCTGTCTGGATTTAATCCAATTTTGCGAATAACATATTTAACATCTTCCTCTTTAACCTTCAGTCCAGAAAACTGCCGCGCAACTTCCTCTGAAATTTTTTTCTTCTGCATCTCGACAGTCCTCGCAAACGTCTTCCAAACTTTTTTCAAAATTCCAGCGTACCACAAGTCAAGCTCATTCTCGATAATCTTAATATCCTGTCCAGGATAATAATTTTTAGTTGGTTTTCCCTCGCCGTCAAATTCTCCCGACATGTCAACAACATGAATAAACGCGTCAGCCCCCGCCAAGTCGCTGAGAAATTCATTTCCCAATCCCTTCCCCTCTGAAGCCCCCGCAACCAAGCCCGCAACATCCATCAAATCAAACGGCACAAATCTCCACTTTCCTTTCTCGCCTTTCACAAAACCCTCCCGCGGATTTGAAATCTTCCCGAACTCAGGAGCCAAATCTTCAATCTTGACATAACCCATCCCGTGATTCGGTTTTATCGTCGCAAAAGGATAATCCGCAATTAAAATATCAGCGAGAGTCGCTGCTTTGAAAAACGTGCTCTTCCCTGAATTCGGCCTGCCTACTAATCCCACTAGCATATTAATCTTCAAGAACCAGAGTTAATAAAATTAATCCTATACAACTTTTTTACGAAAATCAAGCAGCTCAATTCCTAAAATATTTCCTTCGTTATCAAAATCAATTATCGTAAAATCATCTATCTTTTTATTCTTAGCAAAACTACCTTTGCGAAATTCAATGTATATTGCATTTGCTTGTTTGTCGTATGTAATTTCCATTTTTAATAAATGATCCTGCTGGGATTTGAACCTCTTCGTTCGCCGACGCGAGTACTCGAGCAAGAGCGAATCGAAGATTCCCTTCCCCAATGATCCTGCTGGGATTTGAACCCAGGACCCCCGCCTTTCTTAGCTTTCTCAAGCGAGAAAATTCAGTTCTAACGAACCAAACTCATATAAGAGCGGTGCTCTAAACCAGGCTGAGCTACAGGATCTTCTGTTTCCTTCCTACTGCTCAGCGTGGTTTTCCAAGGCGCCAGTCAAGGCGGACCTAAACCAGGCTGAGCTACAGGATCTCACAGATAACAGAATTTGTAAGTTATTTAAAGTTTCGTTTCTCTAAACCGTAAAAATATCAACTTCAATTAATCATCAAATACTCGGAAATTAATCTTCGATTAATTTCTCGATTCTACCACGCTAATTATTTTTTCCAAACGGATTATTTTCAAAAGTATCGTTATTTCTTGCAAAGCGCCAGCGCATACGACTCATCCTTAGAAGTAAAAACATCAACGTCGTCAAAATACAAGTTTAGCAAGCTTTTGAATTCGTCCTTGTCATATTTGTAAGAAACAGAAACAATTATCTGATCCCCTTTATTAAAATAAACATTCTTGCCAAGAAAACTTATTTTAACATTGTCTTTCACAGTATAAAATAATTCAACCCGCGAATTTTCAAATCTTACTCCAAAATCCAAATCGCCCGCTTCAAATCCTAACTGCGTCAAAAGATGTATAAGAAAATTGTAAACGTCAGAACTGTTATAGGACTTTACTATATCCTCGACATTAGCATTATTCAAGCCATTTCCAATCAGCAAAACTTCCCCGCATTCCATGCTGCTCCTTATTTCATAAAGCAGCTCATTAATTTCAAAATTTCCCAAAGTGTTTCCTAATAGCAAAAATAAATTCTTACCAGATTTTTGAGATTTAATCAGATTCGCAACATTTTCCAAATTCTCAAAATCAGAAATATTCCATTGAAACTCAATTATCTCTTCGATATTCAATTTCTTTATTCTGTTAATTGCCTTGGTAACCATATAGTTGCTTATATCAATCGGGCAGTACCGAATTTTCACGTGCTCCAAGCCAAACTTTTCAATAAATAAAACCGCCTTTTTACCGTCGCCGCAGCCAATATCTACAATATTAATATTTTCTCCCTCCACTTTTTTTACAACTTCCCCCATATTTTTATTAATTAAATCAATTTCTTTTTGAATAACCTCTTTCTGATAGTCTGTAGACTTCTCCAAGTCTAAAAACGCCTGCGCCTGCGCCGGAGTCAAATACCAAAGTTTAGAGTCAGCGATATTCCAAACTCTCGTGTTCCCCCTCAAAGAATATCCTCTCTTAATCAATTCCTTGAAAATCAAGTCATTTACTTTTCCTTCCGGCACAATTTGCTTCTTAAAATTCTTAGTTTTTTCTTTTTGTTCCATGAAAAAACCACCCATTCACCCTTTTTATATTTTTTCAATTGGCGTCCAATTCGCGCGCAATCGCAATTTGTTTATCTATCAACAAAATCCTGAAAACCAAAACCTATATAAAGAAAAAAGTATGTTAAATTATATTAATTGCAAAAAGGAGGTAAAATGGCAAGAAAAACTAAAAGAAAAACTATCAAGAGAAAATCCTCTCAGGAAAAAAATCTGCGAAACAAATTTCAGTTCTGGCATTTAGTTTTGACAATTAGCGCCTTAGTGTTAAACATTCTCCTTCCCGGACTCGGAAGCATAATTGCAGGCAGAATAAAAACCGGAATTTATCAGCTCGTCTTAATAGCGCTCGCGTTAATAGCGGCGATATTCATTCCAGGATGGATAGTCTTTTGCATCCTCTGGGCAATTGCTTGGATATGGGGCATAGTCACAGGAGTTCAATTAATCAAGTCCTGATAATTCAAATTTATTTTATTTTTTAAATTAATTCTTAAAATTCTTTGTAGATTTTATATTCTCCAGTTTCAGCTAATTTCTCGACTCTAATGCGCTAATTATTGCACTGACTAATTCTTCTAAAGAATTTCCTGGGATAGCAAGTTTTAAAAGCAATTTTTTTCTCATCTCCTTAACAAATAAACGCTCCTATAGTCTAGTGGTCAAGGACGCGGCCCTTTCGCGGCCGAAACCCGGGTTCGAATCCCGGTCGGAGCATTTAGCAGTCTGAAAGACTGCTTCAATCCTACCGTTTTGTGCCGACGGCAAACAACTTTGCGAAGCAAAGCAATTATAGTTTCTGAACTCATAGAAACTCTTTTCTAAAGAGTTTGTATTTCGGGTCCCGGTCGGAGCATGTTTGTTTGCCGCAGCGAGGAGCACCGCAGTCGGCGTTAGCCAGACGAGGATGCCCGCAGCAAGAGCAAATCAAACAGAATTAGCAAGAGCAAATCAAAAATTCCCATTCTTCCCCAATAGTAGAAATATTTATAACATCCGTCAACTAAAACAAACCATAAAAGAGACGATGAAAATTCAAATAAAAAAGAGTGCGCTTATAACTTTATTTATCGCGGCAATTTTGATTTTCGCGCTTTTATTATCCCCAATTCAAGAAAAAAAAATTGCCTTTGCCCCAGGAGAAAGCAATTTTATTTTCACAAGAGACGGAAATTTCAGCATAAAATCCGTTGCAACCATCGGTGACGAAAGTTTAAATTTTAACATCTTATACGCCGACGACGCAACAAACCAATTCACAATTATCGGAAAATCTCCAAGTGAAAGATTAGCAACTTCTGCAATCCAAAACCTGACAGTTATAGAAAAAGACAAAACAGGAGAGTATTATCACAAATATTTTATTGCATCTTATAACGACTCTTCAAATTCAGAATCTTATCTTCTAAAAGCGCAAGTTCTTGTAAGCGGAGGAATGAACATAACAAGTATTCAGGAAATAACTAACGCACCCGGAGCCCCCCAGGTCTGTGGTTTAACAGAAGCCGCAGGAAGCAACACTTGCAGAATCGGCAGCGTGAATTTCAATGTGACTGACATTAATTACACTTCAGGCGGAGAAGCGCTGATAAGCATTACAGCAGGTCCAAACACAAATTTCAACACAGTCTTCGACGGCGAAGGAAACTATTTTAGAATCCCTCAAGAGTCAATCCTTCCAACAGCTGTTCCAATAAATATAGTTGTTTATAACGCCCTAAACGAACCAATTGAAGCATACAGTTTCACATACAACGGAACCCAGACAAAAGTAACAGACATAACCTGCCTTCCAAATTGGACAGCCTATCAAACCCCCTGCAATTCAACAACCGAAAAAAGCACAACCTACTACAAAGACACTAACAAATGCGGACTTAATTCTCTCACACCAGTAAATGTAACAGGTTACTGCGATTATGGAAACAACAAAAGAATTGGAACCCCAAACAAAATCCAAGAATCAAATTTCGACGAAGCCGGCGAAAATTTTGAAGTCTTCATAGACGGAGACGAAGAAGAAGATTGGGTAAATGACTACGAAGAAGAAACAGTAGAAATCTATTACGACGACGAATTAATAACAGAATTTGGATGGGATTTCGAAGACGAGCCATTAAACTTCTACGAAATTAAATTCCAAAGGCAGTCTTCTACCAAAAAATACGGCTACTTGATAGTCGAAGGAATAGACGCGGAAAAAACAATTTACGTCAACAAAAAAAATTCCACAAGCTCTCTAATCTGCGTTGAAGACAGCGAAAGCACAGACAGCGAAAATGATATTTCCAACGACTGCGATCAGGGTTCTGAAGAAATCGTTAGTTGCCCTGGCAGCGAAGGAGATATAGACTGCGAAATTGAAGGAAGCTATTTCAAAGTTTCTGGCTTGGATCATTCAGGAGTAAAAGAATTTCTTGGTTCTGCTCCAGCAATAACATACTGCACGCCAATTTGGACCTACGGCGCTTGGAGCGCTTGTGATGCAACAGGACATCAAACAAGAACAGCCACAGACGCAAGAAGCTGCGGAACAACAACAGGAAGACAGGCAATAACACAAACTTGCACTTATGTTGCGCCCCAAGTTTGCACGCCAAGTTGGACTTACAGCGAATGGACTCCGGAAGAATGTCCTAAAAACGGAAAGCAAACGAGAACAGCAACAGACACGATGAACTGCGGCACAACAGCAGGAAGACAATCATTGATGCAAGACTGCGAATCAGAGACAAGTTCAACCATGATGATTCTAGTAGTAATTATAATTTTAGTTGTGATATTAATTGGCGCAATAATTGCTCTTTTAATTTTAAGAAAAAAAGGTTCTTCTGAACCAAATGTAACTGTTCTAACGCGTCCAAGTCCGCCGCCAAAGTTTTCCCCGCCAGGGCAAATGAACAGGCCAAGCCCTCCCCCAGCAATGCCAGGACAAATCAGCAGGCCGATGTCGCTGATACAGCCGTATAGAAGAATTTAATTAAATCCAGCCAGATAAATCTTCTTACCGCATATACTCCTCTTCCCAATTCCTAACAGCTCTCTCGTCAATATCAAATCTCAATCTTCTTTTCTCACGAACAATCAATCCCCTAAAATAAAATCCAAACAGCAAACCAAAAACCAAGCCAGACAAATGCGCTATGTTCCCGATTCCAGTTTGTCCAAAACCAAAAACCCCCAGAATATCCGCAGCAGCCCACAAAACACCGGCGATAAAAAGAGGCATCGGCAAACCGTAAGTCCAAACAACCAACATCGGCTTCAAAAATATCAGCGCGCCGATAACTCCGAATATCGCGCCCGACGCGCCCAAAGAACTCGCATAAAAATTAACTGACAAGACATTAGCCAAAATTCCCGTCGATATAAATACAAAAAGAAATCTCTTTCCGCCGATAAAACTTTCCAAAATGCTCCCGAACAAAACCAATCCAAACAAATTAAAAATCAAATGCGTCAAGTCAGCGTGCAAAAAAATCGCAGTGAAAAATCTCCAGATTTGAAAATAAACTTCTTTATCTAATAAAAACAATTCAGTAAATCCTGGAATCAAAAGCTGAGCCAGAAAAATCAGGATTATAATCCCTGCGAGTTTAAACGCGTAAAATTGAAATTTCCCAGCCATATAGATAAAACAAGACAACAATATTTTAATAACCTTGCTCTTTTCAAGCGCTATGGAATTGTCAGAAAATTTCTGCACTTATAGAGGGCATAAAGGATACAAAAGCCAAGTTTGCAAACGTAATTCAGCCGGACTTGCCAATTGTGCGTATGGAATTAGCGAAGTCCACTTATCCGACGACAATCATCCATATTTGCGCGGCTGCAGAAGTTTCGAAGCAAACCCAATTCTCCGCACAGAATTAATTGGATATCTCTTTGAAAGAAAACAAAAAAAGAAAAGACAAAGAATAAAATACAAAAAAAGACGCGCTGAAAAAATACAACAGCGTGCCTGTGAATAATGCTTTGTCGAAAAAATTGAAAAAATTAGTTATCTATATAACTGAAAATTTAATTATTTATCAAAAATCTCTGCAGAATATTAAATAAATTCTCATGTCACAATCGCGAATAAGAAACCCTTTTATACCCATTTTTCTCTTTATCTCTATGGTGGATGTTGTGTAACGGTAGCATAACAGCTTGTGGCGCTGTTGGAGTGGGTTCGACTCCCACCTTCCACTTCTTTGCTCGCCGTAGCGAGTACTCGAGCAAGAGCGAATCGAAGATTCCCTTCTTCTTCGTAGTCGAAATGTGGCTTCCACTTCTTTGCTTTTTATGCCAAAACTTTTTATACCTCCTCTAATTCTCTTAATCATGAAAACAGAAATAGACACTGTAAAAGGATTTCAGGACTACCTCCCCCCAGAATCCCTGAAACGAGAAGCAATAAAAAAAATCGTCGAGAAATGGTTCAAGCTTTACGGTTTTTCCCCAGTTGAAACTCCAATCATAGAATTCGACGAATTAATGCAGTCCAACACCGAGGACGAAGCCGTCTCAGACAGATTCAGATTAAAAGACAAAGGAAACAGAGAGCTAGGATTAAGATACGAATTCACTTTCCAATTAGCAAGAATTCTCAAAAAAAATCCAACTATCAAACTCCCATTCAAGCGCTACCAAATCGGCGAAGTTTTCAGAGACGAGCCATTAAGAGTAGGCAGAACAAGACAATTCACTCAATGCGACGCAGATATCGTAGGAGACGAATCAGTAAACGCAGACGCCGAATGCCTCGCCCTCGTCGCAGACATTCTTGACGAATTAAAAATTAAAGATTTTGAAATCAGAATAAATAATCGCGCCCTGCTCGAAGCAATGATAAAAAGCGTTGAAATCGAAGACATCAAAAACACAATGAGAGAACTCGACAAGCTGGAAAAAATCGGGGAAGACATGGTAAAGGCAAATTTAAGAAAATACGCGTCGGCAAATCAAATTATAACTTTGTTCAAGCTCCTCGAAAAAGACATAAAATTCTTTATCAAAAATGCTTTCGCCGGAGCAGAAGAGCTCCAGGAGTTGGAAGAAACCTGCGCATTTTACGGGCTCAACGTAAAAATAAATCCCACTCTAGTTCGGGGCCTGGGGTACTACACCGGAAATATTTTTGAATTTTCTTTGCTAAGTAAAAAGAATTCTTTAGTCGGCGGAGGAAGATTTGACAATTCAGTCGGAGAATATATCAACAAGAAAATTCCCGCAGTCGGAATTTCATTCAGTCTTGAAGCATTAATGGGTTTGTGCGAAGAAGAAATTTCCCAGTTAAAATTAGAGCAAATACCGAAGACAATTTTGATATCCATCTCTCAGGAAAAATCAACAATTGCACTGGCAAAAAAACTGAGGAAAGAAGAAATTTCCTGCATGACTTCATTTGACAAGCCAAGCAAGGCAATGGAATACGCAAATGCCCAGAAAATTCCTTATGTCATTTTCGTCGGCACAGAAGAAATTGAAAAGAAAATGTTCAAATTAAAAGATATGACTTCCGGCGAGGAAAAATTAATGGGCGAAAAACAATTGATTAAATTTCTCGGGAAATAATTAATTTCATTAATCTCTACACAACTCTCCAATAAGCTTTCTTTATCTCGCACTGCGCAGAAGGAGATTCAGAAATATATTCATACGCTCCGATATCCGGCATCCCATCAGTTCGCAAGTTACCGTCGAAATCTTCAAACAAACCTGCAATCTGTGTTCCGTTGTTAATTGCAGAAGAAGTTGATTCAAGATGAAAATCGCTAGGAGAAATAAATTTAGGATCATCCTCCATGCTGCCAATCTCTTGATTTGGATACGCTGATTTAAATTTGTCAAGCGTGTATCCTATGTCTGCGTCATTACCTATTTTTATAGTTCTATTCCAACCGGGAGAAAAAATTGTATGGTAATAAAGATTATTGCTAAGAACTGATCTATTAACATCGGCGGAAGTAGGGAACTTGATTCCACGAGCCCACCAACCTTCAATAGGAGCGCTTTGAGTAGAATGAAAGATATTATTTCTTATTTCCACATTATTAAATTGATCTGTAAAATCTATTAGAGGATAGCTTAATTCAGAACTGAAAAGATTATTGAAAATTTTTATATCTTTAGGTCCGTCTCCAGGCAGAGGAGTATCTTTATTAATCCAAATACGAGAAGAATCAATAATATTATTGAAAACTGCAATGTGGGAAGTCTTTGGTCCGCCTATATGTATCGCATGAGAACCACCAAAGCCATAAACGCGATTGCGCTCTATTAGAATGTGATGTATTTCTTGATCAGTATCTGCATTAGGAGAAATATCAAAACCCATCATTCCAGTTGGACCAATATTTAAATTGTTATCACTAATCACGACGTAATCTGATCCAAATAAATATGTGTCACCAGTTGTTGTAGTACCACTAACCCTCAAGCTTACCCTAAAATTTCCAGGGTTTTCCAAGAGATTATGAGAAAACACCCCTTTAAAATTACTGATTGTATACATATTATGGGAGCCCGGCAAATTTCCCCCATTTCCTGTTGTGTCATGAATGTAGCTGCCTAAAATTGCAATATGCTTAGTCCATTCTGAATACACGCCCGTCAAAACTCCGTCAGTCGCACTTGACTCATATAAAAACGTATAATCTGCAGCGGACAATCCGTAAGCAGTTGCTCCCCAACGAGTCGCATCCACTCCAGAGATAAGAGTATGTAGCGAACCTTGTGTTTGTATAATAGCATTGGCGCTATTCTGCACCCTATCCCAATTATGTACAAGTTTAAGATTCACAAACCTCCAATCATTTTTTGTAATTCTTAACATGCTGTCTCCCCAACCAACTGAAGCAGTAAGTTGCGGTTTATCTCCTGATCCAAATTCTCCGATCATAACCGGACCATTGACAAGGGTAGTAAATTGTCTGTCAACTATCCAGCTGTCTCCTCTTCTCAATAACAATCTCCTGCCTGTTGCAACATAGCTCGTGATTGTGCTAAATGAACTTGTATTTATTTTATTTTGTTCAGGTGTTCCAGACGGACATTCAGAAAAATCTCCTATTGTAGAAAAGCAGTAGGTGTTATCTAAATCAAAATCGGAAACTGTTATATTCTGGGTATACTCATGCACAACTCCGTTCGTATCAGTTACATTTAATTTTATTGTATAATCTCCAGGCATCTCATAAACATGACCTGCGACATATCCTGTTGCTTTGTTCTTAGAAGGATAACTTCCATCTGAATTTTGCCTCCCATATTTCCAATTTCCAGAATTTGGGTCTCCAAAATCCCACTGATAAAAAAAAGAGGCAAAATCTCCGTCGCCAGGTTGCACGACTCCAGAAGTCCAAACTTGGATTGTTGTTGTATCAACGGCATCGAAAAACACAGCGCACGGAGCAACACAGCTAGTTCTCGAAGCTGTTGTCATCTGCTCAGTGGCAGAAACTCCTCCCCCTAAAAAAATAAAAATAAAAAGTCCAAAAGGAATTAACACGCCTTTTTTCACCATCACATCCCAAAGAAATCTTAATTAATAAATCTTCCCTCAAAACGCTGAAAATAAAACAAATTTATTCCCCAAACAACTTCTTCAAACCAAGATAATTCTCATCCACAGATTCCTTCCTAAAAATTTTCCTCTCCTCTCCTTCATCCTCTTCCATCTCCTCTAATTCTTCAGCAGCCATTGCCTCTTCCGCTTCTCGTCGCCAAATCTCCAATAAAGCCGCATTCTTCTCCTCATAAATTTTTTTCATCCAAACCCAAATTTCCTGGAAATGCCCCTCTTGCTCCAGAAAAACTTTCTGCTGATTATCCAAGTGTAATAGGGGAACAAAAGTCCCCACTCTCTCTTCCTTCGTTTTTCCCGAAATTTCATTAAACGATATTTTTTCTTTCTCCCCTGAAAAAAGCTCTTTCAACTTAGAGTATACTCTCGTAATTTCATCTTTCAGATTGAATCTCCTCGTCGGCAAAGACAACGCAGTCTCGATTTCCTGCTGATGCGCAGTCACAACTTTTTTGATTCTCCTGTTTTCAGTATGAATCGCCTTTCCTAAAGCAGTCATCAGCTCCTGCAAACTAACTTTTCGCGCCCGCGCCAGCGGCGTCCTAGGAATCAAATCAGGCATTTCCTCGTCAAGCTCAATTCTTTCCTGCGTGTAAGTTTTCTTTTCTTCTCGCCCAAACAAAATATCATCTAATGAAGGAATGTCCCTGTTCAATAAAATTTCAGATTTGATTCTCAGTAAAAGAGAAGCAGCCAAAAGAACTTTTGACGAGACAAAAAAATCCGCCTCTTCTATCTCCCGAACTCTCTCAAGATATTTGTTGCTCAAAATAGTAATGTCAACATCCCACGGATCAAGCTGCTCAGAATTTATCAAATCGTAAATAATTGCCTGCCAGCTGACTTGCTCGCCGAACAGTAATCCGTGAACTTGCTCCTGCCCGATTTTATGAGTGTTTTCCCCTTCAAGAATTAAATTCGTACTCGAATTTAATTCTTGATTTGAGCGTCGTGAAACAGAGCGATTTTTTAAGGTTTCCATCTCTTCCCCAAGAATCTCTTATTTATAGAACTTACCTTCACAATCCTTTTAACTTAACCCGCACTTTTCCAAACCACTTTTAGTTACAACTAACTGCTGTTCTCATTAAGAAGTTACAACATACCGAAAAGTTTAAATACCAAAAGTACATCGATATACTATCACCTCTTTTTGCCCGGGAGAGGACGTTTAGTTCATCTATTTTAGCTTGGATTAAACCTCCTCTTCAAGGGTTAAAATTCTGAAAGAATTTTAAGCCTTGAATGAACGCAGTGAAGTTCAAGGGTTAAATTTTGTACCCAAAATTTAACACTTGAATTGACGAAGCGAATGAAATGAGCGTAGGATTTTCAAGGGTTAAAATTCTGAAAGAATTTTAAGCCTTGAATGAACGCAGTGAAGTTCAAGGGTTAAATTTTGTTTATAATTATAGACAAATTATAGAAAGAGTATATTCCTACGGAAAAGAGAGAAGAAAAGTAATTCTTCAAGACTTTACAACAAAGTCCTTTAACAAGGCAGTAAAGTATATCCGAATTACTACTAGATTCTCTCCTTATACTCCTCAAAAAGAAACAAGATCCTGTCTAAAATCAGGCACGGTTGTTTCTTTTTCAAATTCTAATCCTTAACAGTCAATCTCGCCACAGAAAACCCATTATTCGTCTCGTCCAACTCCTCAATCTTTCGCAAAATATCCACGCTGGCTGTCGCGTCATAATCCCCTTTGAGCAGTTCCTCATAACTCGACTCCAAAGTTGTCTCTTTATCCGGCTCTAGCACAGACGTAAAAACCTTCGCAGAACTCATCGGCAATAAATCTCCAGCAAAAGTTATTTGAGTCACAGACTGATTCGCGCTCGCAGTTCCAATATTTTTGACAGTTACAGAAACCTTCACAGTATGCCAAGTTATATTTGTTGTCGAATTCTTGGAACTCTTCGTTACCGCCATGGTTATATTTTTAATTATCAAATCCGGAAAAGCCACAACAGGCTGGCAATCAGCAGAGTCATTGCATTCATCACTCCCGGCTCCGTCAACAGCGACACAGGAATTATTTGAACAAGCCAAATGCGTTTCGTTTAGCGTCGGCAAAGAAACCGGCTCGCCAACATCTGTACTTTCATTTTTTTCTGTAACTGCGCTTTCAGGTTCCGCCCCGCCGTTTTCTCCATTAAAATAAAATAAAAAAAGAATCACTACAAATATCGCCGTAGCCAAAAAAACAAAAAACAACAAACTCAACCCCTTTTTATATTTCATTCAACTGCCAGTAATTCTTCCTTTTTATAATTTCCTAACCGCCAAAAAAAGAAAAATCAGAAATCAGTCTAACAGCCAGTTCAAAAATCAAAGAAGATACGACGACAAATACCAACTGCAGCACCCAAACTAAAAATGCCTTGCGTTTCTTTAATCCAAACGCTTTGCTGTAAACAAAAATCAAAAAAACAAACGCAACAAACCCTCCCCAAAATGTAAAAAAGGAATTAATCAGCGAAACAAAAAAACCAGAAATTAAAACAACCAGAAAAGTTTTCCAGTAAGTTGTCTTCGGCTTGAAAATCCGAACAGCCCTATGCAAAGGCAGCGCAGAAAATACAAAAATCACCAAAACAACAATAACCCTAAAAATCTGCAGATAATCCATTATTCGTCCTCGCCAAATCTATTTTCCGGCTTGACAAATTTAAATCCCAGCAAAGCGTAAATTCCTTTTTCAGTTTTCCCCCCAATCTTCGTCTTTCCTTGAAACAATCCGAATTCATTCAGTAAAAGTCCGTCTTGCGCAGCAATTTTTTTCATCCAAATATTATGTTCTTTGCTTCCTGTCAAATACAACAGCCCAGAACCAAAGCTTGAATGCTCGAAAATACTCAAGTCTACCTCAATTCCTTTATTCGTAAGAATGCTCGCTCTGAAATTATCCCTCGACAAAACCGTCTTGACAAATTTCATCTTGACAAATTCGTCTATAATTCTTTTTGAATCAGAACTTTCAACAACCAAATTAATATTTCTAACTAATTTAATTCTCCGTCGAACAGAACCCGCAGCAAGCGCTTTGTCAACTCCGGGCAGTTTCTTTATTTCTTTAAGAATTCTTCCCGCAAGTCTTTCAGCTTCCCGCAGAGGAATATTTTCTCTTTGTCCGCGCACCATCTCATAATCAAACAAGAATTGAATTTAAGTCTTTCCCTAACAAAATTAATCCGGCTCTAAAATAATTTCCCCGGTAACAAATTCTTTTTCTTCCCAAATCTCTCCGCTTTTGTCGTCGCCTTCCTTTCTTTCCTCTTCAGAAGGCTCGCTGCGAGGTCCGCCAAACATTCCGCCGAGCATTTCTTTTGTAAACATTTTCATATCTTCCTCTCCAGATTCAGGATAATATTTTGCCGAATTAATCAAGTCTCTTTGCTTCATCCACATTCTAGCTCCGCCGCTAACCTCTTTTATTTTCCTAACAGGCTCAAATTTTCTCTTGTCCCATGGCGGACTTTCAGTTCGTATTTGCTGCATGTCTTTCTCGCCTATCGTTACGAGCTCGTAAATTTTATTGAAATCAAGTTCAACGCGCCCGTCTTCAGCAGGAACCTCGTCGTAAGGCATCGGCTCAACCTCTACCAAATTCTGCTCGTCCATTTTTATGTACAAATTAAACACAACTTCATCTTTTTCATAATCTTTGAACTGAAGAGCAACATCAAAACTCCCGCCGTATTTTTCAGAAATTTGCGCTAGCCACTCCATGAACTGTTTGTCTTTTTTCATCTCCTCTTTTTCTTCAGCACTCGGGCTTCCCTGCCCTCCCTCTGAACCCGGAAAGATATGTTTTTTCATAGCACTTTTCATTTCCGTCTTAAACACTTCTTTCGACGGGAAAATCCAAACTTTCATATAAGGAGAAACAAGTTCAACTTCTTTTTCCATTCCATCAAATTTCACAGTTTTCTTTTCTTCCCAAAACTCTATCATTCCGTATTCCGTTTCGTACTTGACATTGATTAAATTAGTTTCCGGAAATTTATCAGTTCCCAAGCACTGCATTCTTTCAGCCATTTGCTTCGACATTTCAACATCTTTCCAGTAAAGTTCAAAAATTCCAGAAACATGTTTCTCCCAGTCCTCAGCAGAATCCGCCAGGTATTGCTCGAAGAACCACGTCACAAATTCCTGATTAAATCCTTCTTCAAATTCTTTTCTTTGTCTTGCCAAATTTTCCATTTCCCATTTGCACCAGTCCGCATGTCCTCCGCGGTAATATTTTTGTTTTAATTTCTCTATCTCTCCAAACGGCTCTCCCCATCCCCCAAACCAAATAAATCCCTCTGTTTTTCCTTGCGCCTGTCTGCATCCGCCGCCAGCTTGGAAAACTCCCTTCTCTTCTTTCCATTGCTCTTCTTCAGGCTCTCTCTGAAATTCTTTCCACCAGTCCTCTCCTCCAGACGTGCATTTTGGCACGCAGTCGCCTTCGCATCCGCTAGTGTCTCCCTTGCAGCTTCCTTCGCAGCTTTTCTGCACTTCTTCGACATTGCAGTCAAACTCATTCCCGCATTCTTCTCTCAGGCATTTCTCAACGCAAGGCCTTATCTCGTTTTCAAAACAAATTCTTTTGCATTCTTCCCCGCATCTTTGCTGGTTATCTTCTTCGCGCCTGTCATCTCTGTATTCTTCCCGATTATCATCTTCATAATTTCCCCCTGAACCTTCCATCATTATTTCACCGCCGCCATCAACAAACTCGCCATCTTGTCTTTCAGAAAAATCTTCGCCGTCCTCTGAATCTGGCTCGCTTTCTGCAACATAATTATCAACTGTCACGCTTTCATCTCCAGTTGAATCACTGCTGTCACTGCTTGAATCACTGCTATCACTATCACTGCTCGTGTCTCCTCCGTCCTCAACAGAGAATCCAGTAATTCCCAATCTTTGTCCGAGCGTCAAAAAGAAACCAAGAATAACATTTCCTGTTATCTCCGGCTCAGAAGATTCTTCGCTGGACTCAGAACTCTCTGGCTCAGAAACTTCAGGCGCAGATTCAGGTTCAGAAGATTCTTCAGCAGATTGTTCAGGTTCCTCAACCCCATCAGATTCACTCTCTGCCGGACTTTCTTGAACTCCTTCCTCGCTATCTTCAGTTTCTTCTTCGCCATCTTCAGTTTCTTCCTCGCCATCTTCAGTTTCTTCCTCTCCACCCTCAGAAGAAGCGGCAACTACTTCTCCCTCTTCTCCTTCTTCAGAATTTTCAGGAAGAGTAACGCATTTCCCGTTACTGCAAACGTCATCTTCTCCGCCGCAATCAGATTTAACAGAACACTCTTCTCCGACAACAGCTATCTCCTCAGTTACCTCTTCAGTCATTTCGCCAGCTCCGCATTCTATTTCAAGATTTTCCCACAAGCCCCCGCTGCAAATTGCCTGGACAATTTCCTGCTCCCCGCATTTCATAACTTTTTCCTGCCCTTCAGTGCACTCTGACTCGCCGCATTCTGTCAGCTCAGCAACTTCGCATTTTCCTTCAGTGCAAACTCCCTTGCCGCATAAAAATTCACAGTCCTCGTCATTCTCGCAAAGATTCTCTTCAACACAAACCGGAGCAAGCGGGCATCCCATCTCATTTTTCCCAGAGAAAATAACTCTTCCCGAACAATTTATTGAATCGTAACTCTCGCATAAGATGCAATCTCCCGGACAACCGCCCAATGTTCCGTTCCCGTCAAAATTCAATCCTTCTTCTTTTTCTCCTTCTTCGCAAATATTATTCCCGCAGACAGACAAAAGACCCGCTTCTTTAATCCACTCTTTTTCAGTGCACTCATTTGAAATGCAGTATAACTCGACTTCTTCAGAAGAACTTCCATTTCCTTCGGAAACAACCGAGCGAGTTGACTTTCCGCAAATCTTCCCGCCGCATTGCGCGTCAGCACAATCTATCTGCCCATTTTCATTGTCATCTTTTCCGTTGTCGCAAATTTCTTCTCCTCTCTCCTTGAACTCTTCAACTAATCTTTTCTGATATTCAGTCTGCTCAAAATAAAATTCTTTTTTCT
This sequence comes from Candidatus Pacearchaeota archaeon, assembly GCA_018304025.1. GTDB lineage: Archaea > Nanobdellota > Nanobdellia > Pacearchaeales > GW2011-AR1 > UBA73. The sequence goes on along the minus strand of JAGVXA010000010.1, from coordinate 4,619 downwards.
CGTAATCCGCAAACAAATCCAGATAAAATGCCTTTCTTTCCTGGTAATTCAAATTCCTTAATTCTTTCTCCCTGCTTCTTCTTTCTTGTTCTTCTTTAATCCAGCCGTAATTTTCATTAAATTCCCTTTCTTCCTCCGGACTCGAAAAAGTTTTTTCCCTGCTAAAATCTTTATCTATTTGTTTCCATACGTCGTTGGATTTTTCATTCCACGCCTGAGTCAGCATATTTAATTCTTCAGAGTAAGACATGGCAGCTCCAAAATCTTCTTTCTCCAAGGAACTCTTTATATTCTCGATCAAACTTTTTGTTTCAGACTCAAATGCGCCCGTCTCCATGCTCATAAATTCTTCTTTCGATGCTCCCCCAGAACCTTCCTTTTCTCGAGGCATTCTTCCTCTGCTTTCAAGATTCAAATTCATATTTACCCAATTCCATTCGCATTCGTCGCACAACTCCAATCTCAAAATAGCTTCAAAATTATCTCCCTCTGAAAATTGAATTTCATAAACAAGCATATGCTGCGCCTCTCTTTTATTTTCAGCGCCAAAAAGCTCAGCCATCAAATTCTCGCACTTTCCCCCGTTCATTCTGAAGTAAGATTCAAAAGCTCTTTCAGCGTTCACAGATTCTTTTGCTAATTCTTCTGCATTCCCCGAAGAAGAATCCGCGTTAAATTCCTCCGCCAAAGCTTTAATGTCGTCTATTCTTCCCTTGACGTCCATTTGCTCTTCTGGTTTCTTGAACTCTGTCTCAAAATTCAGCCTGTAAATTATTTCGTTTTTGTATAAAGAAGGAAATGCAGCAAGTCTTATCTGAATTTTTTTCCCGTCGAAAACAATTTTTTTCCAAACAGGAATATCCTCGTCTAATTTTTTTTCATGCTGGCTTTCTTCAACCCACACCCATCCAGTGAGTTCAGCAGGCTCGCCCAAAACATTTTTTAGCTGCTCTTCTTTGATAATTCCACCCATCTCTTTGCTGCTCGCTCCAAACATTTCATTCAATCCTTCGCGAACAGCAGAGATATAAACCAGCAGCTGAACATAATTTATATTGCCTGTTTCATATTCTTCGGCAGAGTAAGTTAGCTTCTGAATCTGCTCGTCAATTTCAGATGCGCTGACCAGAGCTAGAGAAAATAACAGAATTAGGAATATTGCGCCTCTTTTTCGCATGATTTATACAAGAAACCAGATATTTTAAGTCTTTCCTTCGACAACGCTTAGTCTAAAAAAGGAGAATTCTCAAACATTTAATTTCTAATCATCTTCTCAAAACTCTATATTCGCCTTCTCTTTTCTTTTCAAGAGCCCTTCCCAAAGACTTGGCTTTTTCTTTATGACCCCATTCGTATTCAATACGTCGATCTAAAGGATAAACATATATGCCTACATCTCTGTGAGAATTATTATGAATAGCAAGCCATGTGCCGCCTTCAGGAGAATAAATTTCCCGCCCATTACAAACTCTTTTCGCTATTTTAACCGCTCTCCCGACTCTCGCCATTTCCTCTTTTTCCGTCGGCAGTCTTTCAATCGTTTTAACCATAAACAAAAAATAGTTTGAGAGTATTTATTCTTTATTAGAATTAAATATATCCTTTCAATCACTTCTTAACAAATTCAGTATAATGGCACTTCCCGCAATACACCCTATTTTTGTGATTAGCCAAAAAATTTCCCGGTCCGCATCTCGGGCAGGTTTTGTTTTTCTTCTTCCCGTCGACATAAAGAGAATATTTCTTGGAAGTCAGCTTGTTCTTGTGCGGCTTCTTGCCTTGGCTGTCTGTTTTAGAGCCGCCTTTTTGTGTTCCCATTTTTATTGCGCCCCCGCCTTTTTCTTCTCTTTAACCTTCGGCTCAATCTTCATTTTGTCCTCGACAGAATCATAAATCAACGCCTCAATCAAAAAAGTGTCTCTCCCGAATTTGCTCTTGACATTCTTGATAACAACATTTTCCTCGGCAGCTTTCATTTGCTCAACAACTGTTTTCATCGCATTTCCAACACCAAAATTCCCGACAGAGCTAACAATTCCCTTGACTTCATTTCTCTTCAATAATTCATTCCGAGTTTGATTTAAGATCTCCATATTATAATTTAATCGCGTAAACTCCTTTTTGCGTTATCTTCAACCTCTTCGCGATTTCTGATTCATCTGGATTAAACACCGTAACTTTTCCCTTGAACCCCTCGCTAAATTCCTCGCTCCCGCATTGCGGGCATTTCGCTAATGTGTGAATCGTCTTGCAATTCCTGCACGCTTTTTCCTTTGCCATTATTTCTTCCCCCCCTTCTTCCCCTTCCTATCTTCTTTATTCGAAGATTTCTTCGAAGCAGATTCTTTCTTTTGCCTGTCTTCGTCCAGCCATTGCAATTTTCCCAAACCCGGCTGTCTCATTGTCAATCCAATCTTCGGAGTATCTGCTTTATACGAAATCGCAACAATTCTCGCAGCACAGTCATCTCCCTTAGCCAAATTTCTTTTTGAACTCTTTCCAGACAACGTTCCCGACTTTGAAAGAGAAACGTAATCTTCCATTGTTTGCGAAATATGAATCATTCCCTGCGCAGGCCCAATTTGAATAAAAGCTCCAAAATTAGTAATCTCTGTTATTGTTCCGTAAACTAGCTCGTGCAATTCAGGTTTCCAAACCAGCAGATTAAATATAGAATTATAAAACGCGGAGCCGTCTCCGGGAATAATCACTCCCTCTTCAATTTTGTCGACGGAAATAACTGAAATAACGTAGCCGTATTCTTTCGTGATGCTATCTACAAAATCTTCATTCAGCTGCTTTTCTATAGCTTCGTGCGTCGGCAAACCAAAGTGCTTCGGCTCGACTCTTACATATTCTTCAACTTTTAACAGATAAAACATTTTAACTCCAAGGGGTTAATATTTCCAGCAAAATTCGGTTTTTAAAGTTTCCTATGTCCTCGATTATAGATTTCAGCACGCAGAAAATTTACGAAGTAAATTTTCATAGAGATAAGACGCACAGCCGAACAAAATTGTGCGTCCAATTGCGTGCCGAAACGAATATATTTTATATAAACTAAAAACTATTTCCCCCTCCTAATTCTCTTCTTCCTCACAATCGTTCTCTGCAAATAAGGAAACTCAATTCCCTGCTTGTCAAATTCTTTCTTAATCTGCTCTATCAATTCAAAACTCGTTTTCCACGCTTTGTTCGGCGCAGCAACCCAAAAATATAATCTCAGTTTAACAGAATAATCTGCGCATTCTGTAACAGTCACGTACGGCTCGCCCTTTTCAATTTCTCCCTTCGCATCAACAACATCCGGAACAATAACATCAGGATGTTTCTTCGCCTTGTCCAGCATAATTTTCCTCGCCTTGTCAATGTCAGAATCGTATCCAATTCCAATGTTAATCGTCCACATCAGCTTTTCGTCCTTAATGCTGTAATTAATCACCTCTTTGTCAGAAACCAGCGAATTCGGAATGATAACTCTTCTGTTATCCCAAGTCTTCATAACAGTATGCGTCAGAGTAAGCTCCTCGACATCTCCATATTCTTCCCCTATTTTTACCTTGTCCCCTATCCTAAAAGGAACAGAAACTGCAATTGAAATTCCGGAAATTATATTTGTCAGAGTTTTCTGCGCAGCAAGTCCGACGACAATCGCCAATATTCCTGCCCCCGCCAGCAAAGAAACCGAAAACGCCTTGAACCCCGGAATCAAAAAAAGAATAAACACAACAGCAGAAAGATAAATCATAAAAATAATAAGCACTCTCAAAAAATTAATTCGCGTCTGCTTCAGCTTCTTTTCTTCTACAGAAATTTCATTAGACGCTTTCCTGGAAAGTCTCAAAAAAAATATCTTTGCGATTATAGTTAAAACTAGCGCAGCAGATAAAATAATCACAATTTTTGTAGTAATATTAAGATAAGGGTTTCCAAAAATCACATCACTTAATTTTGCCATGCCCAACCCTAAATATTTACAATTAAAAGCTTTTCGCGTATTTTAGTATTATAAAAACCCATAATCTATTTCAGCAAACAGAATTACAAATCCGCTTCAGAATCGTCTTCATCCTCTTCATCCAAATCTTCTTCCTCTTCGTCAAAATCATCATCCGTATCAAGTTCTAAATCTTGTAAAATCAAAAGTATCTTGTCAAGTTTTGCGTTAATCTGTTTCATCTGCTCTGAAGAAGCTCCTGATTGCGAAGAGTTATTTCTCGAGCCTTCGTTTTGTCTGAAACAATCGCTGCAAAAAACAGGCTTGTCTCCAGTTGGCCTGAATGGAATTTGGCATTGCTTTCCGCATTTAGCACAGACAGCGTCGTGCATTTCAGTATTTCTTCTTCCGAAATCTCTCCCGCCCCCGAATCCTCCGCCGAATCCGCCGCGTCCCCGAGAGCTTCCGCCAAAACTTCTGCCGCCGGATCTGTTTCCAAATCCGCCCCGATTGTTTGATTTAAAGTTTCCCATGTTTGTCTATCAAAATGTGCGTTTATAAACGTTTGTAATAAGAAATTAATTGTGGTATCCGAAAATTAGTTCTCAACGCTGATTTATATCAGCCTATGAAATTCACAAAAAAGAGTCTCTTGGAGACTCTACGGCTGAAAGCCGAAGGA
>JAGVXA010000024.1 GCA_018304025.1 Candidatus Pacearchaeota archaeon | reverse complement strand
TCCTTCGGCTTTCAGCCGTAGAGTCTCCAAGAGACTCTTTTTTGTGAATTTCATAGGCTGATATAAATCAGCGTTGAGAACTAATTTTCGGATACCACATTTTTCCAGAAAACGAGATAATAAATAAGCTCCGCCCAAAGTAGCAGTAGTATATGTAACCGCGACAATTAGAGCGCGTCTAACATAATGATCTTTTTCGCAAGGATTTTTTTCCACAGAATCTTTAACAGAATCAGCAATTTTTTCTATTCTTCCAATTCGCTCCATCTTCCAAATAAATTTATCAGCTTAATAAATATTATTATCCCAGAATCCCAATTAACAAAATCTCTTCAGATTAAAAAATAAAATAAATTTATCCGAAGAGTGAGCTTAATCCAGCTGCGCTCTCAACAGGCTTTTCTTCTTCTTTCTTTTCTTCTGCCTTTGGTGCCGCTGCTTGCCCGCTTGCCGGTGCCGTCGATATAGCGCTCGCGTTTTCAAGTTCAGCAGATATGTCAACTCCTTGCAATGAAGCAAGCAAAGTTTTTATCTTTGACTCGTCAACTTCAACACCAGTCGCAGCGATAACTTTCTTCAAGCTAGCTTCGCTGACAGGCTGTCCAAGTTTGTGCAAAAGCAATGCGCCGTACACGTATTCCATTATTGTTTTTCCTCCTTGTCATTTTGATTATCTCCACGCAAGCAATCTAGTTTCATATCAGCAAGTCTTTCTCCCCTCTCTTGTAATCTAAATAACTGACGTAGTGTCTTTCCGATAGCCTCGTCTGTAAATCTCAAGGTTTTAGAATTATTATCTTTCTTAATTCTTCTTTCAGCTGAAAGATTTTGATAACAAATAAACAGCTCCTCATAACGTCTATCATTCTCTTGCCTCTCAGCCAAATATTCTGTTTTATTCATTTTAATTTCCCCCCTCGCTATTTTGATTATTAGATAAATTCTCCAACGCTCTAGCTTCCAATCCCGCCCGCGCAATGAAATATCCAATTGTCTTTTCGCAGACATAACCGACATTAACAGCAAATCCTAAAGATTTTGAAATCGCTTCTCGTAAAATTTCCAGAGCGCCCGCCTTGTCAATTTTGATTTCAGTATAAACCATGTCAGATTCAGAATCATAAGCAGCGACGGGAATAAACCCGACTTTCATCGGCGCAATTCCAAGCTTAGTCATAACTCCAGCAACTTTTTCATTAATCTCTTCTCCTTCTTTGACAATAACAGCCCCTTGCTTAATCGCTAATTTCCCGTTTTCAACAGAAACTTTCAAGCCGACAGAACTCAATTCAGAAATCGCAGGCCCCGGCATCAAGTCAGTTGGCCCCGGCTCAACTTTTATATCTTCTGGAGCAATATCGCCAACCTTTGCTTTCGTAGGACTCTGGTTCTCTGACAAAAATCCAGACAGCTCAAAAGCATCAAGCTCGGAAAACATTATAGCGACGTCAGAACCGATGCTTTTTTTCAAATTTTGCAGGGCGCCCTTTTCAACTTTTTCAATTGCGCGAATCATCAGAGATTTCTTGACAACAAGAACTTCTGCCTTGCCTCTCAAACTCTTTGAAATTTTTTGAAATTGCGACGCAGGCAATCCCTTAGTAGAAGCAATCAAAATCGTCTTGGACTTTTTAATTTTCTTGACAAGCTCGTCGACTAATTTCGTCTTGTATTCCGGTATCGGCGACAATCTTTTCTTTTCAGTCATCTTGCTCAATCCTCCCCAAATTTTCTGTTCGATTGCCAAATTCCATTATCATCTTGAGGGTTGTTCCGCTGTCGCTGATCATTTCCAATTCTTCTGCATATCTGCGCACTTCTGCTCTAGTCTTGAGGTGGGCAATTATTCTAAATCTATTTAATTTTCCAGAAAGGAGTTTTCTCCTCTTCTGAACAGCCTGCTGATATTTAGAAAAAATTAATTCATACCAACGGTCATTCCAAATACCTGCTGTCCCATAATCCCCAGCATTTACAGCGTTCATCCATTCTCTTCTTTGAAAACAGTTAGTTGTAGGTTTAATCATTTTATTTAACCTCCACCTTAATCGGTTTTGTCATCGTCAATTTAATCATCACATTCTTCACATTCTCTTGCTTGTTCGGCAAAGCGTTGACAATTTCTTTGTAAATCGCAGAGACATTTGCAGAAATTTCGTCGTCGCTCATCTTCTCTTTTCCAGAAATAACTTTGATGCTCGTCTCTTTCATTCTTATCTTGATAGATTTTTCAATTTTCGTCAAGGTTAATTTAATCACAGCATCCGAAGCATCCGTCGGCAAAATTCCTAATTGCGGCGACGGCATTTTACCAACAGGTCCAAGAACTTTTCCAAAAACCGTAGCGACTTTCGGCATCAGCGGCGCTTCCGCAATAAAAAAATCATATTCATTAACCAGCTTCTTCAACTTCGCCTTGTCTTTATATTTGTCAAATTCCGGCAAAGTTATAGAATTAACTAAATCATTTTTTTTAGTCAAAAATCCGCAGACTTTTTTCTCTTTAATCTTGTGAGGAATTGTGATAACAAGATTAAGATTATCTTTCTTCATGTTAATTCCCTTGAGATTAACAATTAAATCTACGCTCTGCTCGAACTTTCGTTTGTTCTCGTCTTTGCGCAATTCAGCTAATGCTTCTTTGACATTCATCGTTTTTCCTGTATCCTCTTTTCCAGCTTGCCTGGAAAACGCAGGTTTCGTACTCGTATCCTCCTACATTCTGGCCCGCGAGCATAGAATTTATCCCGCAAGTATGTAGTCTATTGGATGATTGTATTTAGAAAGTTGTTATTTAAACTTTTCTCTTCATTATTTATTTTCCAATTCTGTTGCTTTTTCGGACTTAAGAAAATAATTTAAGCTTGTTTTTCTTAGATTTTTTATGGATAATCTGACAAAAGAACAAAGAAGTTTTTGTATGAGCAGAATAAGAAGCAGAAATACAAAACCCGAATTGAATCATAAATCAAAAAATTTTAATCTTGAATATCAGCCGAATGTTTTTGGAAAACCAGATTTTATAGACTGGAAAAATAAAAAGGTTGTTTTTATCGACGGTTGTTTTTGGCATAAATGCCCGATTCATTTTATTGCTCCAAAATCAAATAAAAGATATTGGCTTCCTAAATTAGAAAGAAATGTTTTGAGAGATAAAGAAATAACTCTTGCTTACAAAAACTCATTCTGGAAAGTTGTTAGGATTTGGGAGCACGGCTTAAAGTAAAACTGTCTGTGGATTTATCCGCCCGCCGTCTAAAACTATTTTCATATTTTCTGCTATTCTTTGGACAACAGAAACAGTAACGCTGTTTCCGGCTTGATGATATAATTTGCTGTCTGCGAGATTTTTAGGAAACTTAAAATTTTGGGGAAATCCCTGTAATAAAAAACATTCCTTTGGAGTAAGTTTTCTTATTCCTTTATGGTTTTTAATTATTGGAACATTATGCCCGCCCAGCCCCATATTTGCTGTTAATGTCGGGACAACTCCCTTCTTATTTGCTCTTACATATTTTCTTCTCCACTGATAAACTGTTTCTTCTGAATTAATATCTTTCTTTATTTTTTCATATAATGGTTTGTCGTTGTAATAATATTTATCTTCTGCTTCGTTTGCTGTAAATTGCCGGAAGTTTTTGGTTAATTTTATTTCTTTAGGAAAATCAAACGCTTCTGCCTTTTTTTTGTCCAAAAAACCCGCAATAAAAATTCTTTCTCTATTTTGGGGAATATTGCCGTGTGTCATGCTGTTAAGAACTTTTGATTTAATATGGTATCCTAAATCTTTTAAGGTTTTTTCAATAATCTTAAATGTTTTTCCGTTATCATGACCTTTAAGATTTTTTACATTTTCTAACAAAAAGGCTTTGGGTTTTCTTTCTTCTAGCATTTCTGCAATTCTAAAAAATAAATTTCCTCTTCCCTTATCGTCCTTAAATCCTTTTCTATATCCTGCAACAGAAAACGCCTGGCAGGGAAAACCGCCGAGCAAAATATCAAATTCTGGAATTTCTTTTATATCAACTTTCCAAATATCTTTAATTGTAAGCTTTGGCTCGCCGAAATTTAAATCATAAGTTTCTTTGCAGGTTTTGTTAAAATCATTTGCAAAAATTGTTTTAAATCCTGCTTTTTCAAAACCTAATCTTATCCCTCCGACGCCGGCAAATAAATCTAATGTTTTTAATTCCCCTTTCATGTTTATTTTATGATATCTCATCTTTTAATTATTTTGCTTTGGCAATTATGTTCGTTTAATTGTCTATATACTTTATTAGTAATATACTACATAGTAATATATCATTTATAAACATTTCGATAGTCGGCAATACACAGAATATTTATATATTAATTAGTAATATACTCAGCATGGCAAAAGTTAAAATATCCGTCGAAGGATTTAAATGCGAGAGATGCAGTCATGAATGGGTGCCGAGAAATTTCAAAGAAGAATCTGCTGTATGCCCAAAATGCAAGAGCCCTTATTGGAATAGACCGCGAAAGAAAAAAATTAGTAAAAAGATTTAAAAGTAGAATTTGTATATAATAATCAATTTAAAGCCAATCGATTCAGGAGCTTGTACAACATCGGCGGTCACCTTTGTTTGTCATGACGAAGTCTTATCTGGATTGCTATTACCAGCTATTTTTATCTCGAGACATTGATACTCTCACGTTTAGTGTTTGATGTCTCTGCTTTGAGACCCGAACGATTATGAATTTCCAATATTTTCTGTTCTATATAATCCTCTCCTGCCTTCATTATCTTATATTTATTCGCAGCAGTTCCATTATACGAAACCTTTTCCTTTACTGTGTGATACTTATCATTTATTAATGCCATGCTTATTGCAGCAATGTTTGATTTTATTCCAAAAATATCTGTAAGAATAGCTTGTATTTGTGATGGATTTAATCCGTCGTAGTTTTTATCTTTCATTATTTTTAAAACATAAAGTGCTCTCTGAAGATTTGTTTCTAATTTATGGATTTTTGGATACTCTGTCCTATTTATCGTCTCAAACATTTTTTTATCATTCTCTTCATCTTCCTTGATTGATTCGTTTCTTTTTGATTGGACTTTTTTCAGTTTAGATGTTCTTTCTTTTTTTAATTGTCTTTCTAACCTGGGGCTACCGGTAGGATTAAAAACATTTTCAAGTAGTTTATCTATTGCTTTACTCTTCAACGGCTCTTCTAATCCAGCGACGGCTTTTTGAATTTCTTCAAGTTTTTCTTTATACCCATTATTTTCCATATCGTAATATTTGTTTTAAGCCTTTATAAATATTTCCTAGAGTGTTAAATAGCCCTCATTATACAGACTTAACACTCCTTTACAAGAAAATGGTGGTTTAAATAATTATATAATCAGTTTAAATCCTTTTTATTAAATCTTTCCAGTCTTCATCAGAATTGTGCATTTTAGCAACAGACTTAACATACCGATAATCTGGATTTCCATCAAACTTCTGCCCAGGAATTTCATTTACTTTTTCAAATTCACTATGAAAAGAAAAACCAGTTACCCATATCGGAATTTCTTTTAGTGTTAATATCTTCCTAAAACTGTCAGAATGTTCTAAAAACTCTTTTACATTTTTGAAAAAAGAATGTTCTTTCAATATTCTAAACAAATGGTCTGATGGAAGTCCAACCCGTACAAAAATATAAACGTCTGATTTTCTGCCTTCCTTTTCATATTCAATAGGAGCAATAATATTCCAGCAGTTTTTCCACTTGCTCGATTTAATCGCAACATCAATTTTAGTAGGGCGGACCTTTCCATTCTCAATTATCCCGTCGAAATCTTGCGGAGTAATACGGTCTTGATGAACTTCTAAGTCAAGTTTTATTTCTTTTCCAAATTTTTCTTTTAAGAATTTTTGAACTCCCCGCTCTGCAAGTATTCCCAGAATAAAATCATCTGCCCTCTGCATTTCACTTCTAACGCCTCTTATTCCTGTTCCGTGGCTGGCTCTTGTTGAATAAGCCATTTTTATTGCAAATTCAAAACATTTTTCATATTCGCTCAAGCTTAACAAAACTGTTCTATTTTCTTTTAGAACTTTCCATTTATTTAAATCAGACTTGTTGAATTGAAATCTTGCCCCAACCTTCTCGCCCTTTATTTCTCCGCTACTTTTGAAATAATTCTCAAACTCTTTCTTTTCTATTCCAAGATATTCTATTGCTTCCTTTGAACTCAATGTTTCAGGCATAAAAATTTTAAGAAGAAACAATATTAAAACCTATCTGAAATCTTTAGAGGTTACAATACCTATCTTCCCCCACCAACATTTTTTAAACTTCTCTTTCCAAATACAGAAATGCTCGAAAAACATTACGGTGAATTACCCGAAGGATGCAAGCTCTGCGCAAAAGGGCAAAAATTAGTTTTATTCACAACAGGAATCTGCCCGCAAAATTGCATCTACTGTCCTCTTTCCCCAAGCAAGAAAAACAAAGACGTAACAAATTTTAACGAATGCAAATCAAATAAAATCAAAGATTTAATTAAAGAAGTAAAATTAAGCGGAGCCAAAGGCGCAGGAATAACAGGAGGCGATCCGCTAGCTGTATTAAAAAGAACAATAAGATACATACGAGCATTAAAACAAAACTTCGGAAAAAAATTCCACATCCATCTTTACACATCGCTAGCATTGCTCTCAAAAGAAAATATCTCTCGCTTAGAAAAAGCAGGCCTAGACGAAATAAGAGTCCATCCAAATATTCTGGATAAGTCCCTCTGGTTCAAAATCAATCTATTAAAAAACACAAAAATGAAAAACGGAATTGAAATTCCCGCGCTCCCAAAAAAAGAAAAAGAAATTTTAGAATTAATAAATTTCGCGAAAGACAAAGTTGAATTTTTCAATATAAACGAATTAGAATACGCAGCATTAAAAGAAAAAGAATACAAATCAAGAAATTGGCAGACAACAGAAAATTACTCAATAAAAAACAGCGAAAAAACAGCCCTGAATATTTTAGAAAAAGCAAAGAGTCTAAAAATAAGAATACATTATTGCAGCGCCTCATTCAAAGACAATGTCCAATTTTCAGAGCGGCTAAAAAACTACGCGAAAAACGCCGCGAAAGAATTTGACGTCGTAACAAAAGAAGGCACGCTTCTCCACGGCGCAGTCTGTCCGAAAAATTCCTCTCCCAAATCTCTCCTCGCCCTAAAAACTTCCTTAGAAAAAGAATTCAAAAATAAACTTTTCTTCATAGATAAAAACAAGCAAAGAATTCTCTGCAGCCCGGCGATAATCAGGCAAGTAGCAAAAAAATTCAAGAACGCTGCGATTGTAGAAGAATATCCGACGCGAGACCAAACAGAAGTTTATCTGGAATTTCTCAGTTAATTTTTAATAAATTTATTAACTCTTCTATAAAAGTCAAAAAGTTTAGTTAACTTAACCCGCTTGGCTATATTAATTACCATAATTTCTCGATATCACAGCACCAACGAATAGGGCATATAAATCTGAACAAATATTTTTTCATTAAAATAAAACTTTCCCAGATTAATTATTTCTTCTTCTTTTCCACTTTCTCTTCCTTCTTCTCTTCAGCTTTTCCGACGGCAGCAGCCGCAGGCGCAGCAGTTCCTTCAGCAGCCGCAGCCGCTCCAGGAGCCCCAGGCGCAGCACTGGCTGCAGCGAGTTTAGCAGCCTCTGCAGCCGCAGCAGCTTCTTCAGCAGCTTTCTTCTTCGCAGCCTGCGTAGCAGAAACAACAGCAAAATCCTCGTCTAATCTCTTTCTTTTCTCAACATCTAACTCAGAAATCTCGCCGGTAATTTCATTATCATAAACTCCATTCTCAATATCTCTCATAGATTCTTTAGCAGGTTTGCTTTCCACCATAATTCCCCCGCTGACACAGCTTCCAACAGCCAGTTTAACAGCAGCCTTCAAATCATTCGCCAAAAGATTCGGCATCTTTGTCTTTGCAATTCCAATTAATTGTTCAATCGCAATATTCCCAACATAAGTTTTTCCAGATTCCCCGGAAGCTTTTTCCAACTTCAATTCTTTCTTGATTAATTCAGACATCGGCGGAGAAAAAACTTCAATAACGTATTTTTTCGTTTTAGAGTCGACATCCAGCTCAACCGGCACAGTCACTCCTTTGAATCCTTCAGTAGCAGAATTAACATCAGAAATAACTTTTCCAAGATTTATTCCCATCGGCCCCAACTGCTGAGCCACAGCTGGCCCCGGCTTCATGTTCCCGCCTTCAACCAATAATTTTATTTTCATTCTTCTTCATCTCCCTCACCCTCTTCATTTTCACGCCTTATAACCTTTACGTTGTCAAGTTTTACCGTCACAGGAATAGGAACAGAAGCACCAAGCAAAGAAACAACAACTTCTCCTTTCTGCTTGTCAATTCTTGTAACCTTCGCCCGCTCGCCTTTGAACGTTTGCCCGATTATCTCGACGATATCTCCAATTTCAATATTAACTTCCTCAACTTTTGGTTCAAGCATTTGCTGAATCTCTTCGTACTGAACAGTCTTTCCGATTATTCCTTTTACATACGGCAGATTAAACGCAGCTTCCTCAGCGCTGTCCCTGTCAGCAGCTTCAAGAACAATATATCCTTTCAAGCCGTGCGGTTTCACGACAGTATAAACCAGCAATTGCTTTTTCTTAACTCTCTCGCTAATCATTTCAATCGCCCGTTCTTCTTTATTCGTCGTGACTTTTATTATAAAAATCATTTTATGTTCCACTACCTCTTAATATCTAAGAAGTAGATAACCAGTTAAAAAATTACAGGTTTTTAAACTTTCCTCTCCAAAAGGCTACATCCCAACTAAAATAATTCTATAAAAAATATATCGGCAAGTTTATAAATCGGTAGCTATTTTTACTTTCTCTCTTTTCTCTCTTTGCAAAA
>JAGVXA010000009.1 GCA_018304025.1 Candidatus Pacearchaeota archaeon | reverse complement strand
CTTAGAACTCCCTCTCAAGCTTTCCTAGAAAAACAGAGAAAGAAATAAAAACAATGAGCAACTCAAATAATCGAGAGGACATTAATAGCGGACACTACATGTAAAGAGGATCTTGAATTAGTTTATATTTATTGATTTCCTCTAAAATCAATTCTTCTGCTTTATTTTTTCTTTCTTTCAATAGACTGGAAGACAAGCCTGCTCCGAGAAATTTTCTAATTTTATGCACTTTTTTTCCTTCTCTGAATGAATGAGCCAGATAATATTTCAATTTTCCTTTGACTTTCCTTTTTTCTACATGCATAATAATATATTGGGTGACTACATATTTAAACTTTTCTACATTTTTGTCTACAAAATATAACGACTGGAAATTCGAATAAAACTAATCTAAAAGAGAGTTTCCGCCAGGACATCCAGGACATTATCGGAAGAGATAGATTTAACCAATTCTTCGTCGTATAAATCGGATTTTTCTGGGAAGAAATCTTTGAGAAGAGGGGAAGTAATTTTTTTTAGAAGATTATAAGGCTCGACTTCGTTGGGAGAGGTTACGAAAAATAATCCGATTGTTGGTTTTTTTAATGCCAGAGAAAGATGCAACGCGAAAGAATCTGCGCAGATTATTGTTTTGCATTTGTCGATTAGAGAAGCGAATTCTAAATTTGTGTTATTTGGATTATTTATTGAAACGCCGAGCTCTTCTGCGATTGATGCGAGTTTATCTGATTCGTTTTGGCCGCCGAAAAGAATTACCTGACAATTTTTCTGTTTTGCTTTTGTTATGAATTCTTTTACACGATCTTCGTGCCATGCCTTTGACGGCCATCTTGGGGATGCGCCTAGATGGATTCCAATTAGTTTTTCGGTGGAGAGATTATTTTGATTTAGGAAATTATCCGCGTAATCTAATGCTTGTTTTGGAAGAATTAATTGAACTATCTCTTCTTTGCACGGAATTTCTGCTACCCGAAACATCATTTCTTGGTAAGTGAGACGATTTGATTTTTTTATTTCGTCGTCGAATAAAGTGTTGAGATAGTATTCTGCGCCGAGGTTGAATGCTTCTACGTAATTTCCTTCCTGATAAAACCCCTGTTTTTTTTCTGCGCGAATTATTTTTGCTAAATCAGTTGCTTCTTTTTCTATATCGAAATTGTAGAGAATATCGAATGTTTCTGCTGTTGAGAAAGGGATTGTTTCTATTTGATTTAAGAATTTGTAAGTTTTTAGGATGTCTGAAATGTTTGATTTTGTTATCCAAGTTATTTCGGAGTCTTTGTATTTTTCTTTGATCGCTTTTGCTACAGGGATAGTTCTGATTACGTCTCCTTTTGCTCCCAGTTTTATTATGCAAATTTTCATGTTTTTTGCAAGAACTGAGGTTATTTAAGATTTAGGAAAGAAGAGTTTTAGGGATTTTAGCGGGGGAATAAGTTTATAATTGAATTAAATGTTGGATTTTTATGAAAGTCTATATTGCGGGAAAGATAGGTAGTTCGGAGGAGAAGGAACTTTTGGAAGAAGTTACTTCGCTGTGCGAATCGTTGGGGTTTGAAACTTTTCTTCCGCATCGTGATGTTGGAATTTGTTCTGGCGTTGAGGATGTGAAAAAAATTTTTGAAGGAGATATTATTCGGGGGATGAAGGATGTTGAGCTGGTTGTTGCTGTTCTTGATGGATTGCATGTTGGGGCAGGAACTGCATGGGAATTAGGTTATGCTTATGCTCAAGGGATACCGGCGATTGGGATTAAAACCGACGAGGGGGTTGGTGATGCTCTTGAATATTTATCTGCTATTCTTTTGGGGAGCATGGAGATTGTTAATTCTGTTGAAAAATTAAAAGAAGAATTAATCAAACATCTTCGTTGATTCTGTTATCGCCTCGCCTCGCCAGGCATCTCCGTATCTCCTACCGCGTTTTATTTCTTTGAAGGCTTGGAAATAAAGATACAATCTCGCGAAATACAACTGGATGAGCCAGTTCAATTCTCTAAGATTTTTGGGTTGTTTTAACGCGAAGAGTCCGCCCCAAATAATTTCATTCGTGAAGGATTTTGTCCTTGGCATGTCTTTTGCGATTTTACTTAAGTTTTCGTGTCCTTTGACATTCCTGACTTTTTGCGCGAGCCAATCTTTCCAATTACCCGGATTTTTTACATAAACTTCTACATTGGGGAGATATTTTATTCGGTAGCCTTTTTTCCAGAAGAGATAAGGGATTATTGAATCTTCTGAAGCTTTGTGAGGAAAATCGTAAATTACTCCTTGCCTTATTGCGAAAAGATATCCAGAGCATTCGAAGAATTTTTTTTGTTTGGAGAGAGAAGTTCTTACTTTGTGAATTCCTTTGAAAAGGACGTGCGCCCAGAAGCCGTATTTTGTATTTCTACTGTCTATTGCTACTGGCTTTGCTGTTACGCATCCTATTTTTTCCTCTTTGAATGCTTTTGATATTTCTTCTATTGTGTTTGACGAACAGTAAACGTCGCCGTCGGTGAAAATGAAAATATCTTCTTTGTTTCCTGTTGACTGCTCTTGCATTAAGAGATTTAGTGCATAGGCCTTGCCTTCGCCGGGATCGAGAAAGAATTCAACAAGAGGAGAGCGAATATTTCTTTTTAGGAAAGATTCGACTTCGGGAAATGGGTCGACTACTGTTATTTTGAAATCTTTTTGGTTTTGGGGAATAGTTAGTGAAATAGAATCCTTCGGAGTTTTTCTGTTTTTAGATTTGAGGGATGTTTTAGGTTTAATGCTGGGAGATTGTGCTTGAAGAAGTTGATTGAGAAAAGTCTGGACTGCTTTGAGAGTTGATTTTGGTTCTTTGTAGGAAGTTATTATGATGTGAATCATTCAGAATCAATGGGATAATCCTCGGGGCGGACGATGACTATTTTTTCTCCATCAGGGGTTTTGGCTGCAATTCTTACTTTCTTTGTGCCTTGCTTTCCGATGTCTGAGATTTCGATGTTTTCGACTACGCAGGATTTCCCGGCCAATTTAATTTTATCACCTGGTTTTATTTGGGATGCTTTCTTTTTTGCCATGAAATAAATGAAAAAAGGAAGTTTATAAGTTTTGTTGAAATTTGGAAAATAATTAATAGAAGATAAAATTGGGTGAAGATTTTTATATTGAGGTATTTTGCGTAACTGATGACAAAAGCGATAGTTTTGTGCTCGGGCGGGCTGGATAGTGTTGTGACAGCTTACTATGTAAAGAAGAAATTGAAATATGAGAAGATTATATTTTTGTTTTTTGATTATGGGCAGAGGGCTGCCAAAATGGAAAGAAAATTTTCTGAATATTTCGCCAGAAAATTGAAGGCGCGGTTTGTCGAGGTAAAACTGCCTTTAGTTGAGGAAACTTTTGGAGATTTGCTGAATGCAAAAAAGGCTTCAAAGATTTCGCGGGAGGATTTGAAAAACACGAAAGAAGAAAGTCTGAAATGGTATGTTCCTCATCGGAATTTAATTTTTCTCAGTTATGCTATGAGCTTGGCGGAGAGCTTGGATTTGAGAGGAGAAGGGAGGCATGATATTTTTGTTGGTTTCAAAAACGAAGGAAAAGAAAGTTTTCCGGATACAACTATTGAGTTTGTTTCGCAAATTAATAAATTGAGAGATGCTGCGAGCGAAAAAAAATTTGAGATTCTAGCGCCGTTGATAATGAAGGACAAGGAAGACATTGTTTTATTGGGGCGAGAAATGGGGGTTGATTTGGCTAAGACGTGGAGCTGTTATGTTGGGGATGAAAAACAATGCGGGGAGTGTCTGGCGTGCGCTCTGAGAAAAGAGGGGTTTCGATGGGCAAATGTCAAGGATAAAACTCTTTATCAGATGCGATAACGAACCTTGTCATACCAGACTCTGAAATCTAAAGGCAGGGAACGGTAAGTTGGCTTTAATATTCTTTCCCTGATTAAGTCATAAACTCCGACGAATTGCAGGACTGCGAGAGTTGACGCCGGATTTTTTAGATTCTTTTTTATTCTTTCTTTTTTCAGGAGATAATTAATTAAAGAATTTGGAATAAAGCCAAATCTTTTTTTTGTGACAGAGCCGCGCATTAAATTCAGAATTAAAACGAGATACATGTTTTGCCTTTTGAGAAGGATATGGGCTTTTCTGTCCCAGTAATTTAACTGGTAGGCGGCGTCAGATTCTTTCTTGATTATTTTATCCTGCCTTGCTCTTCTGTCTAACTTTGAACCTGGAAAGAAGACAAGATTATTTACCGAAAGGAAATAAGGCTTTTCTAATTTTTGAAGGAGCCTGATTAGAGAAATTATGTTTTCTGGTTTTTCATAGGGGTTGCAGGTTATGACGTCGTACATTACTGCTAATTTTTCTTTATACTTGGAAAGAATTTTGCTTGCGTTTAAAACATCTTTGTCTGTCTGGGGGCGATGATAAATTTCCCTGTTTGTTCTTTCGGAGCCCTGAATTCCGATTATTATGTCTGTGCAGCCTGCGTCGACTAAAAGATTGATTTTCTCGTCGGTGATTGTTCTCGGATCGCCAAGGCATTTGAACCTCATTTTTACTTTTTCTTTGTAAAGGGTGCAAAATTCTTTTATTTGCTCGGTTGGGCGAAGAGAAAATGTATCGTCTCTTATATCAAAATAACTCAAAGTAGGGAATCTTTTTTTGAAAAACAGGATTCCGTCAATTATATATTTTGGAGAGTGCCATCTTAGAATTTTTTTGCATTTGCCTTTGTAGAGTTCATTGAAAAGAGAATTTGAACAATAGTCGCAGCCGTACGGACATCCTCTGCCTGTTAGGAAAAATATTTGCCCGCCTAAGTCGTATTCTTTGAAATGTCTTATTTTTTTATTTTCCAAAATATAGTGGGTTTCTATCTTGTAATCTGGAAACGGAAGCGAGTCAAGATTGTCGATTAAATTTCTTATTGGGTTTTTTACTATCCTATTTTCTTTTTTTATCCAAAGATTTTTTATTTTTTCAATTGGCTTGTTTTTTTCCAGGGCGTTTACCAAATCTATAATTGCTTCTTCGCCTTCGCCGACGCAAACAATATCTGCGTGCTTTATACAGTCTTCCGGAGAAATTGTCGCGTGGACGCCGCCGTAAACTATTGGAATATTTAATTGTTTTAGAAAATGGATTATTCTATTCGCGCGATGCGCTGTCGACGCGAAAGAGTTTATTCCGATTAGCTGGGAATCTTTGCAAATTTTTGCTAACTGAATTAATTCTGATTTTGTGTAGTTTTTTGAGTAATCTTCTGACAAAGCCATGAAAACTAAGTTGACTTGGTGCCCTGCGTTTTTCAAAACTCCGGAAATTGTTCTTATGCCCTGGTCTGAGGGATATGTTGCTGTTGATATCAGAGTTATTTTCATAATTTTTTCAGAAGGAGAGACGTTTTAAAGTTTTAGTTATTTGACTTATAGTTCTCGATTGCTTTTTTCAACGCGTGCGTGCCGAGGACAGAGCAGTGTATTTTTATCTGGGGGAGTTCTCCGAGTCCTTTTGTTATATCGCTGAATTTTATGTTTAGCGCCTCGTCGAGTGTTTTGCCTTTTGCTAATTCGCAGAGCATGTCTGAAGAAGCTATTGCTGCCATGCAACCGTATGTCTGGAATTTGATGTCTTTGATTTTATTTTTTTCTACCTTGAGATAAATTTTCATGACGTCGCCGCATTTCATGTTTCCCACTTCTCCGACTGCGTCTGCATTTGGAATTTCTCCTGTGTTTTTTGGATTTCTAAATCGTTCAATTGTTTCTTTAGAGTACATTTTTTAACTCCCTGCCAAACGGCGAAAATTGCCTTAGCTTTTTGACTATTTCAGGAAGAGTTTGAATTGCATAGCAAATTTCCTGTTCTGTTGTGAACCTGCTTAGCGTTAATCTTAAACTGCCGTTTGCCTGCTCGTGCGAAAGCCCTATTGCTTTGAGGACGTGGCTGGGATCCAGATTTTTTTCAGCGCACGCAGAACCTGTCGACGCTGCAATTCCTGCCTCGTCTAAAAATCCGACGATTGCCTCGCCTTCGATTGCGTTGAAAGAAAAATCTGTGTTGCTGCAAAGTCTTTTATCTCCTTGGGGACCGTTTAATCTTGTGCCGGGAATTTTCAAAACTTCGCTGATTAGTTTATCTCTTAGTTCTGTCATTTTTTTTATGTGGCTGGAATTTGTTATTTGGACTGCTTTTGCGAATCCGACGATTGCCGAAACATTTTCTGTGCCTGCTCTTAGATGCGATTCGTGGCTTCCTCCGTGCTGCCAGCTTGAAATTTTCGTTGCTTTTTTTATGTAAAGCGCGCCTACTCCTTTTGGGCCGTGAATTTTGTGCGCGTTTAAAGACACCAAGTCCAAATTTTGTTTTTTCACGTCTATCGGGACTTTTGTGTAGCTCTGACAAGCGTCTATATGAAAGTAAATCTTTTTTTGTTTGCAGATTTTCCCGATTTCTTCGAGATTTTGAATTGTGCCTATTTCATTGTTTGCGTGGATTACTGAAAAAAGGATTGTTTTTTCTTTTATTGATTTTTTTAGTTCATTTAAATCGATAAATCCGTCTTTGTCGACGGAAAGATACGTTACCTCAAAACCCTGCGACTCCAGCCATTTGCAAGTGTTCAGAACAGAACTGTGCTCTATTTTTGTCGTTATGATATGACGTTTTTCTTTGTTTTCGAAAGCCGTGCCTTTGAGCGCGAAATTGTTTGATTCTGTTCCGCCTGATGTGAAAATTATTTCTTCGGGCAGGGCGTTTATTGATTTTGCGATTATTTTTCTTGAATTTTCAAGAGCTTGCTTTGCGTTGACGCCTTTTGCATGAATTGTTGAGGCGTTGCCATATTCTTCTTCGAAGTAAGGAATCATTGATTTTGTTACTTCGGGAGCGACTTTAGTTGTTGAGCCGTTATCGAGGTAGATTGTTTTATTCATTTGAGCATCCCTTGCAATTTTTGCTGCAGCCATCTGAACAGTTTTTTGCTGCGTGCGTTTGAACTAGTTTTAATATCGGGCTTATTGTTTTGTTGTTTAGAGAATAGATTCTTTTTTTGCCTTGTTTTTTTGAATAGACTATGTGACAATCTGAGAGGGATTTTAGATGATGAGAAACATTGCTTTGTTCTTCTTTTATTTTTTTTGCAATTTCGTTCACGCTTAATGGCTTGTCTTTCAGAGAAAGAAGAATGTCTAGTTTTGACTTATTCGCAAGGTTTGCGAAAAAGTTTTGATATGAATTATTTTTCATATGAATTAAGCTACATATAAGTTTATAAACGTTATGGATTTTGATTATAGATGAAAAAGAAAATAACAGGCAAGGAAAGTTTCGGCGAAATTTTAGAGAAGTATCCAGAAATTGGAGAATTATTATTCGAGAAAGGAATGCATTGCGCCGGCTGTTACATGAGCGCGAATGAAAGCTTGAAAGACGGGGCTTTGGCTCACGGGATTAATCCAAAAGAGCTTATCAAAGAGATTAATCAGAAGCTGGAAAATTAGTCTTGAATTGCGGGCATTTTTCTTCTAATGTTGGCTCTTGAGTTTGGTAAATTATTCCAATTGGGATTTTTCCCTGTTTTGTGCTGTAGTCCCATTCTTTTACTAATTTTTCTGCTTTTGATTTGTCTTTGTTTGTCTCGATGTTGTACATGAGTTTAGAAAGTTTTGGAAGCTCGTTATTGAAAATTATGCAGTTTTGCATTAATTCTATGTAAGCAAATCCTTTATGCTTGATTGCTTGCTCAAATATTTCTGCTGTTGTGTTTACGTCGAGAGAATTGCACCTTGCTATAAATGTCCCGCCTGCTGCAAGTGCTAATGCTATCGGATTAATTGCCTTGCTAAAATTTCCTAGGGGTTCTGCCTTGCTTTTGAAACCTTGATTTGATGTTGGCGTTGCCTGTCCTGTTGTTAGAGAAAATGTTTGGTTATCGTGAACGATGTAGGTCATATCTGCATTGTACCTGAAAGCGTGAATGAAATGCTCCATGCCTTCTGCGTACGCGTCTCCGTCGCCGGAAAAACCTAAAACTTTTAGTTTTGGATTCCCCAACTTGATTCCGAAAGCTGTTGGAATGACTCTTCCGTGCAAGCCGTAAATTCCGCTTATGTTTGTGTAATCAAAAATTTTTCCGTGGCAGCCGATTCCTGTAACCATTGCAAAATCTTCCTGCCTTGCTCCCTCGTCGATAAGTTTTGCAATTGTTTTTTTCAGGGCTGTTAAAACTGCAGTATTCGTGCAGCCAGGACACCATGTTATAGGCATTTTTGTTTGAATTTTTTCTTTATTTTCCATTTAAGGCTCCTTGAATTTGTTTGTTTAATTCGTTTGACAAGAAGGGGGAGCCGTCGTATTTCAAAATTTTATTTTTGATTTCCATTCCCGTGTTTTGGGTTATCCAATCTCCTAATGGTGCTGTTGAATTGTTTTCTATTAAGATTATCTTGCTTGATTTTTGCATTTCTTCTTTGACTTTTTCTGAGAGCGGCTGGATATAAATAATCTGGAGGAATTTGGCGTCTATTCCTTGAATTGCGTCGAGAATTGCTCCCTTTGTTGAACCCCAGCTAATGATTAAATTTTTGCTGTTTTGATTTCCGTGCATTTTAATTGGATGGAGATTTTCTATTTCTTTTTTAATTTGGTTTTGTTTTTTAATTCTGGATTCTGCATTTTTTATTGCCAGCTCCGGAGATTCTGTTGTCAGCCCGTTTTCATCGTGCTCATAGCTTGAAGATTTTACTATTTGCTTTCCGGGAAGGGCTCTTTGCGTTTTTATTTGGATTGGCGGATTTGGCTGTTCTGACAAAGTGTATTCACTTTCTGCAAGATGCTTGTCAGTGAGAATTATTGAGAGTGTTTTGAATTTTTCTGCCAGGTAAAATGCTTCGTTTGTTTTTTCAATTGTTTCTTTAGGATCGCCGGGGGCGACGACAATTCTTGGAAATTCTCCGTGGCCTGAATAAAGAGCTGCGTTCAAGTCAGCTTGAGAAGTATAAGTCGGCACGCCTGTCGAGGGGCCTGGCCTTGACGCGAGATAAACCACTAAGGGAATTTCTGTCTGCCCCTGCAAGCTTAAAGCTTCTGCCATTAAATCAAAACCGCCTCCGCTTGAACCTGTCATTGCTCTTGCTCCAGTGAATGATACGCCGAGCGCAGAATTTACAGCAGCTATTTCGCTTTCTGACTGGAAAACTACCAGATTATTTTCAATTTGTTTTGAGGCCAGCTCATTCATTATTCCTGTTGCCGGAGTCATCGGATACGCAAAATAAAAATTTATTCCTGAGTTGAGCGCTCCCTGCGCAGCTGCCTTGTTTCCGTCGAGAATGGACAGTTTTAATTGTTGTTTTTGAAAATTGAATTTTTTTTCTATGCTATTGTATCCTTCTGTTGAATATGCGAGGTTCTCGTCGAAGTTTCTTAAATTTTTCAGTTCTTCTTCTAAAATATTAAATTCTATTCCTAAAAGTTTAACTAATTGCCCTGCGAAATACATATTTTCTTTTTCTTCCTGCAAGATAATTGCGTTTTCTTTTAGTTTGCTTTTGTGAATTTCTAATGTCTTGGAATCTATGGAAACTAAAATATCTATTTTGCTTTCGTTGCTGCTTACTGGCTTGTCTGAAATAGTAAGAACATTAAAATTGTGCCCGCCGCGAATTAGAGATTGATAATCTCTTGACTGAAAGATGTAATATCCTTGTTTGACTAAAACTTCAGCTAGAATATGGCCGAGGATATTTATTCCCTGGCCTGCTTTTCCTCCGAATAATACATTTAATTTCATTTTCATGTGATTAAATCAAGTTATTTAATAATTTCTAAGAAAGAGAGATTGCTTCTGTCGGGCAAGAATCTGCTGCTTCTCTTTCACAAGTCAGTTTGTCTATGGCTGCTTTTTTTGCTGCCGCCTTGTCGTCTTTCATTTCAAAAGTTTTTGGGCAGATGCTTGTGCATAACTGGCAACCAATACATTTTTCTTTGTCCACTTTTATTTTAGGCATGGGTTGTAAAAATAAAGGGAGTTTAAAAAAGTTATGATGCGGAGATTCATAATAATTTTTTGTATTCTTCCATATATTTTTTGTAGATATTATCCCAATCGTAATTTAATGATTTCTGGAAATTGTTTTTAGAGATTTGTTTTGATAATTCTTGGTTGTCCAAAATTTTTAAAATATTTTTTTCCAAACTTTCTAAGTCGCCATAATTTGAAAAGAATCCGTTTTCTGGCGAGGACATTTCATAAGGGACGCCATTAACAGGGCTTGCGACTATCGGCAAACCTGAAGCCATTGATTCGAATAATGTTAAAGGCAAACCTTCTCGATAACTTGGCAAAACGTAGACGTCTGCTGCCTGGTACATTTCTGCAATTTTTTCTTTGCCACGAATTGGTCCGAGATACTGCATGTTTTTATACGGATTGATTAATTTTTTTACTTCGCCAGCTTTTCCTTCGTCGGGACCAACCCAGACAAATGCAACATCTTTTCTTTTTTTTGTAATGTTAATTGCTGCTTGCGCTAATTTTTCGGGGCCTTTTGTGGGATTTAATCTTCCGAAAAAAAGAACTAAATATTTTTCTTTGATTTTATTGTTTTTTCTAAATTTATTCAGAGAAACTTTTCTGTAAAGAATTTTGTCTGTTCCGTTAGAAATAACTTTTATTTTCTCCTCTGGCGCGTATTTTTTTAAGATGTTAAGTTCCCAAGGAGTTATCGGAATGATTTTGTCTGTTAGTCTAAAAGATAATTTGTTAAAGAATAAATTGTTTAGAAAAAGAAAGGGGCGGATAATTTTCGGACGAAAAGATGTATCTGTCCACGGGCAATGGGTTGTGTGGACGTGCTTGAATTTTTTTATTTTTGAAAGAATACCTGCGATTAAAATGTAGGCGTGACCTGAAACGTGAGTATGGACGACGTCAAATTTTCCCTTGAACCGCCAAAGTAGTGAAGGCCAGATAAAAGTATTGTAAGAGAGCCTGAACCAATAGGGCAGTCTGTGAATGTGAACTCCGTCGATTATTTCTTCTTTTTTTGAAATTATTTTTTCTTTGTCTGAGTCGCAGCAGAAAACATGGACTTCGTGTCCTTCTTTGATTTGTCTTTGCGCTAATTCTGCCATTACCTGCTCGACTCCGCCGAAAGTTGGGAGGTAGAACATGTTTATGTGGGCGATTCTCATGAAAAATCGAGATAAAAATGGTTTATAATTATTTATGCTTGAGAGTTTTTGTTCTTTATTTTACGAATACACTCTCGTTATTTTGAATCTTTTCCAGAATGATCTTAGAAATTTCTGGCCTCATGAACCAATCTGGCGGGGCTATTCCTTCTTTTAGCATTGCTCTTGCCCGTTCTCCGGAGATATGCATTTTTTTTTCTTCCGGATGATCTGGAAAATCTGGTTCGTGCAAATATTTTTGTTCCAGAGTTGAATAAAAAACCTTGCCGAATTTAACCGGTATTATTCCGATGTCTTCGCTAGGAAATTTATCGAAAATTTCATGGGACGCTGTTGGAGCGTAAAAATCTTTTACGCCCGTATGATCCCTCCCTATAATGAAATGGCTGCAACCGAAGTTTTTTCTTACGAGTGCGGTGAAGAGTGCTTCCCTTGGTCCGGCATATCTTGAGAAAGTTGCTAATGAAGAAAACAGAATCTTTGAAGAGGGATAGAAATTTTCAATCATCTTTTCATAGCAGTCAATTATAACTCCTGATTCGAAATCACCAGATTTCTTTTTTCCTATTACCGGGTGGATGAATAATCCGTCACAAAAATGTTGATTCAAACCCTTAATTTGAATAAATTCGTGAGACTTATGAATTACGTTTCTCGTATGAAAACCTAAAACTTTCGACCATCCTCTTTCAGAAAATATCCTTCTTGTTTGAGAGGGAGTGAGTTCATGAATTTTATGCGAGGATTCCCTTTGCTTTAGAAGAGTTACTTTTCCGCCTAAAAAAAATTCTCCCCCCGAAATAAAGTTTTTTACTCCGGGATGAGACAAGTCTGACGTTCCATAAATTTTTTTTGCGGCATTTTCTTTATCAATCTTATAAATCTCTTCAAGATGCAAGAGGGCATAAGTTTCATTGTCTTTTTCATAAACAAGAGAAACGTCCTCCCCGACAGAAAGTCGGTTTTTTGTCTCTTCATTTACGGCGAGCACAACGGGTATTGGCCAAACAATTCCGCTAGACAAACGCATGGTTTCTAAAACTGAATTAAAATCTTTTTCTGATAGAAAACCTTCGAGCGGACTAAAAGAACCGATAGAAATTTGCTCCACATCCATTAAAGTTTCCTCGTTAATAAAAATTCTTTTCTGGGGCAACTCTGACGAGGCATATTTTTTTTTAGAAATCCTGTCCACGAGCACCCCGCCATGCGGCTGTACTAAAAGTCCCGGCACCTGTTTAGAGCCCAAGTAGCTGTATCTTTCTATATTTTTGAATATGTCTTGCTTGCTGGTATTTTCTCCGTCGATTTTTAAAAAATCCAGCTGTTTAATTAAAGCGTTCAGCATATTGACTGTTTCTATCGGATGATTTCCTGTAGCAATTTCTTTTGTTAACGCTATCCCTGTTGCGCCGTCTAACAATGTGTTTATTATATCGTTTACTTCTGCGCGATTTGGTTTTAGAGAAGAAGACATTGCCTCCAAAGTGTTGGTTGCAACAAAAACTTTTTTTTCCATCTGCCTGCATTTGTTAATCACATATTTCTGAACAAACGGGATTTTTTCTATCGGAACTTGATAACTTAGGTCTCCTCGGTCAATTAGAATGCCGTCTGATTCGCGGGCTATTTCCACAAAATTATCCAGTCCTTTTTTGGATTCTATTTTTGAGTAAATTATTGCGTTGGGATAGAGGCTTCTGAATTGTTTGACACTTTCCGGAGATTCCATAAATGAAAGAGTAAAATTTTTTATTCCGTATTTTTTTCCTAAATCAAGAGCTATAAGATCTTTTTTGCTAAAAGGCGGCAAGCTAAATTTTGGGCTGTCCACGTGTGTTGCCTTTTTCCCGCCGACTATGCCACCGATTATTATTTTACATTCTATAAACCCTTTGTTCGGCAGATTAGAAGTACTAAATACTTTTAGCAATACTGAATTGAAGTCTATTGAAATTAAGTCTCCCACATTAAAATTGCCGATTACTTCTGCAGGTTCAAAAAATAAACTGTTTGAATCGCAATTAATTTTTTTATCGTATAGTTTTATTTCTTCTCCTTCCTTAAATTCTATTTCTTTAGTATTTCCTGAACGAATTTGCGAGCCTTCTGTGTCTAGTATAATTGGGACGTTATAGGGAAGAATTTCTTTAATTCTTTTTTCTATATCTTCTTCATTTGTGTGAGAAAGATTAATCCTGAAAAAATCTACTCCCCTGTCCTTAAGACTGGACAGAATGACTTCATTATTGGACGCCGGGCCAATTGTAGCAATTATTTTGACCTTCTTTTCCATAACTGCAAAAAAATTAACTTGTTTAAAAACATATCTGTACTCGTATTTCTGCAATGCCTGCAACTCCATTAAATTTAAAAGTAAAAGAAGAGTTCTTTTTTGATGGTAGAAAGAAAAGAGGTTGCTAAATATTTCAAAGAAGAGCATTTGACAAGACCTTTAATAAAATACATTTTTTATCCTATGGCTGTGTTTGTTTCTTGGGTTGCTGTTTCATTCAAGATACACGCACATTTTGTAAATTTATTGGGGCTTTTAACTGCGATAATTTCTGCAATAATGATTTATTATTTGGACGGATATTGGATGATAGTTGCAGGTTTGCTGTTTTTGTTCGGGCTTGTTATAGACCTTTCTGACGGCACTGTTGCGAGGTTTTATAATAAAAAAAATGCGATGGGCAAATGGCTGGATGAAAGCACAGGGATTATCGCTTTTTCGCTGGTTTTCTTTGTGCTGATGATAAAAACCTTTGTTCAAACCGGCGATTTGACGATAATTTTTCTTGGAACCTATAATATTTTTAGCTATACGATGATAAATTATGCTGCGCTCCTTTCAGATGTGCTGAGGAAAAAATTTAACCTGGTTAATCCAATTGAAAATGTCAGGAAAAAAGCAAGCAAAAGTTTCTTCGGAATAAATCCCGGAGCATTTGCGTTTTCCCTCGATATTCAATGGACTTTGGTAAGTTTAGGGGTAATATTCAACCAGCCATATTTATTATTTATTATATTCGGAGCAATTTCCAGCGTCCAATGGATGTCGAGATATATAACGTTCTGGGGAAAATAAACTCTCTTTAAAAATAGCAAATTCTAAGGAAAGATTTTAATAGAACCCAGAACAAAAAGAGAAAGTGAATTTTAAGCATGGAGAATAAAAATGGATAAAGAAATATTTTTGAGAAAATACGCGTTAAAATTAATTTTCCCGCTTGCGAAAAAATGGGGGATTTCTCCGGAGTTTTTATTTGGATTTAGAATATTCTTCGCAGTGATTACCGGAATAGCTCTTTTCTTTGGCAATTATTTAATTTCTGTTTTATTTTTAACAATCTGCCAATTTGTTTTTATGCTCGATTATATCGACGGAACATTGGCAAGGCATGAGAAAAGATTTTCATTCAAAATGCTGGAGTTGGACAGAATTTTTCATTATGCAATCCCTTTTTTATTTTTGCTGGGTGTCACAGTATCTTATTTTGTAGAATATAAAAATTCTTTTTTTCTGGCAATTGGACTAATCGGCACATTGTCTATTTTGTCGGCTTTGCTTGTTGAAATGTTGTGGAGAAAAAATTTCAAAATTCAATTAAGCCAAATTAGAGAAATCCAAGACACGAAAAGAAAATCCTTCAGCAATCTTCGGTCGTTTCTTATTGTTGACTCGCCGCTAAGCTTGTTTTACCTGCTGATTTTATTTAACCTTTTGCCGTTTGCGATAGTTATTTTTAGCCTTGTCCGAGTAATTATGTTTTATACTAAGATAAAAAACGTCAGGCAGATAATTAAAAAAAGAAATGTGAAGAAGGAACTTTCAGAATATTACGCCGGCTCTCAGGCGTCAAATTACAATTATTTTAGCGACGCTGTGGGAAAGGACATATTCGATAAAGAAATTAGCATAATCAAGAGATTTATAACTCGCGCTCCGAAAGGAAAAATACTGGATGTTGCGTGCGGAACCGGGAGGACTTTTCCATGCTATGGAAATAGAAAGATATTTGGAGTAGATATTTCAAAAGAGATGCTTGAACAGGCAAAAAGAGATTATCCTGAATCTCATCTGCAAATCTCTGATGCGAAAAAACTTCCGTTTAAATCTGGAACGTTTTCTGCAGTGATTACTGCGAGATTTATTTGCCATACTCCTGAATACAGAGAAGTAATAAAAGAAATGGTGCGCGTAACTAAACCTGGCGGTTCTATAATTCTGGATTTTCCGAACAAACATTCTCTGGCAGTTATTACGACAAAAGTTAGAATATTTTTTGGAGCAATAAGATATTTTAATTTTTTTACCTACGAGGATATAGAGAAAATAGCTGGGGAAAATAATTTGCAAATAGCTGAAATAGAACACAAGGCATTTTTGCCTCCGAAAATATTTTCTAAATATCTATGGTTTTTAACGAAAAGATTAAATGAGAAATTAATACGGGTTTTTCCGAATTTTTCAACCCCTTACCATGTGAGATTTGTCAAATTAAAGTAGTATTTAGAATTGAAAAGAATAAAAATATATAAAGGAAGAAAGTAATTAATCGTCGTTGCTGCCATAGCTTAAGTGTAAAGCGCCTCGATTGTATCTAGGAAGATGGAGGTTCACGCCCTCCTGGCGGCTTTTCATTTTAGATTTTATCAATAGTTTTTTATATGGCAGTGCTTAAAAAATTAAGGTTGGTAAAATGGAGACAAATAAAAAACTGATTAATTTGTGGAGAAAGGGATACGAATATTCTAATGGGAAAACTGTTTGCAGGGGAAAACCAATGATTCAAAATATTGAATCGACAAATGCCTGCGGAATGAAATGTTTAATGTGCCCGAGAAATCATATGACGCGAAAGATAGGATTTATGAATATTGAATTATTTGAAAAAATTGTTAAACAATTAAAATGGAACAGCCGAGTTGCATTGCATCATTTTGGCGACCCTTTGCTGCATCCCAAAATTGGAGAGATGTTCAAGATTTGCAATAAATACGGAATTAAATCTGCGATATCCACTAATCCTTCCAGCTTAACCAAGAAAACTATTGAAGAAATTTTTGATGGCGGATTAGACATACTTCATTTGTCCCTCGACGGAGCAACTAAGGAGACGTATGAAAAGATTCGCGGCGGAAGCGCGAACTACCAAAAAGCGCTGGAAGGCATTGAATTGTTTCTAAAGGAAAGAGAAAAAAGAAACGCCAAAAAACCATTCACCACGATAGCAATAATTAAAATGAAAGAAACAAAAGATGAGATACTTGCGTTTGAAAAAAAATGGAGAGACAGAAAGGGAATTGACGAAGTTCAGGTCAAGGAATTTATAACTTGGGACGGCACGATGGATGAAATAAACAAACTCCAAGAAGAAGTGTCCCACAAGGCGAAGAGAACTGAGTATTATCCGTGCCTGTGGCTATGGAATAAGCTAACTGTTTTATGGGACGGGCGAGTTGTTATTTGCTGTTTTGATTCTGACGCCAAGTGCGTTGTGGGCGATTTGAATACTCAAACTTTAGAAGAAATTTGGAACAGTGAAAAAATGCAGAAGCTAAGAGAGATGCACATAAATAATAAATTTCCGAACAAACATATTTGCTCTCTTTGCAAAGAAAGAGAAGGATTTGTACCGAGCAAGTTATTTCCATTAAATTTAATATTTCAAAAAAGGTTAAATTTTTTAAGGTATTATAGGTATAATTAATTATGAAAGATATCAGCGCGACTGTAATTGTTGATTTGATAGGGAAAAATGAAGAAGAGCTTTTCAAGAATTTGGAATATACTCGAAGAAAAAATGTAAAAAAAGCGATTAAAAGCGGGCTTTACGTCGAAGATGCCGGCTCTGAAAAAGATTATAAAAATTGCTACAAAATGTACGCCCGCATAATTCAAGAGGGTGGTTCTACGCCTTTTCCTTATTCTATCTGGAGAAACTGGTCAACTTCTGAAAATTGGAAATTGTTTGCTATAAAAAAAGGAGAGAAATCGATAGGTTATTTTTCGGTTATTCCGATTACAAGAAAATATTACGGATTAGATTCTGAAGAAAAAGGTGTGAGGCCGAGGGTTTTTGCGAGCGACAAAAAATACCAGCAGTACAGGACAAATGATTTTATTTACTGGAACACTATTCTTTATGGCTTGAAAGAACGCGTAAATTTTGTCGACTTGGGCGGCTACCAAATAAAACCGCGAGGGCATTTGAAAGAAGTCAATCAGTTCAAAGAAAGGTGGGGCGGCAAAGTATTTTATTATTACCGCGATTATCCGATTTTAACTGCAGTTGGAAGAAAACTCGTCAGAAATGTTGGCTTGTTCTGGCAGATAAACGAGATGTTAAAAAAAAGAAAACCAAAAATACCAGAATGTTTTTAAATTGAAGAAATTTTTGATGGCTATGCACTTAAATCATCCTATTAAAAAATTAAAACTCAGCTTGAGAGCTGTTGCAAGAATCGACAATTGGTGGGACTATTTTTTTGATTACCTTAATTTGAAAAAGGGATATATCACTTATAAAATTGAAGGCAAAAAAATTAAAACGCGCGCTGGAACTATTGACAGAAGTATTTTTACAGAAGTGGCGCTTGAAAACCTTTATTTCCCGAGCTGGCTTAAATTGCGCGAAAATGCTACTGTGGTTGACGTAGGGGCGCACATTGGAATTTTTTCTGTTTTAGTTAGTTCGCGAATAACTGGCGGGAGGGTTTATGCAATTGAACCTTGCAAGGATAATTTTAATTTGTTACTTGAACAAACAAAAATTAATGATTTTGATATTTTGCCTTTTAATCTTGCTTTAACGAACAAAGCTGGAAAAATGAAATTGTATTCTGGAAGCCATTCTGCGAGAGGTTCGCTTTTGAGAGAAGAAGGCGGCAATTTTGAATTTGTAAAAACAATGACTTTGAAAAAATTTTTTGAGAAAGAAAAAATAAAAAAGTGCGACTTGTTGAAGGTTGATATTGAAGGCGGGGAATATCCTTTATTTTATTCGACACCAAAAAAAATTTTTGACAAAATTGACAGAATCTTCATGGAGGTTCATAAAATAGAGGGAGAAGACAGGAAAGAGATGATGAATTTTTTAGAGAAGAAAGGATTTGATATAGAAGTCAAAGAAGAAGGGTTTATTTACGCGACAAAGGATTTAAGTTAGATGGAATTTAATATACTCTTTTTTCCAGATGTCGTCTGAGCAATATTTTTCTGCGTATTCTCTTGCCTCTTTAGTGATTTTCTTTCTTTCTTTTTTTGGCAGCGAGAAAAATTCTTTCAGGCGCTTGTCTACTTGTTCTGAAGAGATTGGTGTTTTTATAATTGCAGGAGAATCTTGCATTGTTAATGTGTCTGGCAGAATTACAGGCACGCCGCAGGCTAATGATTCTTCAGCTGTAATGCCAATGCCATTTCCATGCCTGTGCAAACAAAAACACAAATCAGATGCATTGTAATAATCTACCAATTCTTTAGATGATTTTTTATCAATATGCAAAAGATTATTTGATTTTCTTCTTGGAATTTCTTCTTCGAGCCATTCTCCAATTAAAACAAAAAATTTGTCCGGATTTTTTTCGATTAGATTGACTAAGATATCTCCGCACTTTCCGTAATTTATCCTTCCTACTCTTAGAACTATTTCTTTATTTTGCGGAAGATTCAATTTTTTTCTGGCGGCAGAACTTTTTTTCGGAATGAATAATTTTGTGTCTACTGGGGCGTGCGAGTAATTTATTCTGTTTTGAGGTATTAGAAATAGTACGTTTGCTTTATTATAGCTCTCGATATCTGTGAATGTTAGTTTTTCAGCGAAATGGGAAACGACAAGATATTGCGGCAGTAAAAGGAATTTTTTAACAGATTGAAAAAAAGTTTTTGTTACCCTGTATTTGAAAACAGTTCCGTAATATCCTGCCAAATAATCTGTCTTTTGGAAAAGGGTTGCTATGATGAAGGGGATTCCTGCTCCTGGGGCTCCAAGATTTACAAGACGTTCTATTTTCTTTTCCCTGCAGAACTTACGCAAATCAAACATTGTTTTAACTGGGTGATATCTGACTATTTTTACTTTTGTCCGCTTCAAGTCCCACTGCTCTCTTGTTTTAACGTCGTATTTACTTGTTGTAAAGAGAAACATTTCCACATTTTTTGGAAAAATTTTTTCATAGAAACGCATCCGGATTAACCGGTTAAATGCGAAACCGCCTGAAAAAAAACAAATTCGTTTTATCATTTAAACTGAGAAAAATTGACGTTTATATATCTATTGAAATTCTCTTAGAGAATAACTAAATTTTTAAATCAGCATATTTGTAATCTGATATGGCAAAAAATTTTGCAATGATAGGTTGCGGGGGGTTTATAGCTCCGAGGCATTTGCAGGCTATTAAAGATACTGGAAATAATTTAATTGCTGCTGTTGACAAATCGGATTCTGTAGGAATACTGGATAAATATTTTGAAGATGTTAATTTCTTCACTGAATTTGAGAGATTTGACAGGCATGCGGAAAAACTTCGCAGACAACCAAATGTTAAAATCCATTTTGTGAGCATATGCTCTCCGAATTATTTGCACGACGCGCATATACGGTTTGCTTTTAGAATTGGAGCGGATGCGATTTGCGAAAAGCCGACTGTTCTTAATCCCTGGAACCTTGACGCACTTGAAAAGCTGGAAAAAGAAACTGGAAGAAGAGTATTTAGCATACTTCAATTAAGATGCCATGCTGTTTTAAAAAAATTAAAAGAAAAAATCGAGAATGAAAATAGACAGAATAAATATGATATAGAGCTTACTTACATTACTCCAAGAGGAAAATGGTATGAACGTTCTTGGAAAGGTGAAGTAGAGAAGTCTGGCGGGCTTGCAACAAATCTAGGAGTACATTTTTTTGATATGCTTATATGGATATTTGGAAATGTAAAAAATTACGAAGTCCATTACTCTGATAAAAAGAGAATGGGCGGATATTTAGAACTGGAAAAAGCTAATGTTAGGTGGTTTTTGTCGACGGAAAAAAAAGATATTCCTCTTGAAGCCAAAAAGAACGGAGAAAATTCTGCCTACCGTTCGATTTTAATAGATGGGGAAGAGATAGAGTTTTCCGAAGGATTTACAAATCTGCATACTGAAATGTACAAACAAACCCTTGATGGAAAGGGATTTGGAATAAGGGAAGTCAGGCCTGCGATAGAATTGGTGTATAAAATTAGAAATGCTATTCCTAAAATTAATGATAGAAATAAAATACATAAACTATTAATAGACAAAGTTGAACATGAAAATGAAATGAACGTTAACAAAAGTAATTATTACGCGCATCCCTCTTCAGAAATTGAAGCTGAAATAGGAGAAGGGACAAAAATCTGGCATTTTTCTCATGTCTTGAAAGGCAGCAAAATAGGAAAAAATTGTATTATCGGACAAAACGTGATGATTGGGCCGGATGCTGTAATTGGAGACAGGTGCAAAATACAGAACAATGTTTCAGTATACAAGGGCGTGATTCTCGAAGATGATGTTTTTTGCGGGCCGTCGATGGTTTTTACAAATGTCTTAAATCCTCGCGCGTTTGTAGAGAGAAAAAATGAATTTGTAAATACGCTTGTGAAAAAGGGCGCGACTATTGGCGCTAACGCAACTATCGTCGGAGATGTTACGATTGGAGAATATGCGCTTATTGGCGCGGGCGCGGTTGTTACAAAAGACATTCCAGATTATGCGCTTATTTTGGGCTTGCCTGGAAAACAAGAGGGATGGGTTTGCAAATGCGGAGAAGTTTTAACAAGAGAGATTTATTCGGATGAAAAAAAGATTTTAGAATGCAAAAGATGCCAAGAAAAATATGAACATTTCCAAGATTATCTAAAACCTTTAAAAAAAATAGGCGGCGGGTAAATGGAATTTTGCGATTTAAAAAAACAGTATTCTTTTCTAAAGGGAAAGATAGATAGCCGATTAGAGAAAGTTTTTGAACATGGGCAATTCATAAATGGGCCTGAGGTAAAAGAACTGGAACAGAAAATGGCTGAATACGTCGGTGTTAAAGAGGCAATTGGTGTTTCTTCTGGGACAGACGCTTTGCTGGCTTCTCTGATGGCGTCAGATATAAAGCAAGGAGATTTTGTTATTACGACGCCTTTTACATTTATTGCTAGTGCTGAAACAATTGCTTTCCTTGGCGCGCAGCCGCTGTTTGTAGATATCGACGATAAAACCTATAACTTAAGCGTTGAAAAGCTAAAGGATTTTTTAGAAAATCCATTTAATCCAGTTAATGGAGAAAAAATTTTACAAGAAAAGATAAAGGGGATTATAGCGGTGGACTTGTTTGGACAGGCTGCGGATTATGACGAAATAAATAAACTCGCTAAAAAATTTAATTTGTTTGTTATAGAAGATTGCGCGCAAGCTTTTGGTGCAGAATATAATGGAAAAAAGGCTTGCGCGTTAGGAGACATTTCTATTACTTCATTTTTTCCAGCAAAACCTTTAGGGGGGTATGGAGATAGCGGGATGATTTTTACTGACAACAAAGAAATTGCAAATAAAATCAGAAAAATAAGGAATCACGGGCAGGAGAAAAAATATGAACACGAAATTATTGGACTGAATTTAAGACTGGACACTATTCAAGCTGCTGTCTTGCTTGCAAAATTAGAGGAGTTTATTAAAAATGAAATTGAAGAAAGAATAAAACTTGCTGAATTATACAATACAAACTTGAGGAATTTAGAAGAAGAAAATAAGATAATCTTGCCGCATGTTAGAAAATTCAATAAATCTGTTTATGCGCAGTATACTATACAAGCTGAAAAAAGAGATGAATTGAAAATATTTTTAGAGAAAAAAGAAATTCCGACGGCAATACATTATCCTATCCCGTTACATTTACAAAAAGCTTTTAGTTATTTGAAGTATAAAGAAGGAAAATTTCCTGTCTCGGAAAAAACGTCAACACGCATAATAAGCTTGCCTTTAGATGCTTACAAAACAGAAGATGAAATCGGCTTTGTTTGCGAGTCAATCAAAGAATTTTATAAATCTAATATTTCTATCGAAGAATAATATTAAATACTGATTATTATTTATGGAAACTTATGAAAATTGCTATTATTTCAATGGGAAAATCAGAGGATAAATTTCCGATGCTGGAACACTGTTGTTATGGCTATTCGAAGAAAAAAATGTTTCATGCAGAAATTGTTCTTTTTTATTTTGCGCTGAAAAAAGCTGGATTAAGCCCGGAATTTTTTGATGGAAATTTGACGGGTGAAGAGGAAATATTAAAAAAATTAGAAAAGAATCTCCCGGAAAAAATAATATATTATGTTTATACACCATCAATTCGTGAAAAGACGAATTTTATGAAAAAGCTCAGCAAAATTTCCAAATTATATCTGGTTATTGCGCCTTTTTTCTGGAAGGAAAAAATTCTGAAAGAATTTCCGTTTGTAGAAGATGTTTTTTACGACGGAGAAAAAGGAATGAAAATTAGCGTGGAAGATTCTGAAATAAATTATGAAGAGATAGATATTAATCCTTATTTAACAGAAGCGCCTTTTCCGATTGTTGTCTCTAAATATTGCCCCTATCAGTGCACTTATTGCAACGCGAGAAAAACTGGTTTGATGGACAGAAATCTTGATGTTATAAAAAAAGAATTGAAGTACTTGAAAAAGAGAGGTGTTAAGCGAATAAGATTGTGCGGAAATAATTTGAATATAAATGAAGACAGATTTTTGAAAATATGCGAAATGATGAAAGAATTACAACTGGAGTGGAGCGGCGATGGAAGAATTGACCGCATGACGGATAGAATGTACTCTGCTTTGAAAGAATCAAAAGGTGTATTACTTTTCGGGGTGGAAAGCGCTACTCAGGAGGTGTTGGACAAGATGGACAAAAGACTGACGATTCAGCAGATAATTGACAATGCTAAAAAATTTAATGAAATGAAAATTCCGTTCAGGTATACTTTTATGTTTGGGTTTCCCTGGGACTCGCACGAAACATCAAAGGATATGGTCGATTTAAAGAAAAAAGTAGGAGCATTGAACTATCATTGCAATTTTTTGGCTGCTTATCCAGGGACTCCTATTTTTGAAGAAATGAAAAAGTTAAATTTAGTGAATGAAGCGGAATTAAATTTTGAGGATTTTAGTTCGTCAAAATTGCCTTTGGCGCCTACGTTGCATTTGACAAAGGAAGAAGTATCTGAGCTTGTCAAAAAAATCATGATTAGCGGGGCGCTAAGCAAGAGCGTTATTAAAAATTTATTAAAAACAAGAAAAGTTACAGAATATCCAAAGATTATCTCTCGAGGGTTAAAACTGGTTTTGTACGGCAAGAGAACCTGGAAAGAGTAGATTTTATTTTGACTTGGGAATGTCGCAATTTAAATTTTGTAAACTACATATTTGCCATTTTCAAAATGTTTGGAAAATTCCAAATCGGAGGGTTTTTCAAAAACCGCATAAGAAAAAGAATATTTATTTTGAAGGTTTCTGACATCTTCTGCTGTTAGGGAGTTATATCCTTTTCTTAAGAAAAGTTCGTACTCTTCTGAGTGATAAAAATTAGAATTTCCTCCAAAATTATTTGTAACGTCAACAAGCCGATTGTACCATTCGACAATAAATTTTTCTCCGAATGGAACGCCTTTGAAGTCGATAACGATTGCTCTCATTGTGCCTATCCGAAAACTTAACATATGCAGCGGCGCAAGAAATACTGAATCTTCCGGCGTGCTTGTTTTTATGAAATCGTACATTTCTGCAGTGTCTTTATCAAATTCATATCTGCTAAGAAGAGGATTAAAAAACAGGTAAATTAACGAGGCGGAACATACTAAAAAAATTAGGAAAATCTTTATTTTTTTAGGAAATTTTTTGTATATGTAATTGTAAAAAAAGATTCCAACAAATATCAGCTCAATTATATTCAAGAGTTCTGTTATTCTGAACAACTGTAATTTGATAATAAATTTTAGAGGTATTAGTTCTACAAAAATTGTTCCGATAAGATAATAGACTAAAATTATTATCAAAAATCCTTCAAATATCTTCTTGTATTCTTTGTCTATCTTAGAAAACTTATAAAAAATTATCAAGAAAAAAATAAAAAAAGAAAAGAACGTAATCCAATCCGGCAAAGGCCAAGTAGACGGCAAATAGTGCCAAGGAGATCTGAATCCTAAAGCGGAAATTATTTTTGCTGGATCTTGAGAGCTAGTTTTTGCATTGCTGATAAATAACGGAATTGCTGTTACGGCGAATAAAATGAAGAAGTATAAAGAAGAAAAAATAGATTTGTATTTTTTATTTAACAGAAGATTAAAAAAGAATGCCCCGAACAATAGAATACCGATTAATACATGAAATATCGACGCTAAACCGAGCAAGAAAAAGCTTAATGAATATTTTTCTTTTAAATAGAAATATAGAGGCCATATTGCTATCGCCCATGCAATGTTCGCAGGGATAAGGCAGTTTCCAATCTCAAACGTGTTTCCGATTCCAATCCTCATCGTATAAACAGACAACGGAAGAATTATGCTAAATAAAGAAAGCTCGCGATTCTTAGTTAGAAGAAATACTATTTTGTAAAATCCTATTGAAAAAACAAACATAGAAGCAAACAACAGGAGCATGTATGTAATCTCATAATTGTTTATTGGGGTGTTTACAAGATTGACTAATTTTGTAAAGCTCGTTGTAACATCAAAAGAAGAAAATGAATTGGCGTAAAAATCATTTTTGAAATACTCTGGATTTGCTGCGTGGTAAATCCCCACCAGCTGAGCATTTGCATCTGCTCTGGGAAATCCCTTATATTTGAATATAAACGCTATCAGAGAAATAATAAATATAACTGGGAAAGGATTATTTTTGATTTTTTCCCATAAATTTTTTCTGTTTTTATTTTTTTTGTCTGCCATTAAAGTTTTAAGTTCTAGATAATTCTATCCAATTCTGTAAACATCCTTTACTTTTAGAATGCTATTCCGCATGCTTTCGATGTTACCCTCCGGGTTTTTTTTCATCTCGATAGAAACCCGGCCGGAGTATTGTGTCTTTCTTAATGCTTCGGCAAACGACTTATGAATTCCAGCATCAATTTGCTCGCAGGATTCTAACCTTGGCTGGCTTATATGGCAATGACCGATAAAGTTTGCGCATTTGAGTATTGCATCGGAATCTTCTTTGTTTATTATCAAAGCTCCTGTATCGATATTTATTTTGAAACCTGGATGATTTACTTTCTTCACCAACTCGAATGCCTCTTTTGCCGTCAATATATAATCTGCGCCGTATTCTTGAGGATTAGGTTCTATGCAAAAAATTACTCCTCTTTTGAATGCATATCTTGCAATATCTAAAAAGAAAGGAACAGAGATATTTTCGGCCTCTTCTAAAGAAAGATTGTTTTTTCGCCTATTCTTTGGAGCGCCAAAGACTATATTTTTTATTCCCATTTTTTGGCAGATAGAGATTATTTTTTTTATATAGTCATTCATTTCTTTTCTTTTTTCAAGAAGTCCGAAAATATTTAAATCGTCTCTTTTGAAAAGTATGCCTTGCATTGAAACAAACTCAAAACCTTGATTCTTCCAAGCTTCTGAATATTCTTTGATTTTTTTTTCGTCAAATTCAAACTTATCGTTGAAAATTCTGTCTGGAGTAATCTCTATTGCTTTGATGTTGTTTTCAAGAAGCATTTTTCTTGCGTCTTCCTCCTCGTTGGTATTCCACCCCATTGTTGAAACAGCAAGATTTAATTTATTATTCTGATATTCTTCGACAAATCTTTTAATATCGCTGAGCACTTCGCTTCGGTCATAAATGTAATTTTCTTTTTTACCCCACAGTTCTGAATGCTTTGTATAAAAATCGCAATGCGCTTTGTTTTTGTCTGGCTGGTTGCTGAAGTCTATTCCGAATGCGTGTTTTGTTATCTCTTTTACTAGCAAGGGCTCTGTGGCGACATTCAATAATTTAAGATTTTTTTCTAATGAAAGGCAAATATCTTTCCAGATATTATCAAGATTATAAAACTGAAGAACGCTCTCTGAATTTATCTTCTCAATTTCATTGTTGTTTAAGAAATCGTAAATTAAATTTTTTTTCAGTCCTTTTCCGAAAAGAGTTGGAAATCTGATTATCAGGGAATCAAAATTTTCTTTAACGAATTTTTCTAGAATATATCTGTTACGACCGTATGGCATTTGCTTGGTTTCGTCAATGTCGCTGTCCTCGTTCACTCTTAGGGGAGATGGGTATGCGTCAACAGTTGATATTAACACAAATTTTTTTGCTTTAACTTGCTTTATACATTCGATAAATTTATTGATTGACTCGAGATCTTTTTCTGGCTCTTTGTTCGCAAGCCATTTTAGGGAATAGTTTCCGGCAGATACGATAGTATCAAAACTTTTTCCTTTGATGTCTTGGATATTTGAAGAATTATAGAATTCATCAAAAAACTCGAATCCTGCTTGTTCAAGTATATTTTTCCCGACGAGTCCAGTATAGCCTATTAGTGCGTTCATTATAATTCTATTCTGTTTCTGGTTTATAAAAATTTATATATTTACAGAGAAAATTTATTTTCTTAACTTTAACTTCCTTAAAGCGCTTCTTAAAAT
The DNA here is from genome assembly GCA_018304025.1 of Candidatus Pacearchaeota archaeon. Classification (GTDB taxonomy): domain Archaea; phylum Nanobdellota; class Nanobdellia; order Pacearchaeales; family GW2011-AR1; genus UBA73. The sequence continues at coordinate 15,812 of JAGVXA010000009.1, read as the reverse complement.
CAGCATATCGTTTCTATCGAACCCTTTTAGTAAAAAAACCATCAAGAAGTAAAGAGCAAAAAAAGAAACTAGCGAAATTAAGTTAAACAAAACGCCTAATTGCTTATTTATTAAAAAGTATAAAATTAGTGTCGGAGCGATAGACGCAAAAAAAAGATTTACCATTTTTTTTCTTAGCGGCAAAGCGAGCAATTCTCTCTTTGATTGCACTGCAAAAATCACGCTTAACAAAACCAGTGAAAACATCGTAGCTAATGCTGCTCCGTTAATCCCATAAAATTTGACCAATGTCACGTCTGTTACCAAATTAAATATTGAAACTATGATGATGTCAATCAAAATAATTTTTGACTTGCCTTTCATTGTAATTAACTTATCTGAAACGCTGAAAAGAGAAAAAACTAAAGAGCCGAGAGCAAGGAATCTTAGAGGCGTGGCTGCTGAAAGATATTCGCTGCCAAAAAAGATGCCCAAGAATACTTTAGGGAAGAATATTAGTATAATTGAGATTGGAAGATTTACCATAAAAATCCATTTTCCTACCTGCTTGGCTAACTCGTTAACAACATTGTAATTTTTCTTGGAATTTTGCTTGTTGATAATTGGGAAGAATAACTGCATAAAAGTCGCTGTTGTTGCAGTTAACAAAAACGCTAATGGTTCTGCAGCGTTGTAAATCCCGACTTCGGTTGCGGACATAAAATAACCGATTACAAAAGAGTCTGTCCAGTGAAAGAGCTGCCATGCTACTCCGAAAAAGAGGAGCGGCCAAGAATATTGAAATATTTCTCCCAATAGTTTTTTGTCTTTGGATGTTTTTTTAGGAACTCTTTTTAGAACATATGAAAATTTTGTTTTTAAAAGAAAAATTGTGAAAATTAAAGCTACTAAAACAGAAAGAATATAAGATAAAAAAATAGAATATGCTCCAAGCCCAATAAAAATAAATGAACCTATCAAAAAAACCTTTAATGCGCCTATAAGAAAATTATGAATAAATGTGTACCATCCAGCTTGCTCGTAAGCTAAAACTAATGTAAGCAAGGCTTCTAATACTACAGTTAATGGAATTATGACTGCGAAAAAGTTTAGATATGAAACAAGATTTGGCTCGTTAAAAAATCGAAAAGAAATGAATTTAGAAAGCAGCAACAAAAGAGCGAATGAAATTAGGCTTGAGATAATAACTTTTTTTATAGAGTCCCTAAAAATAAGATGAATTTTTGATTTTTTATTTTGCGCTCTGAATATTGAAATGTACCTGATCAAACCATTATTCAAACCAAGAGTAGAAATAATAACAAACCAAGTTGTGATTATAGACGCCAATGTAAAGAGCCCGTAGTCGGCAGGCCCGAAATATCTTGCGATTATTACTGTATAAAAATATGAAAAAACTTTTGACAAAATAATTCCTATAAAGACGATTACCGAAGATTTTGCTATTGTCTTTAAATCGCTGTCAAATTCTTCTTTTTCGTTTCCCATTTGCTAGAGAGAAATTAGCGCTTTTTATTTGTTGTGAAATTAAGAAGATTTATTAAGTTTTCAAATTCTTTGTTTTAATGGACAAGATTGTCAAAGGAAACGTTGAAGAACAAGATTTCGGCGGCAAAAAAGGATGGTTTATAGGGCACATGGCATGCCCGGACTCTGTTTTTAATAATCAGAACTTTGAAGTGAAATGGGCTGTTCAGTCGAAAGGGTGGAAAGAGAAAGGTTTTGGGGTCTGCGAAAAGTCAAAAACAATGTGTGTTTTAATCGAAGGAAAATTTCTTTTTGATTTTCCGGGAAGCGAGGAAAAAGTCATTTTGTCGAAGAGAGGAGATTTTGTTTTTTGGAGAGAAGGGGAGATTTATAGTTCTGAAACATTGGAGGATTCTGTTCTTTTGGTTATAAGATGGCCTTCGATTGGCGACAAGAAATACATTTCCGAATAGTAAGGAAAATAATTTAAATGGGCTCTTTGACAAAGAGTTATGAGAATTGCGCTAATTAATGTTTTAAATCCAAATGTTCGGGGTGCGATGAACAAAGATCTTGCCGGCGGAATGGGAACTTTTTCAGATTTTGGGAATTCGTTTTCTTCGAGATTGATAAGCGTTCTTAAAAAAAAGGCAGTTAGAATTCCGGTTTTGTCTTTTGCTTATTTGCAGGCAATTTTTTTGCAGCAAGGACATAACGTGGATTATATTGAATATTCTGACAAAAAAAAATTATTTGGAATTTATGACTTGATGCTTATTTACGGCTCAATTGTAGACTACAAATACGAGAATGCAATTTGCAAGGAACTTAAGAAAAAATATCGGAACGCGAAAATTGGTTTTTTTGGAACTTTTCCGACTGTGAAATCTGAATTATTCGAAGGCGATTTTGTCATCCGGGGAGAAGCAGAAAGTTATTTTCTTTATGAATTTAAAAATTTAGAAAAACTGAAAGGTGTTGTGAATGTTAAAAAACTTGTTGGCATGAATGATTTGCCTTCCCCTAATTTTGATAATTTTCCGATACAAGAATATTCTTACTTTCCTGCAATAAAAGAAAAACCTTTTTTGACCATTCAAGCAAGCAGAGGATGTCCTTATTCGTGTTCGTATTATTGCGCTTATGGAATGATACAGGGTTCTAAATATAGAGTAAGAGAGGCTTCTAAAATTGTAGGAGATATTGAATTTCTTATAAAAAGATACAAGATAAGGGGACTGCAGTTTAGAGATCCAACATTTGGTTTGGACAGAGAGCAGATAAAAGAATTTGCAAGATTAATGAAAGAAAAAAAAGTTAAAATAAAATTTGGGATTGAGACCCGATTGGATATTTTGAACAAAGAAATTTTGGAGGAATTATTTGATGTCGGATTAAGAAGTTTAAACGTCGGCATAGAAACTGTACATGAAAAAATAGCTAAAGAAAACAAGAGGAAATTGATAGAAGTTAAACATCAAGAAGATATAATAAAATACTGCAACAAGTTGGGAATAAAAATCTCGGCGTTTTACATATTCGGACTGGTTGGTGACAGCGCAGAGAATATTAAAAAAACAGTAGATTATGCTATTAAACTGAATACAAATGTTGCCCAGTTTTGCATTTCGTGCCCTTATCCCGGAACAGGATTTTATAACGAATTAACGACGAAGAATCTTATAACTGAAGAGAATTTTGAAAAATTTAATTCTGTTAATTTAGTGTTTAAACACGGTAATCTGACTGAAAAGCAGCTTAAGAATCTTCAAGAGTATGCTTTCAAGAAGTATTATTTCAGGGGGAATTACATATTTAATTTTTTAAAATGGCAATTAAAAGAATTTTGGTTATAGGCGGAAACGGGTATATTGGAAGAGCGCTTGTTAAAGAGTTGAATAAAGAATATGAAGTCAGCATTATGGATCGGAGAAAAAATTTAGGAAACTATAAATTCGTCTTGGGTGATTTGCTAAAGAAAGAAAGTCTTACCAGAGGAATTAATAATTTTGATATGGTAATAAATCTTGCTTCTGTTGTTAGAAGTTTTAATAAATTTCGGTATAGAGAAAACGTCGAGGGGTTGAAAAATCTAATTGATGTTTTAAACAAAAAAAAGATTAAATTGATTTATTTTTCAACTCAAAATGTTAACTTAAGAAATAAAGGGCATTATGCGAGAAGCAAGAAAGCTGCTGAAAAATTATTGATTAATTCTGATTTGGATTATATGATTATTAGACCAAATTTTGTTTATGAAATCGGCAAAGAAAATTACTTCTACAAAATGGCGCGGATGGTTTTTAAATTTAATTTTGCTTTTGTTATCGGAAACGGAGACAATGAAATACAACCTGTTTTAAGAGAAGATTTGGCAGGGGTTGTTTTAAAGCTGGTCAAGAATTTTAAGACGGGGGAGATAGTTGAAATATCCGGCAATCAAACTACAAGCATCAATAAAGTTATTGAAGCGATAAATGATAAGATTGGACGGAAAAGTTTGGTTATTCATTTTCCTACCGGCATAGCCAGGATATTTAGATTTTTAATTCCGTTTGATGTTGATGGCTTTGACGAAAAAAGAATTTCTAATAATCCTTACAGGAATTATAATTTTTCTTCTTTTTATGATAACTTGAACAGAATTATTTTAATATGCAAATCTAATTATTTTTAAGATTTTGTCGACGTTAAATTATTTATAGGCTCCTCTCCACAAATCTATTCTTATTCGAATCATATTTTTTAGCGCGTCTAAAATTCCGGCAATTATTTTGTTGTGGCTTTTTCTATCGTCTTTCCATGCAATCGGTATTTCTTTGATTTTGTAGCCCTGACTGTTAGCAACAGCCAACATCTCAGTGTCCATAAATCCGTGATCAACTGCTTTCATTTTAGGAATTATGTTGTCACGAATTTTTTTATTTATTGCTTTAAATCCGCATTGAAAATCTTCTATATCCATCCTAAATAAAATTTTAATCATCAGAATTAATGTCAAAGAAGTGATGTGCCTTTTAAATTTCCTGGAAGTTACTGATTGCTTGGATGTTCTTGAGCCGATTGAAATATCAAAACCTTTTTCTATTCCAGAGATTAACTGCGGAAAGTAATTAAGGTCTGCTGATAAATCTGCGTCCATAAATGAATAAATATCAGCTTCCTCGTTTAACCAAATTTTTTTTATAGCTAAACTTTTTGCTCTTGAATTCATATGAACAACTGAAATCTTTTTGTATTTTTTAACTAAATTTTTAGCTATCTCGAGAGTTTTGTCGATTGAAGCGTTATCGCTTATTATTATCTTCCATTTGTAATTTTTGATATTTTTTTTAAGAAAGTTGTAAAGTTCTTCTACATTTTTTTTAAGAGTTTCTCCTTCGTTATAAGCGGGAATTACAACAATTAGTTTTTTCATCTAATCTAATTCCTGCTGTGATTTAAGTATTTTTGTATTCGTTTCTGTAAGAGCTTGCGGCTCTTTCAAATTCCTCGAGTGTGTAAGAAGTCATTGGATGCGACAGAGAATTTCCCGTTGCTGCATTAGAGCCATTAATTGATTTTTTAGTTTGCTTTAATTCTGGTATTTTGCTTAACTGCCTGACTATTCCAGTGGGGATAGTTATTATGTCTGGGCCTGATTTTAATATTCTGTAAATGTCTTCGGGAAATCTTATGCTTCCGATAATCAGCCGGGCTTTGCCGCCTTGCAAATATTCTGATACATACGCGATTTGCGCAAGAGTTTTTTCCCATGCTTCTTCCAAATATTTCTCCCTGTTCTCTTTGACTGCAGACTTCCATTTAGAATCGTTTGCTATTTGTTCCAAGTTCACGCCAGATAATTCTAGAATATGCGAATCAAGCATTCTATTAGCGAATAAACTTACATAGTCTGCTCCTGCTTTGGCAGATTCAACAGCCTGATAGGGAGTCATACAGGCGGTTACGTTTGTCTTTATATTTTGTTTAGCAAGAAATTCCACTGCTTTCAATCCGCCAAGACAAACTGGAATTTTTACAACAACATTAGCTCCCCAACTGGCTAAATTATTTGCTTGCCTAAAAAGAACTTCTTTGACTTCTTCTGCTCTTGATTCAATTTCTGAAACGGGGATACCTTCCAAATCTGTTTCTAAACTTACTGGAACAGAAGAATATTTTTTTAAAATTTCTCGACATGCGGTTTCAAAATCTTTTACTCCTGCATTTTCCATTATTTTTGGATTTGTTGTTATGCCTTCATTAACTCCTTTGGAAAAAGAAAAATCCAATTCGTCTTGGTTCGCTGTGTCTGCAAAAAATTTTGTGCTCATATTAAATCCGCCACCTCTGAAATATTTTTTATTATGTGAGTAACTTTGATTCCTTTTTCTAAAAGTTTTTTTTCGCTTTCTTCATTGCCTTCGGTTTTTCCTTTGATTTTAGGGATTCTTAAAAAAATACTGTTTAAAACTCCGGCTTGATTGGCTGCTTCGATATCGTGATGAGAATCTCCTATAACCCATGAGATTTTCATATCTATTTCATAAACCCCTTTTGCCATTAAAAATAATCCAGGTTTTGGTTTTTTACAACTGCATTCTAAAGAAAAACCTTTTTTGTGAAAACATTCAAACACCTGCCCTCTTTCTAATCCAAATTCTTTACAGAGTTTGGAAGTTATTTCTTCGTAATCTTTTAAGAGGAGATTTCTTTTCAAAAAGTCTGGCTGGTTTGTAACGATTATTGGAATAAATCCTTTTGATTTAACGTGTTGAATAATTTTTTTTGCAGATTCGTTTATCTTGAACTCTTTAAGACTTGTTGGGGCTGCGTCTAAATATTTTTGGTGCTCCTCGTCGTATCTGTATATTCCTTTATTTAAAATTCCGTCCCTGTCAAAGAAGAATGCTTTATTCATTTTCGTCTGTGTTTAATTTAGAGTATTCACCAATTCTTTCTTGCAAGCGGGAAACAATTAGGTGCTGGAGAACGCCGTGAAATCCTTCTGTGTGCGGCGTTGAATCTTTTGGAACAACTATGCATGAATCGCACATTTCTTTCATTTTTCCGCCGTCAAAACCTGCAAGGCCAAGAATTTTTGCTTTTCTTTTTTTTGCCAAGTCCATGGCGTGAACTAAATTTCCAGACCAACCAGAACCTCCGTGCACGGAAACTAAAAGTATTACATCTCCGTCGTCTAGCAATGTGTTTAGCAATCCGCTGTATGCTTTTTCCCAACCAGAATCATTTATCCATGCTGACAAAGCAGGATGATTGTCATTCAGGCATATTGCTCTAAAACCCTTGACTGAACTGATTTCCTTCATCGACGACGGATTTGAAACTGTCTTGATTAAATCTCCTACGAAATGCGAGGCTGTGCTTGCGCTTCCTCCGTTCCCCATAGTAATTACTTTCTTTTTATTTTTCCAAGTTTCAAATAAGATTTCTACAAATTTGGATATTTCTTCTCTATCTATGTCTCTAATAATCTCTTCGGTTTCTTGCAGGTAGCGATCGATAAATTCTCTACTCATTTTCCCTCGTATATAACTTTACAGCCGTCTCCGTCAAATCTAAAATTTAATTCTTTTAGTCCTATTTTTTCCATTGTTTCTCTTAACTGCCTTTTGTTATTATCGCAGTAAAACATCAGGAATCCGCCTCCGCCTGCACCGACTAACTTCCCCCCGATTGCTCCGCTTTTTAATCCTGCTTCATATGAACTGTCTATTAATCCTGACGACATTTTTTCACTAAATTTTTTCTTTGTTTCCCAATGAACATTCAACCATTTTCCAAATTTTTTACAATCGCCTTGTTCCAAAGAAGTTTTTATTTCTTTGCCGATGTCTTTTATAATATGCATCTGTTCCATTTTTGATTCGTCTGATTCTGAATTTTTCTTTTGGTCCAGAAGAACTTCATTAGCATTTCGTATTATTCCAGTGCTGAATAATAAAATATTATTTTCTAATTCTTCAAGTGTAGAATGAGACATGCTTATTTTACTTGGAAAAACATTTCCTGTTTTGTCTATGTCTAAGCATACAACTCCGCCGTAAGAAGCCAGGTATTGGTCGTGCTTCCCGATTGGCTCATTTAAAATTTTAATTTCGATTAAAGCTGCCTCTTCAGCTAATTTTTCAGAAGAAATATCTTCTCTTTTGTATGTGTGCAGAGCTTTAAGCAAAGCAACCATGAAAGTGCTTGACGAGCCAAGACCAGTACCTGCAGGAACATCTGCTATTGTGGTTATTTCAATTGGCTCATTAATGTTAAGGTATTCTAATGCGGATTTTATTCTTGTATGTTTTATGTCTTTTACAAATTTAACAGTTTCTGTTTTGGAATATCGTATAAGCATCTCGTCTGTAAAATCTCTTTTTTCTACGATTATGTAGTTATATTTGTTTATGGCTGCTGAAATCAGAAATCCTCCGAATTTAGAAGAATAGAAAGGCAAGTCACTTCCTCCTCCACCTAATGACACTCTTAATGGTGCTCTTGTGATTATCATTTTCTTTTTTAATAGATAAAATTGTAGGCTGGGAGATATATAAATATTTCTGCGAAAGATTTATATATATTGGAAAGCAGATTAAACGAACTAAATAAAATCAAATTTAATTTTTCCAGACTCTACCTCTTCTTTCGCTTTTTGATATCGTATAAATTGTCCAACTTCCTTGAAATAGCAATTTTCTTTGTAGCCATAAAGATTGTCTGACATGAGCACTTTGGGAAAAATGTCTTTTGCGAAATCAGAGAATCCTTCGGGAATTATTTTTAATACTTCCGGTTCTAAAATATAAACGCCGGCATTGAAAAATTTTTTTTCAGAAAAGATTTGGTTTAGTTTTTCAAGTTCCTCTTCTTTTGGTTTTTCAACAATTGCCTCGATTTGGTTGTTTTTGTTTATTGTTACGTAGCCAGCGCCGGTTTTTTTGTCTGTTATTTTTTCTCGATAAAGATACAATGTTCCTTTTCCTTTTTTTTCTTTGTGGAATTTAAGCATTTTTGTAAGATTTAAGTCGGTAATATTGTCTCCGTATATGACGAAGAAAGGTTCTTTGAAAAAATCTCTAAAATTGTTTAATGCTCCAGAAGTTCCTAATAGATTTTGCTCGAAAGAATAATTTATTTTTACTCCGAATTTACTTCCGTCTCCAAAATAACTTTTTATTTTTTCCGGAAGATAGGACGTGTTGATTGCGATTTCGGTTATATTGTGCTTTCTGCATAATAATACCAGATATTCTAAAACTGGTTTGTTATTTATCGGAATCATTGGTTTTGGAATTGCTTCTGTTATTGGTCTAAGTCTTTCTCCTTTTCCGGCGCAAAGAATGATTGCTTTCACGGTTTTGCGATAACATAAATCTTTATAAATTTTACTTGAAAATGAGACATATGAAAAAAATAGCAATTATCGGGGCAGGAATATTCGGATGCTGTGCTGCCTTGGAATTAGCAAGAAGGGGTTTTGAAATTGTGATATTTGAAAGAGCAGACAATATTTTCACCGGCGCGTCTACAATAAACCACCTCAGACACCACTATGGTTTTCATTATCCCAGAAGCAAAGAAACTGTTAGCGAGATAAATTCTTCCAGAAAAAATTTTGAAGCGGAATTTGGAGATAGTGTATCTGAATTTTTTGAAGATTTTTACGGCGTTTCTAGAATAAACACAAAAACGACTCCGGAAAATTTTGTTAGATTTTGCGACGAATTAAATCTGCCGTATGAAATCGCCTGGCCAGAGGAACAATTTATGGATAGAAGGAATATTGGTATTTGCCTGAAAACGCCTGAGAGAGTTTACGACCCAGACATATTGAAGGGTTTGATTTTGCAAAAAATGCGAGGAAAAAATATTTGTTTGAGATTGAATCACAAAGTTATTGGCGGACAAGTAGCCGGAAGCAGGAAAAAATTAATTTTTTCCTGCGGCAATTTTGAATCGGCAGAAGAATTTGATATAGTCGTTAACGCTACTTATTCTAATTTTAATAGTTTTAACAAATGGTTTGGTTTCCCTAGAAAAAAATTATTGTATGAGCTTGTTGAGTTATTAGAATTGTATATTCCTAATTCTCCAAGAATTGGTTTGACAATTGTTGATGGTGCTTTTAGTTCTGTTTTGCCCCGAGGAGAAAAAGGAACGTTTACGCTTGGGCACGTTGATGCTTCTCTCCTGAAATCTGTTGTTTCTGATGATATTGACCCTGTTGTAATGTCGAATGAAAATACTGCTTCAAATAAAGAAGAGATTTTGAGACGAGGATATCTGGATTATCCTTTCTTGAAAAAAGCGCAAATCTTAAGATCGCTGTTTGTGACGAGAGTAGTCAAAGCAAACGTAGACGATACGGATGAAAGACCTACGGAAATCACTGATTATGGCAACGGTATGTACTCTATTTTTGGGGGAAAAGTTATAACCTGTGTTGATACTGCAAAAAAATTAACTGAAAAAATTCTTCATAACAATTAATTTTAAATAATCTCCCAATCGAATATTTTCATGCAAAGCAAAATTAAAAAATCTAAAGTTTTGATTATTTATCCTCCTAATCAACTGATGGATGTTGAAACCCCGAGGCCAGACGGTTCTTTGGGGCCATTGTATTTAGCTGCGGAATTAGAAAAAAGAGGAATTCCTGTTGATGTTCTAGATGCTTCTGTCGGCGGGAAGAAACAAACTCTGAAAGATACATTTTACAGGAATGCCCGACAAGAAAATGGGCTAACAAGAATAGGAATGAATTTTGACGAGATTGCCGGCTATGTTGAAGACGGAAAATATAATGCGATTGGTATAAGTTCGAATTTCACTCCTCAAACAAGAATGGCTTTCGAAACTGCTGAAGCAATAAGGAAAGCAAATCCTAAGATTAAAATTTATGCTGGCGGAGTAAATGCGAGAGCGCTGAAGGAAAGATTTTTGGCTACGGAAAATTTTGACGGGGTGTGCTTAACAGAAGGAGAATTAATTTTTCCGAGGGCAATTTTAGGAGGAGTGGAAAATGTTTTGGGATGGGCTTATAGAACTGAAAATGGCGAGATTAAAATAAATCCTGTTGATGAAACTTGCTTTCCTAAAACTCTCGACGAATTAGCTATGCCTTTTTGGGAAAAACTTCTGTTTGAAAAGTACGCAGACATTTCTTCGCCGCATGGAGTAGATGTTACGGATAAAATTCAGAGAAGATATGCTCCGATTATGACGTCTCGAGGTTGCCCGTTTAGATGCTCTTATTGCCATATCTCTGCAGAAAAAACCGCGGAAAAAGGAACTGGCGCTATTGGCGCGTACAGAAAACATTCGATTGAAAGAGTCGTCGAAGAAATGGAAAAATTAAAAAAATTAGGGATTGAGAAATTATTTTTTGAAGATGATAGTTTATTTTTTGATAAGCAAAGAGCGAAAGAAATATTTGAAAGAGCTAAAAAATATAATTTTGAAATTATGGACGTTAACGGCGTGAATATACGAGACTATTTTGATTTAGGGAAACAAAAAAATGGAAGATATGTCATTGATAGAGAATTTTTAGAGACGCTAAAAAATGCAGGATTTGAACAGATAGTTTTTCCTGTTGAATCTGGCTCGCAGAGAATTTTAAAAAAATATGCGACCAATAAAGTTAACTTGGACAGAATGGACTTGCCAGAACTTATGAAAGAAATGAGCGAATTAGGAATCAAAGCGCCTGTGAATCTAATGATAGGTTTTCCTGATGAAACTGAAGAAGAAATCCAGAGAAGCATTGAACTGGGAAGAATCTTGATGAATTCTGGAGCGCCGTATGTCACTTTTTTTATTCCTGTGCCTTTTCCCGGCTCTTCTCTTTACGACGAGGCGATAAGAGGAGGATATTTGGACAGAAATTTTAATCCTGATTTGATGAATTGGAAACGCCCTATAATGAAAAATACAATTGTTCCCCCTCAACGATTAGAAGAAATAAGAGACGCTGCTAACGACGATATCAATACTGACTTGCATCTTAGAAGAAGAATTGAATCCAGTGTTGGCGGCAGATGGAGGGCTAGCTAAATGCTAGTTAAAATACTCGGAGGAATAGACCTGGCGTCTGCATTAGCATTTTTAATGCTAATTTTTGGCATCGATGTTTTTACGCAATTTATTTTATTTTGCGCAGGGCTTCTTTTTTTGAAAGGGATGTTTATTTTGACTGGAGAAATTATTTTAAGCGTTATTGATATTTTTGCTTCTGCTATGCTATTGCTCTCGATTTTTTTTAGTTTGCCTGCGATATTGCTTTGGATTCCTGCATTTTTATTGCTGGCGAAGGGGCTAGAAAGTTTTATTTAAAATTTCTTTCTGATCCAGTTAAAAAAGAAAAATTCTCTCGCGTGGAAAGTTCCGTCCTTAAAGAAAGACAAGATATCCAATAGCGAATGAAAAATCATTCCTATAAAAATGTAGAAAAATCCAATCCAATAAAAAGAGAGAATACCGACGAGCAAATGAAATTCTATTGTGTGGAAGGCATGGAATTCTGGAAATTTCTTTTTGATTCCGGCGGCAATTTCCTTTTTTTGTTTGGCGCATAGTTCTTCGTAGTAGCTAAATGCGTTTTTTAAACTGATTTTTTTTGTTGTTTTGACAGCGCACATATAGTGGTCAAAATCTATCAGAAAAGATGCTAAAAAAATTAACGCGAGATAGAAAAAATTTATTTCTGGAACAGCTATCCAAATAATAATTGCGAAAATTGCTCCGAAAAGTATGTGCCAGCGCGGTAACATTATTCTTCTATCCTCTTTATTATGTCTGCGAATGCAGGCCTTGTAATAAGAATTCCTATACTAACGCCGATAATTGTTGTAAGAGCAAAGCCCCTCAGCAATCCAGCTCCTGCCCAAAACAATGGAATCATCGCGGCAATGATTGTCAAGAATGCTCCGACGATAATAAAAAATGCTCTCTTTACTTTTTCTTTCAGAGTTTCACGCCCCTCTTTTCCTGAAACAGATTCGTCGATAATGACTATCTGGTCATTAACACCAGTACCCATTCCAGCAATAATTCCGGCGATGCTCGATGCATCCAAATTCCATTTTATCAATGCTGCAATCCCCAATGTAATAAACATCTCCGAGAACATTGTTAAAATAACTGCAAGAGTTATCTTTATTTTTCTGTATTTGATGAAAAGAGATAATGATATTACTAAAAAAACAACCAATCCGAGATAGATGATATTTTTTGTAAACTCTTTTCCGAGAAAAGGAGAAATTGTATCGAGCTTTACGATTTCTAATTTGTAAGGCAGGCTTCCTGTTAGAAGAATTGTCTGGAGACGGTTCATTTGTTTTGTCGCTTCCTTGACAGCTTCTTCCTGCGTCTGCCCTGCGCCAGAGCCTTGAATTTGAATCTGCGTCTGCGTCTGCCCTCTCAAATTTGAGCTAATGAGCAAAGAATCAACTTCTATATCGTCGACATAAAGATAAAGTTTCTCGCTGAGATATTTGCCTGTGCTGTCAAGAGATAGATTTTTTGTCAGCTCTGCATGTTTTTTTGCCGCGTCTTCTTTAAGATAAACTGCGAATGCAAAACTGCAAAAGTATCCTCCTTCTTGAGACGGGAAACAACCGGTTATTGAAGCGCATTTGCCGTCGTTTCTGCACACATCACTAATGTCTCTTTCGCCGCCTTCAAAAACGGTTTGGTTTGCAACTTTTGCTTCGAATTTGCCCTGGCTCCCGAGAAGACTTTTAACATCTGATGGCGTTGCGCCTGCGATTTCTACAACCATATAATTTTCTCCACTAAGATCTTTTGCTGCGCGAACTGTGACGTCGCTAATACCGAAAGCGTTTAATCTTTCATTTGTTATTGCAATTAAATCGGATAATTGCTCTTCAGAAATTGAAACATTTTCCGGCTTGATTACTGCCCTTGCTCCTCCGCTTAAATCGAGCCCGGTTTTAAGTTTTGTTTTTGGAATTGGGCCAACAACAATTTCAGAAAGATTATTTGCGAGAAAAATAAATTCCTGCTTGTCTGTTTTTATGTCTACTCTTGATTCGTTATTGGAAACAAAAAGATTTGAGACAGCTAGGACGTAATCTTCTTGGCTTTCGATTTTTTGGGCGTTGACTTCTTTTAAAATCATTCCCTGCCTTAAGCCCTGATTGTATGCGTTTGAATCTTTCTCTACGCTTTTTATTACTGCTCCTGTCTGAAAAGAAGGCGATATCATAAGCGCGGCTAAAAGTAACGCTATAATTAAAATCCAGATTCTTGTTGTTAATTTTATCATTTAGTTTATTCCTTTTTTGTCGGCATACCATTTAATTACGCTTGCGTTTGTAAGCCATGTGTTGATTATATCCGCGAATAATCCGAGAGCGAGGATTAAAAATATCTGCCTGAATGAATCCGGCAGAGAGGTGATGATAAGAAAAGCTGGGAGAACAGCCAATAAAGCTGTTGACGTCATGAAGATTCCTGTTTTGAAAGAACTGAAAATTCTCTGGTTAACTGTTCCCTCCCGTTTCTTTAAAACTCTTGTTGTTAGCAAAATATCTGTATCAACTGAATAACCTATGAGCATTAAAAATCCGGCAATTCCTGCCGCTGAAATTCTTACTCCGAAATAATCCAAGATTGCAAGAGGCATTACAATATCTGCAAATGCTGAAAATATGACTGCGATTGAAGGAATAAATGTCCTGAAAAGAAAGAAGATAACAAAAGACATCAGCAAAAATGAAATCAAGAGGGCTGTTATTAACTGCCTGTAGAAATTCTTACTTAAGGCTGGACCGCTGAATTCTGTGCTGAAATCTTTTTCTGTCAACTGCGCCCCGATAATTTTTTCTATTTCTGCCTCGAGAACGTCTGGCTGGACAGATGAATCAATGATTATAGAATTATGCTTTCCGGTTGCTAAGTCGCTTGTTGTTCTTACGTTGACGTCTTCGAAAACTGTTTTTAATCCTAATTCTAATTCTTCTGCGTTAAAGTCGCCGCGAAGAGTTATTGTTGTTCCGCCGGACAGGCTTGCGTCTTTCAAAATAAAATCTCCGTGCGAAGAGTAAAATGAGCCGAGGTAGACAAGACAGATTATCAGAAAAATTATTGGTGGTGCTAAAAGCAGCTTATAGGATTTGTCGTACCATTGGGATTTTTCGTTTTCCATTTTATTATCTGATATTTAGGGTTTTTAATATTTGGGATGCGGAGGCAGGGAATCTTCGATTCACTCTTGCTCGCTACAATCTCTGATTCACTCTTGTTCGAATACTCACTGCGGTGAACAGAGACCTCGGAACTCGTCGGCTCCCTGCGGTGAGCGAAGATGCGCGGGCCGGGACTCGAACCCGGGTCATCTGCTTGGAAGGCAGAGATACTAAACCACTGTACTACCCACGCTTGTTATTTGATAAATTTGTTTGGTTTTAAAGGTTATTGCTTTTCATCGAAATGGATTTTTCTATGGCAATTAGCACAGACTACATCGCATTTCTTTATTTCTGAAAGAATTCTTGCTATGGAAAAACCCTCTCCGAGCATTTGTGCAATATCACTTTCCTTCTCTTTTTTTATTCTATGATGAAACTCTAATGTGGCAGAATGATTTTCTGGACAGCGAGAACACTTTAATTCATTTTTGTAATTAGAAAACCATTTTCTTAATTCATTTTTTCTTCTTCTGGTGTGTGCTTTTTCGGATTCTCTGTTTTTTGCATACCACTCTCTTCGATATTTTCTTCTTTTTTCTGGGTCTTTGATAGGCATAAAGTTATTTGGGGTTCAAATGTTATAAATGTTTGGTAACCTTGGTTTAAGATGCGCCCGAGATCAAATCAGAGATTTTCAAACGGGCGCACAGAGATGCGCCCGAGAGGATTTGAACCCCCGACCTTTGGGTTAGGACCCCACTGCTCTATCCAGACTGAGCTACGAGCGCATAGGAATTTAGAGAAGAAGATTGTTTTAAAGTTTGGGGTTGAACGTCCCCACGATAAGTTAATCCTTAGGATTAACTTAGCGACGTTTTCCTCAAGAAAGGTTTAAAAATAATATAAACCTAATGAAATAATGGATTTTAAACCTGATTTTTGGAAAAGTGTTTTTAGTATAACTATAGGGTATTACTTTTTTAGTATTTTTTCAGATATAATTTTTGGAGGTAATGGGCGTGGACTTGACGGAAAAATAGGTAGCCTTATAATTAAGATTCCAGGATATAGTGTACTCCTTCCTTTCTTTTTTATTATTGTGACATCCTCCGTCCCCTAAAGGTTTTTTGCTTCGCAAAAAATCCGCCTTCGGCGGAGGACGGCGTCCTTAAATTGCATGATGAACTTTCTGATTTT